>JBKQML010000201.1:0-8668 GCA_052326545.1 Dehalococcoidales bacterium
GAGGTTGTGTCCGTCTGAAGTTATAAATATTTATCTGGCAATATGTAGAGGCTTGTCCTAAAAATAACGTGACATGCCTATTTTTATATTGTTTTTTAATTAATAATAATCCCCTTTTATATAGCAATAATTAGAAACAGAGAGCTTGAGTGACCTGGCGAAGTATTACTTGCATTATATATCTTGTATAGCAAGCATTAAACTTGCCTATATTATTGTAACTTGCTTTAAACTAACTTGCATAGTAGTTTATTGCTTGCTATACTTCAATATGCAAGTAAGAATCTTGCTGGAGGCAAATAATGAAACAGGTACTTACAATCCAGGGAAAAGCAAAGAACGTTTTTCGATATACAGCGCTATTAGCTAAACGACAAGGTGATAAAAAATTAAAGGATTTGCATCCACACCGACAAGAATTACCTTAATGCAAGAAAAAGATTATTTTCTAAATATTCGCAAGAAAATGCAATTAATTGCTTGACAATTGCTTGACCACATGCTAGTATGAAGACAATCAACAAGGAAGATTATTATGGCAAGAAAAGCTCTGGTCGATCGGAATATCGTACTACAACTTTTAAAAGAAGGCAAAACATCACAGAGTATTGCCACACAATTTGGTGTGAGCCGTCAAGCAATTGATCTTTACCGTAAAGAGTTTATCCGTACCGGAATTTTACAGAGTTCGCTTCCTCCCCTGCCCTTTACCACAACAATACCTGCTACATTGACACTTAATTCGCCGGTTCCTCACAAACCATCACCTCCTACCATTGAACCGCATGATGTTCCTTTGGACCAGATGATTGAACTGATAATTAGAGCTTTCGATGCTTTGAAACGTATTCCCGAACTGGAAGCCGAAGTAGCCAAATACCGACGTGATTATGACGATTTGATTAAACAAGTTGAACAGTTGGAAGAGCGTGAAAAGAAACGCAAGGAACAGGAAACCCGCTGGTTACATGCCCAAAATCCCGATATTTTAACCAACCGATAGGTAAGAAAATACTAAATACTAATTTCTAAGTTCAAAACACGTAATAACTACTATTTTACTTATCCGGTTTGTTCATCGCCAAATTTTGAGTAATTTTTTAAACAGTTACTTCTTTCTTCCAGCGCTCATAAGGAACCAACAATGTTACCAGTGTCCCGCGTCCTACATTCGACTGGATGCTCAAATTACCGCCTAACAGGTCGGCACGCTCCTGCATGCCGGCCAACCCGATTTTCCCCGCCTCCACGAACCTCAGGTCTTCTCCGATAACAAATCCTTTCCCGTCATCTTTGACCTCAATCGTCGTGCCGTCTTTTCCAAAGTCGATTGATACCGAAACGGTCAAAGCTGCAGAATGCCGCCAAACGTTATTCAGCGCCTCCTGAATGATGCGATAGATAAGCATTTCGGCTTCCGGCGCAAATTTTATCTCCTCACCGCTGGTTTTCATCTCCGTTTTAATATTACTTTGATGCTCAAATTGTGAAATTAATTCCCTGAGGGCCGGCATCAACCCAAGATAGTCGAGTGTTGGAGGTCGTAAATCATGGGTAAAACGTCTTACCTGAGAAATGACCTTATCCACCTCGGCGCGGAGATCCTCCAGCGAACGGACCATTTTCGAACGCTTTGGTTGAATTGAAATAAGTTCATCGATATTCCGTAAGAGAATGATTAGCGACTGGATAGAATCATCGTGCAGTTCCCGGGCGATACGTTTTCTTTCGTCTTCCTGCGTCCTCGTGATTTGTTGAGCATAAAGTCGCAGATTTTCGGCTAATTTTTTCTCACGCGTAACATCACGTGAAATGTGTTGAAAAACAACCGGTTTGCCTTCTTCTTTTATCACGGTTGTCGTCAACATGATTATCGCTTCTGAGCCGTCCCTTCTGGTTATCCTCTGTTCGTAAGGTTGTTCCACATTAATCCCGTTAAGTAATTTATAACGTACTTCACGTGCCAGTTCCAGAGCCTGCGGATTGAGCGACCTGATTACATCGCCGCCGATTAACCGTTCACGACGGTATCCGGTAAAATCGGCCATTGCCTGATTGGCATCCAGAATTTTGCCGTCCAAATCTTGAATCCAGATGGCATCGTGAGCCCTCTCAAACAGTTCTTTAAATCTTTTGCCTGCTCGCTCCTTTTCATCACTGAGAGTGGCTCTTTCTACTGCCAGACCCAATTCCACTCCAATTAAAACGAGCAGCTGCTCTTCATCTTTAGCGAGTTGCCTGGTGGAATAAGATAAAGCACAAAGTGTGCCTACTACTTTTTCCTGGGCCGTAAGCGGCACCAGAAAATAAAATTCGATTACTTGGTTTTTCGCTTTGTCGTTCGTTAATGCGGCATCTTGGGGCGAATCCGGATTGTTTTCAGGATTTTCCGGGTGTGTTAATAATTCTTTTAAACGATCTTCAGTTTGTAAATGGTTAATTTTTTTTGAGAATTCTTCGGAAACACCCCGGTACTGTTTCAGTTCAAGTTCGTTTTTAGCATCATTAATCAGATATATTAAAACACCATCGACACTAAGCGCTTCCAGCACCTTGTCTGCCGCAGTGTTTAAAATACTATCCAGATTACTGAATTGGTTGATTGCCTCGGTAACAGAATGGAGCACCGCCAGACGCTTCTCGTTGTCTCTGACTGTCTTGATATTATCCTGTAGTTCACGCTGTACGGCTGCAAATTTTAGTTGTAATTCCTTTTGTTTTTTTGCATCACGACGGCGTTCCTCAAACCAAAGATTAAACCCCAGCCCGGCTATAATTACCAGAATCACTTCGAAAACAGCGTTTGTCCCGGAACCTGGGGACATGAAAAGAACCGGTAACATCGCAGCTAACGAAAGAGCCATATAGATTAGCCCTACGATTAGTCCGGATGTGATACCGGCCAAAATGATAATAAGTAAGAAAAGAATGCGTTCGTAACCTAAACTATTCGTGCCCAAAAATGAATTGATACCGGAGAATGAGGCAGGCAAGTGTTGGCTGAAATGAAGGAATGCAACAACCAGAAAGGCAACTAAAGAGACCCAGAAGATCGGTTTACGTATCTCCGCCGAAAGGCGTTTCATCGCTGCTGATTACCCTCTCCACCGAGATTAAGCCATCCCTTCTTGAGACAATAAACAATCGCTTCAGTACGGGAATAAACACCTAATTTATCAAAAATGTTCCGCCAATGGGTCTGAACTGTCCGGGGTCCGATAGACAACAAGGTCGCAATCTGTTTATTGCTGAGCCCTTCCGACCCTTTTTGCAACACTTGAAATTCTCTCTCACTCAACACATCCGGTTTTTCACTAGTCAATTTATCGGCGGGTGTGCGTAATTGAGCAAAGATAGCTTTCGCAACCGATGGATGTAGAACCGATTCGCCTTCATAGGCACTACGAATGGCCGTGGTAAGCTCTTTCCTTCTAACGTTCTTGAGGAGATAGCCGGCAGCACCGGCGTCGATGGCCGCCGTAACAAATTCAGGATTATCATAAGCTGTCAAAACCAGCACACGTGTTTGGGGAACATTCGATTTTATTTGTTTGGTCGCTTCTACGCCATTTACTAAAGGCATGGCAATATCCATCAACACGATATCCGGCTTGAGTTGCTTCACCTGACGGACGGTGTCTTCACCATCCCCGGCCTCACCAACGACTTCCATATCTGCCTCACGCCTTATCAGTTCCGCCAAACCCTCTCTGACTACGGCATGGTCTTCAGCTAAAAATACTGTAATCTTTCCCATAGTTAGCCTATTATACTATTATCTGTAAGAAATACAACAATTTGCTCTTTTAGGTTCTAATGCTCACTCGGATTTGATATACTAAAACTACCACTCTACAAATCAATCAGGATAGACAAAAAAGCCGGCAATATGACTGACACAGTAAAAAAAGACAATATCATCGTTACTAAAACAAACATCTTCAAGGACGCACTTTTGAATCCCAGCCAATTTTGTGTTACCTGGGAACAAATCCCGGGTAGAGGGGCTTTTGAAACATCCCAGGAAGAAGTAATCGAAAACGCGCGAAAAGCCGCCGGTAGCGGCAAAATTCAGGCCGTCAGTCTTACCGATAATCCCAGCGGAATTCCGGCAATATCTCCGGAAATGTTTTGCGCCGAAATTAAAAAACTGGGTATCGAACCGCTGGTACACTTTGCGCTGCGCGATAAGAATCGAAACGAATGCGAGAGTTTATTGCACGGCCTAACTGCACTCAGTGTGAGAAATCTACTGATACTGACAGGTGACTATCCTGCATCAAACGGCTTTAAAGGAAAAGGCAAACCGGTCTTTGACCTTGACTCCGTGCAGGCTTTACAGCTAATTAAGTCATTGAATGCCGGTTTAGAAGATAATGCTTCAGTGAAGAAAAATGTGTTAGCGCCGACTGATTTTTTTGCTGGTTCGGTGATTTCGCCCTTCAAGCAAACAGAAGCGGAACTGATGGGGCAATATTATAAATTGAAGAAAAAAATCGAAGCTGGTACCCAATTTGTGATCATGCAGGTCGGCTATGATATCCGCAAATTTCATGAACTGGTACTATGGAAAAAGGTTAATGAATACCATACTCCTTTGATGGCCAATATCTATATCCTGCCTTACAGTGTTGGTAAAACGATGAATGCCAACCGGATTCCGGGCTGTATCGTCACCGATAAATTACTGGCTAAACTGGAAGAAGAAAGAAACGCACCGGACAAGGGCAAGGTTACCAGACTTAACCGGGCAGCCCGGATGTATGCCATTGCCAGGGGTATGGGGTTCAGCGGCGTTCATATTGGCGGACTAAGAGTTACCTGCGAGATGGTGGAATACGTCATCGACCGGGGTGAAGAACTTACGCCAAAATGGCAGGAATTAGTAGCAGAATTTGATTTCCCGCAAAAAGACGGTTTCTACCTCTTTGAGAAAGATGAGAAAACAGGCTTAAATACGGAAAAATTGGCACCCGGAAACGCTAAATCAATCAATCCCCCAATTTATATTTTTTCGCGTATGGCACATAAAACAATCTTTAACAAAGACAGCATTATCTTTAAAGGATTTATGCCCGTTGTAAAAAGTGTAGACAAAGGACCGAAGATGAAACATGCTTTCGGTAAATTCGAGCTTATTAATAAAGTGATACTCTTTGACTGCATGGACTGTGGAGATTGTGCGCTATTCGATGCCGCTTTCATCTGTCCGATGTCACAATGCCCGAAAGGACAAAGGAATGGACCCTGCGGCGGTAGTTATGAAGGCTGGTGCGAAGTCTATCCCGGCGAGAAACAATGTATCTGGGTTAGAGCTTACAACCGTCTGAAAAAACACCGGGAAGAGAATTCCATCGCGGAATATATCGTACCGCCCAGCAATTGGGAGTTACAGCATACTTCATCCTGGTTGAACTACTACCTGGGTCGCGACCATACTGCCAGGCGATTGGGCATCAAACCGCCTGAATTAAAGGTAATTGAAAAACCATCCACCGCCAAAGAACCACCGGAAGTAAACTGATGCAGTTTTTAAAATTTATTATCAGATGGAGCGTTCTGTGATTGCAAAAGTAGGAATTACCGGAGCCGGCGGACTTATCGGGATTGATTTAACCGAAGGTCTGGCGGAAAAATATCAACTTACATTGTTTTATCACAATACGAAACCGACTACTGCCCGCAAATTACCGGTGGTTCAAGCCGATTTGTCCGATGAAAAGCAGGTAAAAGGTATCTTCGAAGGCTTGGATGCGGTCATCCACCTGGCAGCTGCCTCCAGTTCCCTGTCATCATGGGAAAACGTCCTCACTCAAAATATCATCACGACATATAATGTTTTTGAAGAAGTGCGTCGTGCCGGTGTTGCCAAAGTAGTCTTCGCAAGCACAAATCATACCCAACATGCGTACACAATGAAAACAAACACATTGGACGAAGATTTAACTTATGTAAAGAAACACGGACTGATTAAACTTGACGACCCGCCGGCACCAGATTCTTTCTATGGTGTCTCAAAACTGTTTGGCGAGGACCTCGGCCGGTATTATTCCCGGTTTTACGGCATCAAAGTTGTTTCATTACGCATCGGATGGGCAGAATGTGAAAAGATGAAAATACAAATACAATCGAGTGATAGTGCTATCAAAGACCATGTCCGGGTGATGTATCTGAGTAAAAGGGATTTGATTGATATTACGGATAGAGCGCTCCAAATCGATACGGATTATTTGAACGCCTATGCCGTCAGCGACAACAAACCGGCTGTTTTCGACCTGACAGAAACCAGGAAGAACCTTGGTTTTAATCCTGAAGACAACGCCAAAGACTGGGAAGCGAACTTAAACTTCTAATCGAAATTTATTATTTGTTTTTAGCCGATTTGCGCGATTAGATTTTTATTGAAAGACTCAATCAGGTAATACATGGCAGTAGCACCGGCATCCTGCACCCCGATACCACCATCCGGACGATAGCTTGCCCGACTGTGCCTGGCTTTCATATTTTTCGTGTCTTCCATACCTTTTTTCGCTGCTGATGTCGCCTTTTCCAGAGCGATTTTGGTGGCCACATTATTTATCAAAGCTTGCTTATATGCTTCTACTGCCGGAACGAGAGAATCCAGCATTGTCTTTTCGCCAACGACAGCCCCTCCGCGTTTTTTAATTCCGTCAACCGCACCCTGTCCGGCAAGCGCCAGATCTTTAATATCTATTTCCTTTCGGCCTACCAACGCTTTGCCTGCTTCCAGAAAAGCAGACGCCAGCAACGTACCAAAAGTAGACGGGCTGGTCTTATTGATGCTCATGCCGCATTTCATCAAGATTTTACCGATGTCGTCTTCAGTCAGCGATGCCGCATAATCGATAATCGCTTTACCGCCAAGGTCAACCGTAACACCAATATCGCCGTCGCCAAGAATGGAATCCAATTGTTGCAGAGTATCGCTGTGATGACGCCATTCTGAAGCGGTGTCTTTTAATACTGTTTTCAGATTTTCAGTATTAAGCGTCTGGCTCATGTTCTTCTCCACTGCGGCAGGAACGGCGAAAAAGCAGGAGCATCCAGTAGTTTTTTAAACTCATCATTCAGTTTTAATAAAGTAAATGAGGCTCCAGCCATTTCCATCGAGGTAGCATATTCACCGATAAATGCCTTATAGACTTTAATGCCGTATCCACCCAGTATATCGTAAAACTTGCTATAAAGAATGAAAAGTTCTTCAGGGGGAGTAGCGCCTAATCCATTTACCAGTACTGCAACTTCATCCTTCTCTTTAAACGGTAGGTCCTTAATTACTTTTTCGGCCATAATAGTTGCGACTTCATCAGCTTTTTTAAGTTTGGTTCGTTCAATTCCCGGTTCTCCATGAATACCCATGCCTAATTCCATTTCATCATCGGCGATAATAAAATTTGGCTTCCCTACTGCGGGGATGGTACAAGGACTCAGAGCTACGCCGATAGTACAGGTCTGTTCGATTACTTTGTTAGTAGTTGCTTTCACTGCATCGAGATTAGCCATGGTATCAGCTTTCGCGCCGGCAATTTTATAGGCGAAGAAAATCCCCGCAATCCCGCGGCGCCGGTCTTTCTCTGCATGGGGAGCAGAAGCAACATCATCGGCGGCGATACTTAACTTCACCGGGATATCATCAACAGCTGCCATTTCCGCGGCCATTTCAAAGTTCATCTTGTCACCGCTGTAGTTCCCAAAGAGAAAAAGAACTCCGGATCCGCCATTTACTTCTTTAGCCGCAGCCAGCATATCATCGGCACTGGGTGAAGAGAAAACATTCCCCACTGCCACGCCGTCAAGCATACCCGGCCCAACATAGCCAAGGAACAGAGGAATATGACCTGACCCACCGCCGGTACAAATTCCGACTTTCCCCTTTATGGGTGCATCAGCTCTAATCAGAGCCCGCGAACTTGCTTTAGCCACACGCAAATGATAGGGATAAGCCTTGAGAATACCGGCGATTGTTTCATCCACTACTTTATATGGGTCATTAATAAACTTTTTCATTTTCTTGATTCCTTCTTTGCGTTGCTAATCTTTATTCTATTTACCTGTTACAGGATTCTTGTAATGCAGGGGCATCTTATATCCCGACGCCCAGGTCTTGGCAACATCGCCTGGTTCTTTCGGATAGATAACCGGCTTCTTGGCCCAACCGTCTTTCAAGGTAGTCTGGAAACTGCTGTTGAAGACAAGATTGCTAATCTTCCAGATACCATCTTCCTTCCGATACTCGCATTCATACACTCCGTGGGATATTATCGATTCGAGTTCGTCACCCACGTAATCCGTCTTAAGGCAAAGCATATTCCATCTTCCCCTGGCTGCCTTGTTACCCTTATCTACATGGATGATACCCATTAATTGCATTTTTAAAAACAGCTTTTTCGTGCCTTCAAACCGATCGGTTGTAAAAGTGTTAAATGATGCTTTAAGATTTTCCCTGCCTTGAATATGAAATGCATGGCAGTCATCGGTGAAGAGGTCTGCGGCATCGTCATACATCAGATTATCCATGTAAAAACCATAAGCTTTTTGGACTATTTTTATCTGTTCGATGTCCTCGAGCGTTTGGACTTTCTCCTCGAGATTTTTAATCTTTTCTTCCATTTCTTTTGAATTCATATTTATCTCCTTTTGTTAATCG
>JBKQML010000202.1:0-6404 GCA_052326545.1 Dehalococcoidales bacterium
GATGTCGGAATACAAAGACTCCCGTGTGGCCTGCATCGGGCCGGCCGGTGAGAAACTGTCCCTGGTTTCCTGCATCATGACCAACCACGGCAGTGCTGCCGGACGGTCCGGACTCGGCGCCGTGATGGGTTCCAAGAAATTGAAAGCCGTGGTTGCCCGCGGCACTCAGGAAGTTGATATCGCTGACAAAGCGGCAGCTCAGAAATTTATTGTCGTACATGTAAAATTTTTAAAAATCGTTAATGCCAACAATGGGATGTCTCCAATGCAAAGACAGCAGAAGTACGGTACCAGTATCAATACTTTTAATTCTGCCTATAGCGGCGATGCCCCTGTTAAGAACTGGGGGGAGTCGGTGTCGTGGACTTTCCGAATCGTGACGGTCTGCACCCTGATGCTTTCGCATCGCGTGTTAATAAAGTACACAGCTGCTGGCATTGCCCCATACGCTGCAAATCACTCTTGAAATCTGGTGAAGGAGAGTACAAATATGCCGCCGGCATTCATCGGCCGGAATACGAGACAGCAACATCCTTCGGGGCACTTTGCCTTAATAATAATACCGATTCAATTATCATGGCTAATGACATTTGCAACCGGGCCGGTCTCGATACAATCTCAGCCGGCTCGATTATCGCTTTTGCCATCGAACTGTACGAAAACGGTATCCTGACACAGAAAGACACGGACGGCATCGACCTCAAGTGGGGTAATCACTGGGCGATCGTGGCGATGACCCGGAAACTGGCGAACAGGGAAGGAGTGGGTGACATTCTAGCCAATGGCGTGAAGCGGGCAGCCGAAATTATCGGGAAAGGCTCAGAGCAATTTGTCATGCACATCGGGGGTCAGGAAGTGGCCATGCACGACCCTAAAGTTCTGGGAAATGGACGTCTATCAAGTCCTGCGGCGCGCTACAAAATGGATGCCACACCCGGGCGCCATACCACTCTCTTCGGAACGCATGCTTTTATCGATACCCATTTCCTCAATGTTACCGGTCTTTGCCACTTCGGGATGTGGCCCGAGAATCAGGAATTAATGGTTGGAGTCTTCAAAGCAGTTACCGGCTGGGACTATAGCTGGAAAGATATGCAGAAGACGGGTGAACGAATCGTCAACATGCGCCATGCGTTCAATCTGCGTGAAGGTATCAACGAATTGAATTGGAAGGTACCTCCCAGAATCATCGGTAATCCGCCGCAGACCGTCGGGCCGCTGGCCGGCGTGACAGCGGATATCGATGCTCAGGTCTACTGGGGTTTGGGTTATCTGGACTGGGACCGTTTCACCGGCAAACCCAGTAAAGCGAAATTGCTGGCTCTGGGCGGTATGGACGATGTCGCGAAGGAATTATGGCCTTAAAACAGAGTACTGAAAAAGTATGTTTTACCGATGAAAAATGTACTCTTCAATCTGCAGAATTATATTATTGAAATGTAAAAATTGTCAAAGTCTCTTTTAATATAAAACGTCCGCGATAAACGGAATATTTGAAATTAAAGGAGAAGCATAACTCATGTTTTCTACTTATTACGTTCATAAGAATATTGTATTATTATGCTATGCGGTTTTAACCGATAACTAATTATCACTTCTGATTTTCAGAATATTTTATATCGGATATCCGGTTACCGGGAAGAGTACAAATAAATGGTTGAGACCATATTATTATATCTTTGGAAAGCTACCCTTACGAGTCTTATCCAAATCGGTATCTTCTTTGTTCCCGGTTTGTTTTTAACTTTAGTTACTAACTATGCTTCGACACTTTTGCAGCGGCGTGCACTCTCCATCATTGGCAAGGGCTGGTACCTTGGATTATTCGGATGGCTGGGTACAATAATCCACGAACTTAGCCATGCGCTCTTTTGCCTGATATTTTTCCATAAGATTACGAACTTGAAATTGTTTGACCCCGACCAGGAAACAGGTACTCTGGGCTATGTCCAGCATACTTATGATTCATCGAACATTTATCAACTGGCAGGAAATTTTTTCATCGGTATCGGCCCGATTTTATTGGGCACGGCGCTGATATATTTTCTTTTGTACTTGCTCTTGGGGCTTAACCCTTTTAAATTTGCGGTAAGTGTCAGTCTGCCAACGGCACACGTTTATTCATGGGACATATTAAGCCGGATACTTCAAACCATCTGGACTTCATTTAGGCAATTATTCTCAGTGATTTTTTCCCGGCAATATTTATCCACCTGGCAATTATATTTATTTGTTTATCTGACATTTACAATTGGAAGTTCAATTACACTCAGTGCGTCCGACATCAAAAGCACTCTGAAGGGCCTGAGTGTAATATTAATCCTGATATTCATTTTTAACCTTGGAACGGTATGGATCGGTGATTTAACGGCAAATATTTTTGTTTATACACTCAGTTATTTTCTTATATTCTATATTGCCCTGTTGCTGATATTATTCATGGATATCCTCATCTTGATACTGTTTCTGCTGCCTTTGTCAATACTGACTCACAAATTTAATGGCTAGAAAATCAAATTATGTTCTGCTGTGGCGGCAACGGTATAACTTATATTGTCCATTCACAATTACAAATAATCAACGAAAGTTAAAGACTCAAAGCGAAGCGGTAAGCAAAATTCAGGTACTAAACAAAATCTCTGATACTGTGTAGAATTGTCATTCGCGGCCGTATATAAAAGAATGCCGAAGAAAAATTTAGATGTTATTGGGTAGACCGGTGGTTTGGTCTACCCAATAACATCCTATTAAAGAGTTTGGGCTGTCAGTCTTATAAACCTTGCCCTCTTCTCAGTGCCAAAGTTATCCTATCGGGTCCATGAATTTTGGAACGGGCTTTTTGTCGCCTGTTTCTGTGGTGGAGTGGCGAAACTCGGAGTGGTTGGTACATGCCGCTGATTATATTGCGAGCGGCGCAGGAAAGCGGGTACATCCATCTGGTCTTCATTGCCCTTTAGTGTCTCCATGTAACCACTGATTTCTGCTTCATTAACTTTATTGCCACTCAAAGATGAGGCCTGGAAACCGGTGGCAATTAGCGTAATCTTGATATCTTTGTCCATCGTGCTATCGCGGACAACACCGAAGATTATGTTAGCATCGGGATCAACTGCCTGTTTGATGATTTCCGCGGCTTGATTCACTTCGAATAGCGAAAGGTTATCGCCGCCGGTAACATTAAACAGCACAGCTTTTGCTCCGGAGACAGATACATCCAGTAACGGGCTGGCTAGGGCTGATTTGGCCGCATCTTCAGCGCGGTTTTCACCGCTTCCTTTACCAATAGACATCCAGGCAGGTCCGGCATCTTTCATAATTGCACGGATATCAGCAAAATCCAGGTTGATCATTCCGGGAACGGTGATTACCTGAGCGATTGCCTGTACACCATTTGCGAGTACTTCGTCGGCCAGTCTGAATGCGGAATCAACTCCGGTTTTCTGGTCGCAGAGAGTGAACAGCCGATCGTTCGGGATAATAATAAGGGTATCGACTAACGGCATCAGCATGGCAATACCCTCTTCAGCATTCTTCATGCGATGAGAGCCTTCAAATCCAAAGGGTTTGGTTACAACCGCTATTGTCAATGCGCCGCACGACTTGGCAATTTCGGCCACGACGGAGGAAGAACCTGTACCCGTACCGCCGCCCATTCCGGCTGTAATGAATACCATTTCAGACCCATTAATGACTTCTTTGATTTCATCCCGGCACTCTTCGGCCGCTTTACGTCCTATAGTATGGTCTCCGCCTGCGCCCGTTCCACCAACCAGCTTTTCTCCCAGCTGAATTCTGATGGGTGCTTCGGCGATCGCCAGGGATTGGGCATCCGTATTCATTGCAACAAATTCTACTCCGGCTACTCCGTCTCTGACCATACGGGTAACTGCATTGGATCCACCACCGCCAAGTCCGACAACCTTAATTCGTACCGAACTCGCGGAAAAATTTGATCTTGCCATGTTTTATTAATCCTCCTATTTAAATTTATGTAATTATTTTTTAAGCTCCAGGTTTTATATTAGCGGTAAATATTATCTTATGTTGAAGGTCATACTTGATTTTAGATTGAATATGCTCTAATGATTTATGATAAAATTTCCGCTCTATATATACTGTGCTTAATATACCTATTTTTATTCTAAATCGCATTTGACCCATGTCAATAGGGATGGCTATATTTATTCTCAGATTTTCCATTTTTCTTTACAGACTAAAAAACGTGTTATACCATAAGAATATCAGTTTCATACAGTTACAAACCTGGAGGAGGTCTCAACATGCTGCCAAATCAAAGAATTGCAATTTTAAGCGGCGGGGGAGATTGTCCGGGAACAAATGCAGCGATACGTGCGATTACCAAGAAAGCTATTCTCGAACATGGAATCGAGGTTATTGGGATAATGGATGGTTTCGATGGCATAATACACAATCACTTTCGAACTCTGCATTATGATGATGTCTCGGGGATTCTCACGCTGGGCGGTACGATATTAGGTACTTCAAATATATCAAATCCCTACCGGCATTCCGTTAAAAAAGGTGACACCCTGGAATTTGAAGATGCTTCGCAAACTACAATTGCGAATATCAGGAAACTGAATATCGATTGTCTGGTGTGTATCGGCGGAGATGGAACATTGGGTATTGCCAACAAGCTCTTTCAAGATGGTATCCCTTTAATCGGCGTTCCCAAGACGATTGATAACGATTTGAAAGGGACTGATATCACTTTTGGCTTTGACACGGCTGTAACCATCGCTACCGAGGGAATTGACCGACTGCACACCACGGCACAGTCTCACCACAGAGTGATGATTGTTGAGGTCATGGGGCGCAATGCAGGCTGGATTGCTCTGTATGCCGGTGTCGCCGGCGGCGCCGATATTATATTAATTCCGGAAATACCTTATGACCTGGATATTATCGTAGAGCGGGTAAAGGAAAGAAGCAGAAAAGGAAAGAGATTCAGCATCATCGTGGTCGCCGAAGGGGCAAAACCGAAGGGGGGAGAGGTGGTGGTATCGCGAATTGTCAAAGAGGCCTCAGATCCCGTTCGTTTGGGAGGTGTCGGATTTGTTCTGGGGGCACAAATTGAGGAAGCAACAGGGATAGAAACCAGGACAGTAGTAATGGGGCATCTGCAGCGGGGTGGGACACCGACACCATTCGACCGGATTCTGGCCACTAGATTAGGCACAAAGACAGTCGAAATGATTGAAAAGGCAGCCTATGGATACATGGCCGGAACTAAAGGCAGTTCGTTAATAGAAGTCAAGTTGGAAGATGTTATCAAAGGTTTGAGGACGGTCCAGTTAAATGACCCGCTGGTACAATCAGCCCGTTCGATTTCAACTTGTTTCAGGGATTGAATACGCTAGTAGAATTATCTTTACGGGTTCTTTTTCCGCATTGGCTGCAGTAGATATTCCAGTCCGTTGAGTTTGATTTCGAAGAGGACAGATAACAGTATCCCGATTTGCCCGGGGGGAAAACCTTTCCGGCTGAACCACGCCAGATAGGGTTCGGGTAAATCGCAAAGGATACGATTTTTATATTTGCCGAAAGGCATGCGGACACTCACTAATTCCATTAATATCTGTGAGTCATTAGGCGTCACTTTATTATTTGGTTCCATTCTTCCTCACGGTGACGGCTTTACTAACCAGATCAACAAGCGCATCTAAGGCCAATAGCTCTTTGGTTTTTGCTAAAAATCCGGATTTGTGCGCAAAAGCGATTTCCGGACGTTCTGAAATCAAGTTAAAATCAACGGGCGCTCCATCGTAGCGGAAAAGACGCCAGCCCCTGCCGCTCCGGTCGAGGGAAATGACGATATCGGGCGGATTTTTATCCAGACGGCGAAATTCTTCTATTCCGGCGGATTCCCGCGTCTCCCCGATCATCGCCAGCGCTCCCGCAATTACCAATCGTTTAGCGGTTTTCCAGTAATCAATCTGTTTTTTGAGTAATTTCGCCTCTTCAATTATTTTGATACCGTAATCCTGAAGCAGCGGGACACAAGTTTCCGGCCCGGCAGCAAAACGGGTTACCAGCCAAATTTCTACGGGATTCCGATTTATCAATTCGTCGCCGGCATGATATCTTATCGAACTCTCCACCGGTCCGACTCGATCCACAGAATCTTTGAAATTCCACCAGGGCATCACTGACATGGTTTTTGACAATCCCAGGTAATCAGCCACCAGCACGAAGGATGACGGGCAATCCAGAGACTGATGGTGATCGAAATTATGTTTCTCCGTCTCATATCGCAAACCGATATCGATTACCCAGACATCCGGATTATCCAACTCCGCCGGTGTGGGTTCACGCCGCTCGATACGGAATTTCGTGTCTGCATGGGTAGCCAGGATGAAGCTGATCGCCGTCACCTCATCAAA
>JBKQML010000203.1:0-5706 GCA_052326545.1 Dehalococcoidales bacterium
TCAGAAATTATGGGGATTCCAAATTCAACCCACATATGACCCCGGCGGCCAGAACATGACGGAGCGTTTCTCGTATCTCGCACAAACGGTGAGATTATTGTATGACATGTGATTTAATTCTGTCAAGGGGATTTTGTCACGATTTTTTGCGGGGGGAACGGTGGGACGGGGTACGGTCTGACAAATCTGACGAGTAGGACGAGTGGGACGGGTGAGGGAGAACGGCTTATTTTCTGAGAGGGAGGGAGATTATCTCTCTTTACTATTGGAAGAGGGGCTTAGAAGATGGATTCCTGTACATTTTGACTAAGGTCAAAAGTACCTTCGGTTGCGACCTTCGGAAGTATTTCGGCTGCGGTCTCAACCGTACGCAGGAATGACAGTTTGATTTTGGCGACTGGATCCCGTTTTTCAACGGGAGGGAGCTTAGGGATTGTGTCCGCCTGGGGCGGACTCGCAATGAAAGTAGAATTTGGAATTTATTAGGTTGGTTTCTAGCCTCCGCCGGATAATTTTTGTTGACAAACCGTTTCCATCCCTTAAAATGTAAGTATAGAGGTGAACATTTGTACCAGAAAAAAGTCCTGGGCAACGGATTAAGAATAATCACCTGTCCGATGCCGCACACGCGCTCCGTTTCGATTTGCATTTATCTGGGAGCCGGTTCCCGTTATGAGTCTGAAGCTCAGGCCGGCGTGTCGCATTTTATCGAACATCTCTGTTTTCGCGGCACGGAAAAAAGGCTGAGCGCCAAAGATATTTCCGGCGCCATCGAGGGGGTCGGCGGCGTTTTAAACGGCGGCACCGATAAAGAACTGACGGTCTACTGGTGCAAAGTCGCTCAGCCCCATTTTCAACTGGCGCTGGATGTCCTGGCGGACATGGTGCTGCATTCCCGCTTTGACAAAAAAGACATCGAAAAAGAACGCAAAATCATCATCGAAGAGATCAGCATGAGCAAGGATGCCCCGAATCAGCTGGTGGGGATGATTCTCGATGAATTACTCTGGCCGGACCACCCGCTGGGACGCGATGTCGCCGGTACCAATCAGTCTGTTGAAGCGATGGGGCGCGAGTTAATGCTCGATTACATGGCCAGCGAATATTCACCCGCCAATACGGTGGTGGCCATTGCCGGCAATATTGAGCACGAAGAAGCCGTCAACGAAGTTAATAAAATTTTAGGCAGCTGGGAAAACAAAAAAACGCGCCTGGATTTTTTGCCTTATGTAGAACTTAAAAACCCGCGCTGCAAAGTCGAAAAGCGGGATACGGAACAAACCCATCTCTGCCTGGCGCTGCCGGGTGTTTCATTGTCTGACTCCAGACGCTTTACCATCGACCTGATGAATGTGATTCTCGGCGAGGGCATGAGCAGCCGTCTCTTCATTGAAATCCGCGATAAATTGGGACTGGCCTACAATATTCACAGCTACCTCGACCATTTTCAGGATTCTGGCGCGCTGACAATTTATGCCGGCGTGCATCCCAAAAACCTGGAAATCGGTATTACCGCGATTCTGGAACAACTGGCGCTGTTGAAAGAAAAAGTCTCCGATGAAGAAGTCACGAAAGCCAAAGAACTGTCTAAAGGACGGCTCCTGCTGCGCATGGAAGACAGCCGCAGCGTCGCCGGTTGGGTGGGCGGTCAGGAGATTCTCAGCGGCAAAATCATGGATGTGGAAGAAGTCGTGGCCGTCATTGAAAAAGTGACCGCCGAAGAAATGTGTGCCGTGGCGAAAGAACTGCTGGTAGGTGACAAACTTCGCCTCTCTGTCGTCGGCCCGGTCAAATCCGCGGACCACCTCGAAAAGCTGCTCAAGATTTAAGTGAGCTGGTTTTTATTTACAGATTTCCTCGCAATTAATGTCTTTTACGAATGTTTATTAGCATTCTTTTTTGGTTTAGTCTCAAATAGTTTAAGTACCTGTTCCCTAAGATAGCGTTGAGCGAAGGAATTTATTTCACCATCTGGATATAAAATCCGATTTCCGATAAGTGGGCTCAATGTGTCGAAGTAGCTTTTGAAATAACTCTGTATTCATGAAGTTACTGTTTTCCGGATGTTCTACCAATAGTTCGATAGGGATTTCTTGAATTTTAACGTGATTCATAACCAGCTATTCCTTAATGGCAAACAAACTTTGTTGTATTTCATTAATCGGCCATTTCCCCGCGATATTGCAAACACCACCGATGTCAGGATTCATGCAACCGCAAATAGAGACCTTCGGTCCAAGTTTATTTGCCACTTGAATGAAATGTGCATAAATTCTCTCTCTTTTTTGTTGGGAGAGCGGTATTATAGAGGAATGACACGCGCGTACAGAGACACGTTTCTCATCCCGGTAGAAACTCAGAATATTATTTAGCATCGCTTTATCTGGAACACGACATCTTAAAGATGCTGCAATGGCAGGCCTTAAAAAAAGAGTGCTTATCGCTACCTTTTTCACTCCGGAATCAACAATAGCGTGAAGCAGAGAACTAATTGAGTCAGGATTATCCGTAACACCTGGAAGAACGGGAATTACACGTGCTTCGACGTTAATACCACCGTCGGCCATTTCAGTCATTTGATTGATGCGTATATCAACACCGGCGGTGTTCGGTTCAAATAAGCAACGGATATTATCATCGTGGGTATTGATGCCAATTTGCGCTCTTACTTTATCTGAATGACCAAGCAGGAGACTCATGGTTTTATCGGGTATTCGTCCCTTCGTTAAAAAAGCCAAGCCAATATCTTTTGAAAGTAAATATTCAAATATGGAATGGGTGAGATCAAGCACTTCTGGGATGGGCTGGAAAACATCAGTAGACGGACTAAAATAAATGGCCCGCGGTTTGCTTCGCTTATGAAGGAGTTCCTTTTTAAGTTTTTCCAAAGTATCCCGATAGATAACTACATTGTTTTCACCGGGAAAACTACTATATCCGCGGGCATAACAATAGATGCAATCATGAGCGCAGCCTGATGTTAGATTGATACTGGGGATACTGCTCAAACAGGCTAAGCTCGATGTTGAGAGAATGGATGATTTCCGTTCAGCCCAAATGATGTTTACCATATCTGTTCACCCAGAAGAGTTGGTTTAATTGCGCATTTTAACCAAACCACATAAACATAATTACCCTTTAGCTTCATGGCTTTTGTCATATCACAAATGGTCAGAAAATTAAGTGAAAATTTGCTAGCATGTGTAATTAAGTCCTGCTGTCTTAGATCAGCATCCTCGATAATGACATAATCACAGATATTTGCCAAAGAAGAAATAATACTTTGACCGTTTGTGGTTTCCAGGCATGTGGAACTAAAAGACCTTATGGGGAAGAGCCTCCTTTTCAAGAATCGAAAGAAGTAGACCTCGGTTGTGAGTTCTGCACAGGTTTTTTGTCAGTGTTTGTGATCCCATAACAAATTCCTTAAAAGAACAAATGTACTAATAAAGGAATTATAGCACTATCATATATGACATACAATGGTATTTTGTCACTTTTAAGTGAGTTGTTTGATGTTCGAGGTAAAATGAATCTCCTCGACGCTTACGGCGGGGTATCATTAACACCACTCAGCTATAGAGTTCGCCGCAAGCGGCGGGATATTAAACCCTAAAAGAGAATAACAAATTTTAACCAGGGAAATGGTTGTAAAGATGGTAATTTAATCATCGGAAAACAACAGAACACGCATTAAGGATTATGGAGATAAATACATAAACAGAACAGGGTTTTCTATCGGATAGTCACATGGATTCCTCCTGCACAAGCTTCGGGACCTTCGGCGATCAAGTCGGGAATAACAATAGGATTACCGGATACAGGCCTATGCCGGAATGGATGACGTGGTGGGCGCTGCCCACCCTACAATGCAACCAACCAGTAGATACCGGCCTATGCCGGTATGGAGGACGGGGCGGGTGGTGCACACCCTACAATATTTCAATGGAAGCACAGGCAGGGACGCCTGTGCCACTAATGACGGGGCGGAAAGTTTGAAACCTGTCCCTACGTACGGCACGATTAAGAAACAGCTCCGCTATTTTCTGTATTGTTTAATCTCTTTCATCAACTGTGCGAACTGTTCGAGATAAAGGGATTGGGCGCCATCGGAGAGAGCATGAGCGGGGTCGTTGTGGACTTCCACGATAAGTCCATCAGCGCCGACCGCAACGGCGGCTTTGGACAGGGGAATAACAAATTCCCGGCGGCCGGCAGCATGGCTGGGGTCGACGATAATGGGCAGGTGACTGAGCTCTTTGGTTGACGGGATGGCGCTCAAATCCAGGGTATTACGTGTCGTGTTGGTAAAAGTCCTGATACCCCGTTCGCAAAGGATGATTTGAGGATTGCCCTCGGACATGATGTATTCGGCGGACATCAATAACTCGTCAATCGTTGCGGCAAAACCCCGCTTCAGCAGCACCGGTTTTGTTGCCTGGCCGGCACGGCGTAATAAAGAGTAATTCTGCATATTCCGCGCACCGATCTGGATAATATCGGCGTATTGTTCCACCATCTCGATGCTGACATTGTCGGTCGCCTCCGTGACGATTAACAGGCCTGTCTCCTCACGGACTTTGGCCAGTATTTTCAGGCCTTCTTCGCCGAGGCCCTGGAAACTGTAAGGCGATGTTCTCGGTTTGAAGGCACCCCCGCGAAATATCTGCGCGCCGTGTTTTTTCACATATCGAGCGATTGTCAGGGCTTGTTTTTCACTTTCGACGGCACACGGCCCGGCCATTACCACTACTTCACCGGTACCGATTTTAACATCCCCGATACTGATCACGGTCGGTTCGGTTTTCGTTTCTTTACTGACCAGTTTAAACGGCTTAGTGACGGGAATGGCTTCTTTGACGCCGTCCATGGTCAGCAGCCGGATATCATCGACCGGGCCTTTATTGCCGACGATGCAGACCGCCGTCCTCTCTGCGCCGGGCATCGGGATGCCGCGGTAACCCATCCGCTCGATTTCCTTAATCACTGCCTGAACCTGTTCTTCCGAGGCATCATTTTTCATTACGACTAACATATGGTTGCGTCCTTCTCTTATTTTGGTTGGCGGGAAGTATAAATAATTTAGTAAAGTAAATAATTATTCTTTCAGCGCCCTTGCAGTTTATTCAAACAACTTATAAACCCTCACCCTCTGACTCCCTCTGCCGTTGTGTACTCTTGAATTTGAATGTCAGGGATGGGGATTATGGCCTTAACTCCTATTTTATCTTTATATACGACTAACTGCAATTGGAGTAAAGCAAACCATGCACGAGGAGTTGTCGGGACTTGCTTTTCTTGAGACAAAGCGTCGCTGCCGATGGTGAGTAGATTTTTTATATACTCGTGGGGTTCTACCGCTGTTTGTTCCATGACGCCTGGTGCACCCTCAGCTTCTGTGTTCCACACCATTTTATTAACCAGTTTTTGATAATGTTCTATCAACCTTTTAGTAGATTCAAGTTCAACCAACTGATTTGGGTCGCAATCCTTTCTAAGAGCCATTAATCTGGCCTCTTCTTTTTCTAGGTTTTGCCGAACATCGTTATATTTTTCCGTATCCATATTGTCAATAATAAATTTATCGGCAAGGCGTGATTTCATTTCTGTGATTTCTCTCAACCGTTTTGCAATAGGAAGAAGCCTTGCTTCTAAAACTGATTCATGTTTCTTTAAGTTGGCAATCCCCTCTTTGAGAACGATTAT
>JBKQML010000204.1:0-6221 GCA_052326545.1 Dehalococcoidales bacterium
AAACAAATTACCAAACGCTTTACTATGTGTTACCTATCCGCCCGGTCTATTCTGTTACCATCCACCCGGTTTGTACCGGTTAGTTCCCTCGCCCCCCGGAGCGTATTTCACCAAAATGCGCGGAGGCCGGAGACCGCACGCGGAGGTACTTACGCAGTAACGTATATCAGGACAAAGGTCATGAGTATCGCGGGAGAGAGCCGAAGGCCGGAGCGAAGCGTAGGTACTGAGCGAAGTGAATGTATACTTTTGTTTAGGTAGACTGACATCGAAACAAAAGTACGGAGAGAGGGGATGTAAAAATAGTGACAAAATCCTATTTGGTAAGTCTCCTCGCCCCTTGAGAGAGGATTAAGGCCGAAGGTACTGAGCGCAGCGAATGTATTAGGGGACATTGTACACTTTACGAAGTAAATGTGTATTAATTATTTACTCCGTAACTCATTACTCTGAACTGCAAGCTGACTGCTGACCGCCTAAAGTTCGCCAAAATAGCGACAAAAACCGCTTTACAAATATAGAACATATGTTCTATTATTATCCGGCGGGAGGAAATAAGATGGATGAAGAAATGAAGAAAAAAGGTGGTGCGCCAAAAGGCAATCAATATGCCAGAACCCACGGCTTTTATTCCAAAGTCCTGGACGAGGAAGAAAAATTGCGCTTCAAACACGCGGTTGAAATCGAAGGGCTGGATCGCGAGATTGCCCTGTTGCGGGTTAAGATTGAATCGCTCATTGCCCGCGACCCGGAAAACATTAATTTAGTGTCTCAGGCCGTTAATTCGTTGGCGCGTTTGATTGCCACCAAACATAACGTTGGGAAGAACGATAAAAATAGTCTCAGGGAGGGAGCTGAAAATGTGCTCAAAAATATTGGCGTCCCACTCGGCATTGGCGTTATGCAATTCCTTAAAAAATGATCCGCCTGGTCCGGTAAAACCCTTTCAATTTCGCCCTTACCAGGTGGAAATCGGGACGGCGGTTATGGACAGCGTTTTTTGCCATAAGGGGATAACTTTTTCCGTGGAAATTGCCCGCCAGGGCGGTAAAAATGAACTTTCCGCCCAAATGGAAGCTTTACTTTTAACCCTTTCTATGGCCGAAAACAAGAACCTCATCAAATGTGCCCCGACCTTTATTCCCCAGGCTGTGATTTCCATGACCCGCCTGACAGACCGTCTCAATGATGCCGGTTATGGCGGTACTTGGGAAAGCGAACTTGGTTATATCGTCCGTTTGTGTGACGCCCGCGCCATTTTCCTCTCTGCGGATAAAACCGCTAACGTCGTTGGCAATACCGCGCATCTGCTTCTGGAAATTGACGAAGCCCAGGATGTCGACAAAGAAAAGTATACCCGGGATTTCAAACCGATGGGCAGCACCACCAATGTCACGACCGTTCTTTATGGTACCACCTGGGATGATTCCACCTTGCTCGA
Source organism: Dehalococcoidales bacterium (assembly GCA_052326545.1). GTDB lineage: Bacteria > Chloroflexota > Dehalococcoidia > Dehalococcoidales > Fen-1064 > Fen-1064. Next base: position 1,442 of record JBKQML010000204.1, read on the forward strand.
AGAGGTAAAGCAGACAAACCTGGAATTGGAACGAAAAGACGGTATCCGCCGCCACTTCCGCTGCGATTGGCAGGAAGTCGCCAAATATAATCCGTCCTACTTGGCTTATGTCGAAGGGGAAAGGGAACGCCTCGGTGAGAACCATCCGCTGTTCCGTACGCAGTACTGCCTGCTGCCGGTACACGGCGGCGGGGGATTTTTCTCGTCTTCGCAAAAAGCACAATTGCAGGGCCGGCATCCCCGTATCCATCAGCCGGAAAGCGGTAAAATCTATGTCGCCGGCATCGACCTGGCGGGTGAAGCCGAAGAAATCAACGATTTCAAACTCTGGGCTGCCCGGAAGCGCCGCGATTCGACCGTGATTACCATCGGGGAACTTGATTACACGGTGACTAACAAAATTCAGAAACAGCCCGGGGTCAGAATCGTGGAGCATTACCGCTGGACCGGCACCAAACATCCCGAACTGTATTCGAAAATCATCGACCTGGTGAGAGGCGTCTGGGGCTGCAAGAAAATTGTGGTGGATGCGACCGGCGCCGGGCAGCCGGTGGCTTCGTTTTTAAAAGAGGCCGTCGGTTCGCATGTCATACCGTTTGTTTTCACCCCGTCCTCTAAAACCCTGCTGGGTTTCAGCCTGCAGGCGGCGGTCAATTCCGGCCGCCTGAAAATGTATGCCGCGGACTGCTCCGAAGAATACCGGGAATTCTGGTGGGAAATGGATAACGCGCAGAGTCAGTACCGTGCCAGCCAGACTTTGAACTTCTTTGTCGACCCGGTCAAAGGCCACGACGATTTCCTGATGAGCACGGCTTTGCTGGTCGAAGCCGCTAATCAGTACGCCCCCAGAGAAGCTAAAGGAACATTGGGGAAATAATCAAAAATTCAATACAATCGCTATTTTATATATCACTAATGATTGTATAATAAAGCTATTGACACACACTTCCCGGCTGGTTATGAAACAGATAGTGTATAAATCCTCAGCGTTTGCAGGTCAACACTGTAGACGTTGAGGATGTGTTGTTTTATGGGGACTCACCGGGTAGCCATATTTGTTGATGGCGCGGATCTTGACAAATCGCCTAATGACTCCAGTTGGACTCCGGGCATAACCTGCTCTAAACTCCCGCCGGTTCTGGATTATCGGGTCAAGCCCGATAATGACAAACGGGGATTGTCCTTCACACCCCATCTTGTCATTCCCGACCTGATCGGGAATCCAGCTTCCACAACGCTCCTCGTAATGCATGATTTCGGATTTATTGCTTTGGATTTGCCGCAGGTCCCTTAGCTCATTTGTCCCGAGTCTGTCGAGGGATGTCTAAAGGATAAGAGTTTCGATATTCGTATTTCGGATTTTCTTGATTATTGAATCTTGTTTATTGTTTATTTCCCCCTTTGGTTTGACACTTGGCCTCCTCTCACGATAATATTGGCTAATCGGCACAAAATCCGGCAGGAGAGATTACGATGTCAGCAGTAAAGAAAGTCGCGGTTATCGGATTCGGGAAAATCGGCGTGGGCGTGGTGCGGGCATTGTACGAAAAGGGCATTAACGGCCTCGAACTGGCTAAAGTGGTGGACATCGACCTGAAAACCCGGCGCCCGGTGAAAATCCCGAAAACGATGCTCAGCGACGATTGGAAATCAGTGGTCAACGACCCGGATATCGATATTATCGTGGAAACCATCGGCGGCATCGAACCGGCCAGGTCCATCCAGATGACCGCCCTGAAGAACGGCAAGGACGTGGTCACCGCCAACAAAAAAATGCTGGCCGCCGAAGGCAAGGATATCTTTTCGCTGGCGGCCAAACTAAACCGCAAAGTCGGATTCCGCGCCAGTTTTGTCGGCTGCCATTCCTTAATCCACGAGTTCCAGCAGGCCGGCGCCGCGACCAAAAAATTCAAGCGGATTTACGCCATCCTGAACGGCACTTCGAACTATATTTTATCCACCATGTCCCGGGATGAAAAGAGCTTCAAAGAAGCGCTCAAGGAAGCCCAGGAAAAAGGTTTCGCCGAGCGCGACCCTTCGGACGACATCGACGGCAACGACACCGCCAACAAAATCCGCATCCTGGTCAACCTTATCACCAATTCTTACCAGAAAGTGCCGGAATTCACCGTCGAAGGCATCCGGGACATCACATCTCAGGATATCGAATACGCCGCCGAGCTGGGTTACGCCATCAAACTGGTCGGCGTCATCGAGCAGATGGACGATACGTTTGCCGTGGGCGTCCACCCAGCCCTATTGCCGGAATATTCTTTACTCGGTTCGCTGGAAGGCGCTTACAACGGCACGGAACTGGAGGATGAATACGGCGTGATATCCGGGCTGGTGGCGCCGGGGGCCGGTGTTTATCCCACCACCGACGCCGTAGTCAAAGATTTAGCCGACATCGTCGAGGGACGGCAGATGCCGATGCCGACCTCGAAAAAACCGCTGGTTTTAGGTTCTACCGCCGACGCCGAACGCCGTTATTACCTGCGCTTCAGTGTCGCCAACCAGGCCGGGGTGCTGGCGCAAATCTGCAATATCTTCTGGACATACAACATCAGCATCGCCGGCGTGATTCAGAAGGAGCCGGTTTCCACGAAATTTGTGCCGATTGTGATGACCACTTATCCGGCCAAAGAAAAGAACATGCAGGAAGCACTGCGGGAAGTGGACAAACTGCCGATGGTGAAAGTGGCCACCAGGCTCATCAGAATACTCAGCGCTAATACCTGACTTGAGTCACTTTTCAGTTTTCAGGAGTTTCGTGTCTTTCCTGATGCGGACGACCAGAATAATCACCAGCAAAATACCGATTCCGCTAAGAATATAGTCTGTCCACTGCGGGAGCGTGTTGGACGGCTCAACCTCAAATGCAACCGGTTCCGACCAGGCCCCGGCATTTGAAGCGCTGTCGGTAGCCCGTACTCTCCAGTAATAATTGGTAAATTGCCGATTGGGAAGTAAGGATTCTTCTTTGGTCAGGGTATATTCTGAAAGCGACAACCCTGTCTTTTCCAGAATAGGCTGCAGAAAGTCTTTTGTTCTGGCAATTTGAAGCGTATAGGAAACAGGCTCACTCGGGTCGTAAACAGTGCCCCAGGCAAAAGTTACCTGTGATTGAACTGTAGAATCAGGCTTGGGGACATACGTATCCGGCACCGGCGGCGGAGTTGAGTCCATGGTAAAAACGGCCTGTTTGGTATTCAATCCGTCAGTAACGATGATGTTATGCGGTCCCGCAACACTGACCGGGACATTAAAATAGGTAGAGAACGAACCGGTGCTATCTGCCGTGACCGTGGTCATTTCTTCAGTATCATAGTAAATTTGTACCAGGGCTCCAATCTCGAACCCGGCCCCATCAACATCGAGCGTTGTGCCCACGTCGCCGGCTGTGGCGCTAACGCTAATTTTAGGAGTGACCGTAAAGTCAATCCATCTGATATCTTTAGCCGTTTCTTCGATTTCAAGGGAATAGATACCGGCTTTGATAACCGGCACATTGAAAACAGCATCAAAAGAACCTCTATCCGTTGTGGTCGCCATGGCGACAGTTACCCCATAAAGGATGATATCGACCTCGTCGTCGCTGTTAAAACCGGTCCCGGTGATATCCACTTTATCACCAATACTGGCAACAGGAAGATTAATATTGAGCGAAGGCGTTATCTCTAAATAGGCTGTTGCATAGTCACCCATTTGATTCGAGGCAAGGATTTCGTGGCTGCCGGCTGTACCGGCAGGGACATTGAATTGTACGGTGCACTCTCCGATATCATTGGCTGTTTGATAGCTCAGTAAATCCTGTTCGGCTCCGGAGTAATACTGAAAAGTGACCGTTTGTCCGGCATGAAAACCATCGCAGGTGGCGGTGATAGTCGAGCCGACAGTGGCGCTCCATCTGCTCAATATTATTTCGGGTTGTGCTACATAAAATTGAGCTTGCGCCAGAATTACACCGGGACTCCCTTTAATACTGACAATATGGTTTCCCGGTACCAGCTTATCCGGTACAACAAAAGTTGTCTGGGGAATGATCCCGCCGGATACAGCAACGACATTTGGAATGACTTCGATGTTATCAAAATAAACGGCAAGCTGGTCGCCGGCATACGAACTAAAGCTCAACCCATCGACGGTGACTTTGGTTCCGGAGACACCGGATGACGGCGATATCGAGATAGACGGCGCGGCGAACACCGGCAGCGCCGGGACGATTACTGCCAGCAGCGTAATGACGAACACAATGGCTAAGATAAATGATGACTTGGTTTTTATTTTCATCACCTGCTAATGGTAAGCTAAACATCGGTTTCTGTCAATATTTTGATTGACGTTTTACACTAATTCGTGTAGAATTCGAGTATGGCAGACGAAAAGAAAGGTAAGCGCAATCAGTGGGACGGCACAAAAATCCACGCTTTACGCACTCATCTGAAATTAACGCAGAATGAGATGGCAGAACAACTGGGTACCCGTCAGCAGACCATCAGCGAATGGGAAAAGGGGATGTACTGCCCGCGGGGAGCATCTTCTACCCTGCTTTCCATCGTCGCCGAGCGCGCCAAATTCCAATACCAGGCCGGTGAAGAACAGAAATAAGCCGCTTTCTCCAACACTTGCGCCTTCTTCTTTTACCGGTAAAATAGGTACAACAAGCATGAATATCGGTGTTTGTAAAATCGACCTGCGTATCCCCGAAAATGAAACCCTCAAAGGCAAAAGAATGGTGGTCCAGTCCATCATCAGCCGCGTCCGCGATAAATTCCATGTC
>JBKQML010000205.1:0-3981 GCA_052326545.1 Dehalococcoidales bacterium
CCAATAAAAATTAGCATAATCCTAGCATTGAATTTTAGATTTGTCAATATAGAAAAAGGCATGTTCAATACCAAATATTTATTCAGATAATATCATTATGGACCAATTGTCTTGATACATGTGGATATCAGTAAGATTCAACAAACAGAGAGAGGCCGGTATAATCCGGCCTCTCTCTGTATTTCAACTGTTCCAGAATGGTTTCGAAAGATTAATTTCTATTTTGCCATTCTATTTAGCATTCTGGTTAATCCAGAATCGTGAGAAATATTCGAAGCCCATTAAAGGTCCAGAACCATCACAGAAGGCACCATATTGAGCATTAAATCCAACAACCCAGGGCTGTGACAGGAAGTATACATTAGGCTGAACCAGACTTAATAGGAAATGCTGTTGCACAACATACTGGTTCTCAGCTGCGACTATTTGTTTCACCTGGTCCGTACCGGTAGCATTCAAGGCAGCTGTATACCAACCATCAATTTTAGGGTCGCTCACCATCATGTCGTTAGATAGGCCTCCTGTGACAAACTTCATGAGCTGCCTGATTGGATAATAGCCTAAACCAAGCGAGCCATTCGGGAGGTAAGCCAACGCATCTTCAAGGTGACCGGTTCTCACGTAGGCAGAGAATTGAGCATGCGCCATTACCTGAATCGACATGTTTACATTAATCGCTGAAAATTCCGACTGGATTACTTGCATTAAATCCTGATACGGGGCGGTGCTATCGACCACGACATCGGTAGTAAAACCATTGGGTAAACCGGCTGCGGCCAATAGCGCTTTAGCCCCTGTCGGGTTATAGGCATACTGTGCCTGTAGGTCGGCCGGCCAGGTGCTATATGGGAACCCCCAACCTGTCATGAAATTAGAGGTTAATGGTTCAGGGGACGGGTCGCAACCGCCGCCGAAGTACTGTGAAGCAATCTGTGGCAGGTTGATCGCCATCTGCAATGCTTCGCGGACCCTGATGTCATTATAAGGAGCCCGATCGTTTCTCGGATTGATGGTGAGTCCGTTTCCATTCGGGCACTCTATCTGATTGATGGCAGGATTGGTTTTCTTCATGTTCGCGGCATCTGCAGGGGAAATGGAATCCATGAGATCAATCTTGCCGGCACGCATGGCTGCTTCGGCTGTGGGAGTGTTAGGTATGATAAGAATCTTGAGTGTATTGACATAGGGCAGCCTGTTCTGAGGGTGACGTTCATCCATTGCCCAATAGTTGGGATTCCTGACAAAAGTCACCGAACTGAGGTCAACAAAATCCGAAATCATAAACGGTCCGGTGCCAAGCGCATTACGCCAGTTAGTCAATTCCGGATTACTGGCATTGGTATATGCCTGCACTGTCTCCGGGTTCTCAATTGAGCAATCGCAACCAGGCGCCTGCATATTCTCCAGTTCGAACTCAGGGTTAAGACTAGAGAACGTCATCGAAACCGTCCAGTTATCAGTTGCCTTAACAGAAAGGAGAGTGGTATCCCAGGAATTGCTTGAGTAATAGACAGGGTCGGCAGGTGCTGTATAGCCATTACCCAGACCGCACATCCGGCAGAAATGAAACACTATATCGTTTGCATTGAACTCGCGGCCATTGGCCGGCGGCAAGTTTTGCCAGTAGATTCCCTGTCTAACATGCAGCATAAGAACACCCGGTGACGTAAACTCCCAGCCAGTCAATAAATCACCGGACTCGTAACTTTCATCCCAATAGCTTAACTGGTAGTTTTGAACAGACGGGTCCGATGTCCAGTTAGCGTCAAACATCGAATCCAAATAGATAAATTCCAGGGAATAAGAAAGCGTGCCCTGATTAGGGTCCCAAAACGCGGGATCAGTTGTACTATTAACAGTTAGAGTACCGCCGTACTGCGGGGTTCCCTCACTATCCCACCAGTTCCCGGTACTGGTGGTTGTTGCAGTAACGGTAGTGGCCGTGGATACAGTTGAGGTCGTAGTAGATGTGATAGCGGCAGTAGTTGAAGTTGTGGTAGTCACAGCGGGAGGAGTAGTAGCAGTCGTGGTTGATGAGCTGCAAGATGCTAAAACAAGTGATGCAACCAGCAGGAACGTTGCAAATCCCCAGATGACTCCTTTTTTCATTAATGTCTCCTTTTTAATAATGAATATCGAGAAAACGGAATAAAAGCTACTTTTTAAATATTCTTATTTTTCAAACCTCCCTTAATTTGATTGTTTATCATTTTGTACTTGTATTTTTGGAGATAAATTTTGCCCAATAAAAATTAGCATAATCCTAGCATTGAATGTTAGATTTGTCAATATATGTAAACAGGCACAAATGTTCATGTTTGGATAATAGCTAATTCAGCAACAGCGGATAAATTGACATAATATAATAATTAGCATCGTTGATTGACTATCCAGATTGCTTACACTATGCTATCAGTGGGTCAAGTAAACCGGGTGACCGCCCGCCTCAGGCGGGAGGAAAGTCCGAACTCCACCGGGCAGGACGCTGGGTAACACCCAGGAGGGGTAACCCTACGGAAAGTGCCACAGAAACAAACCGCCCTGATTCGTCAGAGCAAGGGTGAAATGGTGAGGTAAGAGCTCACCAGCGGCCAGGTGACTGGCCGGCTGGGAAAACCCCGTTCGGAGCAAGACCAAATAGAGGGGCATATGGACGCCCGGCCAGTCCCCGGGTTGGTCGCTTGAACCTGATGGTAACATCAGGGCTAGATAGATGGTCACCGTCCTTCCAGCAGGAAGGATACAGAACTCGGCTTATAGATTTGCTTGACCCACCTTTTTCTTTCCGCCCGTTGCAGAGTAGGGCAACGGGCAAGTGGTATTCTGAAAATATGTTTGAGGAATACCATCGAGAACTATTACAAAGTGACCGGGATTCGAAGACCATAGCACGCTATTGGGAGATTGTTACAACTTACTGTAAGTGGCTGGACGGTCGGGATCCTGATGTCAGCAGTGCTAAAGAATACCTTTCCCACCTAAGAGAAACAGGATACAAGCCCAACTCAATTCTTCTTCACTACCACGCATTAAGGTTGTATTTTGAATTTATCGGCTTATCATTAAAGGTCAAGTTGAGGAAGCCAAGGGTCCTGCCACAATACCATGACAGGGGCGATTTTGAAGCGATGGTAAAACGGGCAGAGTTGGGTCTGTACCACCAAACTAAACAACAGAAAGAACGTAATTCAACGCTAATTCTTACGCTCGGTTACACTGGCATGAGAAAGAGCGAACTACTAAATTTACGTGTTGACAATCTTGATTTCAATCATCGGCTCATCTTTATCAAACAGGGGAAAAACATGAAGGATAGGACTATACCCATGGCCGAGAGAATAGCAGTGCCTTTGCTTAAGCAATGTGACGGTAAACTGCGCGGAGATAGAGTTTTCAAAGGGCTTAATGCTAGGAGTGTTTATCGGATAGTCACTAAATTGGCTAGGGCGTGCGGCTTGGAAAATTTGCATCCGCACTCATTGCGACACTATTTTGCGACTCGGTTAATAGAGAGTGATGTTGATCTGGTGACTGCAGCTCAACTCTTGGGACATTCTGATTTGAATACGACCGCACTGTATCGCGATGTAATTCCACGACATCTCTTTGACGCTGTTTCAAGGCTAGATAATCCTCAATACCTTGGACCTGATTCCACCTTACCCCATTGATGATGAACGTAGGCCAATCGCCATCGCGAGCATGTTGGTTAATCGACTGACGTGAGTCATTGATGACAGATGATAGATGTGAGGTGGACACAAAATAGATGCTATTGATAATTGCATATCCTGGGCGTATTGTACATCGTTTTAAGCGGCTAATATCTTCATCTGAAAAAACCAAAGCGTGATGCTGTAGAGGATCATACCTCTTGTGAAGACCCAGCTTTCCCAACAGGTTATGTATTTCTCTCACGCTTTTACCAGTCTCAAAACTGCCCCACTGATATTTTGATATGTATCTCCACCAGTAATGTAG
>JBKQML010000206.1:0-7006 GCA_052326545.1 Dehalococcoidales bacterium
TACAAACCTGATCGAAGTCTTGAAAAAGCAAGGTATTGATACTCTGGTGCTCATGGGGATCGCTACCCAGGGATGCGTGCTCACTACTGTTCGGTGCGGCGCTGACCTGGATTATAAACTGATAGTCATTTCAGATTGTTGTGCCAACCCGCCGAGTGCTGAAGTTCACAAGATGTTAATGGAAAAAGTATTTCCTGGCCAGGCAAACGTAGTCACCGCTAAGGAAATTTTAGGACTTTTAGGTAAGTAGCACTGAATGGCGGGGTTCACGCCGTTCGCTTTGCTGACTATATTGAAATTCTCAATAAACGTAACGCATTACGTTCCAATATTTTTTCCTTGTCGGTATTGGAAATGTCCAGCTGTTCTATTGCTCTTATCGTTTCGTTAATGCCATAACCGTGCCCACGCCCAAGCGGCGTGTCAGTGCCAAATAACATGTGGTCGGAGCCGAAAAATGCGTAGCCGCATGTCAGTGGTCCTGCGGTATCACAAAGCGCAGTATCACCGTAGAACTTATGCATGTCATCATTCCGGACAATTATTCTGCCGTGGCAGAATGGTACTGAACCACCACAATGGTGGGTTATCAACCTAATATTGGGATACTCTCTAAAAATGCTGGCTATTGCGAGACGTATCATCGCCAGTGAAGTATCCGCAGGCCATTGAATGGCTTCAATCACCATTTGTTGAAAATGCTTCTGATATGCCATGGGTGCCGACAATGGAGGATAGGTTACCGGGAAATTATAGGGATGAATGAATATTGGTAGGGCATATTCGGCCATTTGCGCGTATAACGGTCTGAATTTTGGGAGGTCTAATGTCTCTCCATTTACATTGGTGTATAGAAGAATACCCCGCATACCCAATTTCGTTAACGCCCACTCCATTTCTTTCTAGGCAGCCTCGATATTATTTTGCGGTAATAGAGCAATTGCTGCCAAGAATTTATCGGGGAATTTTTCAACTAATGCGGCCGTTTCATCATTATTTAATTTGGCTAAATCGGGGACTTGTGCCGGTGACACTAAGGTTTCCAGTGGACCAAGCGCCGGAAGAAGAACCTCCAGCAAATCCGGATATCTGTCTAAAAGGCGCAATCTGATATTGATATCGCTCAGTACCGGATTTTGTTCGATTAACTCCATTGCTTTAAGTGCATTAGTATTAGTCTTTTTTAAAAACACCTCTTTAAACTTCTTCGGTATGATATGACTGCATACATCAATTTTCATCGTTTATCTCCTTAAATCGTATACGATGGATTTTTCTTTCAAATAAAATTGTCATTTTAAGAAACAATATAAATCGGTCTCTTTCCATCAAATGTTCCGAAATTCTTCTAACTGACTAGTTGTCTTAGCGGTAATAAGACCTCGTCAAGAGGCTAAATAATCTCGCTTGAAAATGCGGCCTTCTTTAAATCATTTACACTACTGAGATTCTCACTTTTTGTCTGGAAATTTCATCGTAAATATTGTAAATTATTTGGCTTAACTGTTGACTTGACAGGAAAGTTTGACTTTTACGATATAAGCGCCCACCTTTCCGTTCGCGAGGTGCATCGTCAATTCCACTCCCTCAGTCGCCGCTACCTGGTACATTTTTGAGGCTTGCTCCACCGCTGAAGCAGCCGCCTTCTCCCATGATTCCGGACTGGCTCCAATAACCGTTATTATTTGGTAAAAACTACTCCCGCCTTCTTTTAATTTCTTGCCTTCAGGCATTTTTGTCCTCCATCACTAATTTTTCGCCTATTATATACCACAAATCTCAATTAGGCAAACCTCCTCAAATAAGGAGCAAGATTACGTGTGATGTTGTATACTATCAGATGCATTCGGGTCAACCAACGATATTGATAATTTCGTTTGCAATTAATATAATCATTGTCAATATCGTCGTGTAAAGTTCTAACACCTTAAGTACTCAGGAGGAAGCTTTATGGGGGAAAAAGTCGGTAAGTGGTGGGATAAACTTGGCAAGCCGCAGTACGGCGGCGAGATGGTGATTCGTGCCAGCAGAAATATTGTCAATTTTGACCCATACTTTGGTGTCGGTCCGGTGCATATTGTCACGGCCTGGATGGAAAGATTAGTTGCGGACGATTGGACGCTGGATCCGGCAATATTCGACTATAAACCGCTTTGGCATCCTTCCGAATATTTAAAAGGCCAATTAGCCGAGAATTGGGAGTTTAGCGACGCGCGAACGTACGTTGCCCATTTGCGCAAAGGTATTCACTGGCAGAACATACCTCCCGCAAATGGCCGCGAGTTTGTAGCTGATGATGTAGTATTCCATTTTAACCGTCTGTTTTGGCTTGGCGGTGGCTTCACGAAACCAAGCCCGTTTCACGCTGCAGTCAATGCATTTCAAGACCTGATATCGGTCACAGCCATTGATAAATACACCGTTGTCTTTAAATTTAAAATATCAAACCCCGAAATTATTATGGAAACATTGCATTCGGTTGACCTTGCGATGTGTATCGAGAACCCCGATGCAGTTCGGAAATGGGGAGACTTGAGGGATTGGCATCACGCTATCGGTACCGGATCATTCATGTTTCATGATTTTGATCCAGAAAACTCGGCAACTCTGGTTAAAAATCCCGATTACTGGGGATATGACGAGCGTTACCCGCAGAACCGTCTTCCGTACCTCGATACTGTCAAATATCTTTATATACCTGATGATGTTGCGGCATTAGCCGCAATGCGTGAAGGTAAAATTGATGTCATCGATTGTGTTTCACCTGTTCAGGCGCAGTCAATACGGGAAACAAATCCAGAAATATTGCAGATACTCACTCCGCTGCCGCCGACTATTTCTCTTGACCCGAGGATTGATGTAGCACCATTTAATGACATCAGAGTCAGGCAAGCCATGCAAATGGCAATTGACCTGCCAGCGATAGCAAAATCATACTACCACGGACTTGTCGAGCCATACCCTGATACTTTAACCTCAAGGTATATGAAAGGTTGGGGATTTCCTTATCAGGACTGGCCCCGGGATCTGAAAGACGAGTATGCTTACAATCCCGTCAAGGCTAAACAACTTTTAGCTGATGCCGGCTACCCGGATGGGTTCAAAACCAACTTAGTAGCCGATATTGCCGGGGATCTTAACCTTCTTAAAATCGTCAAGTCCTATTTTGCTGAGATCGGTATTGACATGGAGATACGTCCGATGGAAACCAATGTCTGGAATAATTTTGTCGCCGATCGTAAACATGACCAATTGGTACATCATCCTGCGGGACACCTTGGACATACTTCTTCGCCGCTCAGGGATCTGTACCGGTTTCAGTCGGGATCACCGGACAACTATGGAATGGTAAAAGACCCCGTTTTTGATGCTCTATATGATAAAGCTAGAGCTGCAACTACTCTAGATACAGTCCTCCGAATATTCAGAGATGCCAATGAGTATGTCGCACGGCAGCACATCGCAATATCCGTTCTGCAACCGATGGCTTATTCCCTCTGCCAGCCGTGGCTTAAGGGATTCAACGCTCAATTCGGTTCGACCTGGGGGGCTGCTGCAGGTCCGGGAATGTTGAGTTTCTATTTAGGCCGATTCTGGATAGACCAAAAAATAAAGAAATTAATGATACATTAATTAAAAAACACTCAGGTAATTTTAACCTACTGAACATTTGATTATTTTAGCTTTTCTCTAATAGTTCGAAGAATGCCTTTGAATCAAGGATTGTCGAAGTATGATGAAATAATCTTTTAAAAAGAAATTCCTGAACATCCATTTCTAAGTCGGCGCAGCAATCTGAAATTACGAAGAATTGATATCCTATTTCAGTCCCACAACGCATCGTTGACAACACTGTACTGCTGGTGTATAAACCCATCACCACCAATGTATTAATGCCGATTTTTTTCAGGTGTTCGTCGATATTGGTAGATGCGAATGGAGACCTTTTCTCTTTTACCACCGTAACTTCTCCAGGCCGGCGTACCAACCTTGGATCGATTTCCAGTTCCGGTTTTCCTTGTCCCCGTTGGGTAAAGAGGACCGGTAAATTATTCCATCGGGCAGTATCTAATACTTTATTTACTTTAGTGAGAAGTTCAGTTTGTAATTCTTTTGGGAAAGAACCCAATAAATTTATCTGATAATCCAATACAACGACTGCTGTTTTCTTTTTATCAAGTTTTGACGGCCCCGGCATTGGACTGTATTCTCCTTTTATTAATTTTTAGGTGATCCGATTAGGTTCGAAGCGAGAATTCCACATATTAAGGCTTATGGGTATTTATCTTGGCCTCTGCGTTCAAGAGTATTTTATCCTAACTTACTTAATACCCCGACCGTAAGGTCGTGGGAAGTTTATTTTATTGTTAATGAATTGTTTTTGCCGGGTTATTAGCATCAACCTTGCAGAATTGGGCTTGTTTTTCTGCCAATAGTTCGTAACTAGGAATAATGTAAAATTTACATCCATTTGGTTGAGAACTCACCCTTTTTGTTACAAACCCTAAAGATGTATACAGGTAAGCAGCAGTATGGTGATGTATATGCCTGTGAAGTTTTTGTTCCATCCGCTCAGCTAGATGTTTTGGCATCACTTTATCTCCCCGTTCCCGGAATAATTCGTCGAGTGAATCTAACATGACAGCAATGTCACCTTCTTTTACCCTGTATGAACTTCTGTCGTTTGATCTCACAATTATCCCCCGCTAGGTATCATAAAATTTAGCTTTGTTATACAGTAATTGACAAGTTAAATATATGATTTGTCAACAATTATACAACTTTTATTCGATTAGTGGTAAATTCATTATCTCAATCGAATGATAATCAGGTTCTTTTTCACTTGATGTTTGGTATTTTCTCCAATTCTCGCTGCCTTGGAAAAATAATTTTTAGTCTGTAAATGAATTATATGGTTATCGAGTAATTTTCGAGGTAAAACCCAATTCATGCTTTTTCAGTTAAATATAAGTGTGCTTTCTCCAGTAAATCCGGAATCGGCAATTTCTGGGGGCATTTTTCCACGCACTGACCGCATTTATTACATTTATCGGCTCGAGTTTCCGGTCTGAACATTTCAGGATCGCTGTACATCTTTCGGCGGTTTGCAGCTTCGTTGTAGATAATTGCAGATTTATAAAAATCAAAAATACGGGGGATGTCCAGCTCTATACCGTTTGGACAGGGCATACAAAGCTGACAACCATTACAGTCAACTGGAGTCAGCGAGAGGTAAGCATCACGAACTTTTCCAATCAACTTTACCTCGTTATCCGTCAAGTTGTGAGGTTGGGAATGCTCAACAAAATTAATATTTTCTACCACTTGTTTCATGGTACTCATCCCACTAAGAGCCAATGTCACTTCGGGGTGGTTCCAGACCCAGCGTAATGCCCACTCCTGCGGAGTCCTTTTTACCGACGCATTATTTAGTAATCTGGTTACTATTTCCGGAGGTCTGGAGAGTTGTCCGCCTCTAATCGGTTCCATCGCCACAACGGCTAATCCTTTTTGATGTGCGTATTTAAGCCCGTGTGTACCTGCTTGAAACTCTTCATCCATGTAGTTGTATTGAATCTGGCATAATGTCCAACCGCTATAAGCATCGATTATTTCCTGAAAAACCGTATAGTTGTCATGGAAAGAGAAACCTAAACCACCGATGCGACCATCAGCTATCACTCCCTCCGCCCACTTGAGCACGCCCAAATTATACATTTTTCGCCACACCATCCTGTTGAGACCATGTAAAAGGTAGAAATCGATTTTTTCGGTTTCTAGCCGTTTTAATTGTTCGTTAAAAAGCCGGTCAAAATCATTCGACGAATTGACGAGCCAGCACGGTAGTTTGGTGGCAATTTTCACTTTCTCCCGATAGCCGTCTTTCAAGGCACTACCGACAACAACCTCGCTGTTACCATTGTGATAGCCATAGGCGGAGTCAAAATAATTCACGCCATGGTCAATGGCGTAGCGTATCATCTTGATGGCAGCATCTTTATTAATATTGCTATAATCATCATTTACCACCGGCAAACGCATTGTTCCGAATCCCAAGGCCGATACTTTCCAATCCAGGCTACCAAATTTACGATACTTCATATCTTTCTCCTTCAGTCATCAATCCTACCGTATTCACCCAAGACTTTTATGCAACACAAAGATAAAAATCCAGTCATGAAATACAAACAATAAGAAATTTATTCAATGAACATGTTAACAGACCCGATTAGTTTGTGCTACTTATCCATTCCCCGCTGAAGACCACGGATGTATGATATTTCCCCCGCACGTTTGGAAAGTGCAGCGATCATATGCATTAACAATGGACCGATGACGACGGTAAAATGAGCCGGCGGGAGAGCCGCGTTTCCGCCTGTTGCAGCCGCCGGGGTAGATGGCGGAGTCAAATCTACCTGCTTTTCGAAATCTTTGTTTTTTAATCCTTTCAGGTAAGCAAGGGTGTCTTTTCTCACCGCTTCGGCATAAACAAGCCATTCTTTCATATCCGGAAGAACGAAGGCAGATATTTGTTCCGCGGTAAGATTGCCCTGGCCTGCATCAACTGTTTTGTTAAACTTCTGATACCATTTCTCTTTTACCCAGAGGTGGGGTTTACCTTGAAGATCATGAATTGCGGAATCCTCAACGCGAACAAAATGGAAAAAGAGGAGACCAATCGAGTTGGCATCCGGGCGGGGTTGCCATTTCAATTCAGAAGCAGTTAGCCCATCAAGTGCATCGTAAAGCATTTTTGTTGCATTCTCTAATCCAACCTGAACGAGATCTTTCATTTCCATAATCAAACTCCGCTCCTTTTTAAATGATGGCATATGTAATTTCCAGAATGATAGCACTGGTTTTTGGACTTGTCAATCGATTGCTATTACTGAGTGAAATTGAAACCGCCAGTTCGGGGGTTTGAGGAAATTCCACAAGTTCGCATAGGGAAACCTCGCTGAGAACTGTAGACTTTTAGTGGAAAGTATTCAATAGTGGATTTGAA
>JBKQML010000207.1:0-12169 GCA_052326545.1 Dehalococcoidales bacterium
CCGTCCGTCCAGCGGCATAAAGGTATTCGGTTCGATTTGCTCCCATGTCTTGGCCTGATTCTTCAAAGTAGCCACGGTGATGAAGAGCAGTCCGCCCGGTTTAAGAACGCGGGCAATTTCCTGCGCAATCCTTTTGACGGTGGCGTTATCGCCGTGATTTATCACCTGGACGGAGATTAAAGCGTCGAAAAAAGCGTCCGGATAGGGGAACGGCTCGGTGATGTCCCCGTATTTCAGGTCGGCGGTTAATCCTTCCTCATGCAGCCATTTTTGGGCCGACTGAATCGCCTGCGGGGAATTATCCATGCCGTAAACCGTAAAGCCGTTTTTGGCCAGATAAACAGTATGCCGGCCGGTACCACATCCCAGATCAAGAACAGTTTTAGCCCCGCGCTCTTGCAATATTTTGACGATGCCGGGCATATCCGCATGCGGCTCATTGAAGTACCGGCCCTTTTGTTTAAAGATGTCATCCCAGGGATTGGTTTTTATGTCCAATTAACTCTCCAAATAAAATAAGCAATTATGGAATTAATAAAGTCCGGATTGATTAAACATAATATCACATGGGTTATTTGAGGACAATTATTTTCTTTATGCATATTTAGGACTTCTTTTTCCCCGCAGCCTGCAGGAATATATCAAACGCTTCTTCTCCGGTGCAGCGCAGTCTGTATCCCGTTTCCTGTTTAACCTTCTCGTTGCTGAGCATGATGGGATATTCTAACAAATGCACTCCTCCGGCCTGCGACCGTGATTGTAAGTGTAAAAACCAGGTAATCTTTGTTCCCCAGTATAATAACCATGACGGCAGCCGGACAGATGGTTTGGCTAACTCCCGAATCATTTGAAGATAGGTTAAACCGCCGTCGCCGCTTAAATTATAAATACAGCTTTTCCGGCGCTGGAGCAGCAGCACGACTAACTCCACTAAGTCATCTTCGTGAATAAACTGCCAGAGCGGATTTTTATCCATCGGTTGGACCATTACCGGCAAGAATAACAGGTTAAGCCCGCAACTGTCCCCATGCGGTCCGGTGACCGCAACTGTGCGTCCGATAGTGACACAGATATCGGGATTTTCCTTGGCGAAATCTTGAAACATCAGGTCGACCGTTGCCTTATCACGGGCATAAGGGAAATCCGGGTTAGGGTTGAGCGGCATATCTTCGGTAAACAAACCGGGATTATTATAATGCGCGCCGTACTCTGTATTACTGCCCACATAATAAATTTGTGCTAAATGACCTTTGAGACTGGCATCGAGGAAATTTTTCGATCCCCCGATGTTAATCCGATGGGCTTTCTTTTCGTTTTGTATCGGCGTGACGATGAAAGCCAGGTGAATGGCGGTGTCAATTTTGTTATTTGTGAAAATTTCAGCGAATGGCTGCCTGACATCGTGTTTGATAAAGATGAATTTGGGCGATTCAAAAGCCGGTTCCCTGATATCCAGTCCGACAACACGCTCGACCTCTGCTTCCTGCACAATTCTTTTAAGCAGCATAGTACCGAGGTAGCCGGATACACCGGTAATCGCTACATTCTTTATCTTGTTTTCCTTTTTCCGGGTAAGCATCCTATTTGGACTTATGCAGGAATCCCCTGGTTTCAGAAATGCAGGTGACGCCCTCCGCGGCCATGGCGGCGACACACCGGTTGCAATGGTCGCAGTCTGAGGCGGTGATCTCTCCCGATTGCATTTTCCTGATAACATTCGGGTCTCTGATGGTGGCGCGGCCGGTCTGCACAAACTCAAAACCTTCTTTCATAGCTTTGTCCATGTTATCCAGGGAGCAGACTCCGCCGATGCAGGCTACCGGAATTTTGACGGCATCTTTAATGCGTTTTGCCTGGTCGAATAAGAAAAGCGCCTGAAAAGGGAATTCTTCGACCATAAAACGGCCGAATAAAGCCATTCCTATTTTGGTAACCGGGTTCTTTTCCGATTTCACATAGTCCCATATCGGGACGTTACCGCGCATCATGTAGAACGAAGTCCGGGCCGTAAATCCGCAGCTTGGCACGAGCATGCTGGCGCCGGCTTCTTCAAAACTTATTGCGACCTGTACCGCTTCGTCAATACTTAACCCGCCTTTAAAACCATCCTCAGTATTCATTTTGATCAGTATCGGGTAGCCCGGGCCGAGGACTGTTCTGACGTATTTAATGACGGAGACCGGGAAACGCAATCGATTTTCCAGGGAGCCGCCGTACCGGTCTTTACGGTTATTTGTCCAGGGAGAGAGGAATTGACTCAGGAGATACCCGTGTCCGGCATGGATTTCGACGGCGTCAAACCCGGCGGCAACCGCCATTTTGGCAGCCTTACCGAAGTCATCACGCACCCGCTCGATATCTGCCGCATTCATTGCGCGGCAAATGCTGTAGCGGAATAAACAGAACTTGCGAGAAGGGCCGATGGGTGTTTTGCCGATGACGGACCTGTTGGCAAAAAAACCGCAATGCCCGAGCTGGATTGATGCGGCCGCTCCTTCCCGGTGCACGGCGTCCGTGAGGCGTCGCAGAGCGGGAATGATTTCTTCACGCATCCACATTTCGTGCCCGAAGGCGACTCCATCATGAGACACCGCGCAATAGGCCACGGTGGTCATACCGATGCCGCCGGCTGCCACTTTCCGGTGGTGCTCGATTAATGCGTCGCTTGGTGTGGCACCCGGGCACATCCCCTCGAAACAACCGGACCGGATGGTGCGGTTGCGCAGTTCGAGATTACCGATTTTGCCCGGGGTAAAAACCTTTGATTTGCTTTTAGCTGTGGCAGTCTCCACCGTGATGAGTTCCTTATCAGATTAATTTAAAGAAGAGTAAATACAATTCTACTACACATTCGCTGCTAAAGAAATATTTTGAAGATTATTTTGGTAAAGGGTAGATTTATTTCAGATTAATTTTCCGTTCATCTTCGTGTGTTAACATGAAATCAGGAAGTGAAATTGTTGAATTTATCTTTTACCGGCTGAGCTATTCAGCACCGGAATGGTGATAAATGTTACAGCCGGAATAGAAGGATTGAGATAAAGTTACAGTGAAGTGGGGAGGTGGAAAATGGCTAAATGTAAAGATTTTATCGTGGGATGTGGAGTGGTTGCGATTTCATCGATAATGTGGTTGGTTGCTGCGTGTGCTCAACCTTTAACCAATTCAGCTCCTGCTATACCACCGCCATCCAATAACTCGACATCAATAGCAAGCCCGTTAGTGACGGAGTCTCCCATTCCCGGTCTTTCGACGTCCACAACAACCCCGACAAATGCGGAGACGCCCCCGGTGGATAATACGACACCGCCAGAAAGTACGACCACGACTCTACCGCCAGTTGTGAGTAATTCACCAACCACGACGTCCGCTCCTTTTGATACGAATATTAACGATTACCGGTTGGCGGTTAACGGACTGGTAAATACTCCTTTGTCGCTATCTTATGCCCAGATTCTGTCATATGCCACTGTGACTCAGACCGCTGAGCTTGTTTGCCCCGGTGAAGAAGACGTGGTAAATCAGTGGACCGGAGTGCCGTTATCGGTCATATTGAACGCCGCCGGATTGATGTCCGAAGCCGGTGAAGTTGTCTTTACGGGAGCGGATGGATATTATATCCAGATGCCGCTCTCATCCGTTTTAAATAACGGCGTCTTTCTGGCATATCAGGTTGATGGTCAGTCCACACAGGATGCCAGGGGATACCCGCTACGGCTGGTCGTGAATCCGGGGCCCGGCCTCGATTGGGTGGAGTGGCTGACCGGTATCCGGGTGCAGCCGATGCTGGCTTCTCTTTCAAATCCTTCCGCAACTATTCAAAATGCGAACGGCAGTGCCCCTACAAATAGCAGCAAGACCTGTTCCTGTCTGTTTCCCGTGATACAAGCCATTTCAAAGACGTAAATTAAAAGAGTTCTTCGATTTATCCGGCTGCTTTGACATTTACTCCCACTTTTTTTATGATGTATTACGTTTACTCAATTGCCTTTTAATATGCTATTTAACACTATTTTGATGGAGATGGCGATGGACCCGGAATTGATTATCAATTATGAATGTGAATGCGGTGAAAATCCGTTATGGCATCCGCTGGAGAAGAAGCTTTACTGGGTTGACATCATCAAAGGTCGGATATTCCGTTACGACCCGGCTACCGGCAAGAGTGAGATGTGTTACGAGGATGTGCCGGTGGGTGGATTCACCATCCAGAAAGACGGCGCTTTGCTCCTTTTCAGGACAAAGGGTGAGATTGTTATCTGGAAAAACGGGAAAACCACGCATGTCATCAGGGAATTGCCGGAAGAACACGAACACCGCTTCAATGATATGATTGCTGATCCGGCCGGTAGGGTCTTTTGCGGCACCTATTCCGAGGAGGGGAAACCGGGCAGGCTTTACCGCTTGGATACAGACGGTTCGATAACCAAAATCCTGGATAATATCGGCTGTTCGAACGGTATGGGTTTCACCTTGGACCGCAAGCAGATGTATTATACTGACTCACGTCCGGCCAAAACAATCTACCTTTTCGGCTATAACCGCCAGACCGGAGCGATATCCAATCGGCGCGTATTCATCAAAGTGCCGGCTGCCGCTGCAGAGGGCGTCCCCGACGGAATGACCGTGGATTCGGAGGGATATGTCTGGTCGGCAAGATGGGACGGCTGGTGTCTGGTGAGATATACCCCGCAGGGGATAGAGGAACGGCGTATCCGTTTTCAGGCCGGACAGGTATCGAGCGTTACCTTCGGCGGCGCAGACCTGACCGATATTTACGTGACGACTGCCGGCGCCGGTAATCAGAAAGCCAATGGACGTGATGCGGGCGCATTGTTCCGGTTGAGACCCGGCATCAAAGGCCTGCCGGAATTTTTCTCACGGATTCAAATCTAGTTTCAGGTTATCAATTTCCGGATTATTGAGGAGGCGAAAGAAGATGTTTCTGGTAACGACGGCAGTATTTCCGCCGGATAAATCACAAAAAGTGGCGGAGAAGTATATTGAGGTGGCGGCGAAGGAGCTGCCGGCCTTTTTGAAACGGCTGTACGTTCTCGTCAATTCCAGGACGGACGAAGGTATCAAAGTTCTTTCCATTTTTGAAGCTGATGATGCCCATATCAAGGATGGAATAATCGAGATTACCAGACATTGCGTGCAGTTTAATGCTATTCCGGGTTTTAAGTATGAAATCGAGACGATGCTGCCGCGGCAGTTCCGCCACTAAAAAGCCGCAGTTTGAAACAATCTGATTACTGTAAGAGGAGAAATGAAATGTTTCTGGTAACAACGGTCGTATATCCCCCGGACAAATCGATTGTAGTGGCGGAGAAGTTCATCGAGGTTACCGCCAAGCCGTTACCGCCGTTCATGAAACGTTTGCAAGTGCTGGGAGATTCAAAGATGGACCAAGGTGTCAAAATCCTTTCCGTTTATGAAGTTGAAGATGCCCGGATTAAGGATGGAATCATCGAGCTGACCAAAATGTATGTGCAGTTTAACGGGATTGAAGGATTCAAATACGAAATAGAGACAATGTTAACCGCGCAAGAATCCCTGGCGGTGCTGGGTTTCCTGTAGCGTTAAACTCACCCCTCTGTGCATTTGTTTCGAAGTATTTGATTACGAAGCAAAGTACCTTCGGCTCTCTCATGCAAGGGGTGAGAGAACTAACCTGGTTTTGGGTTCAATTGACACATATCGGGTCGGTGATTATAATGTTACCTAACGCAAAATCAGTCAATTAAAAATCCGGAGGAGATAAAGAGCGATGCCATGTTTTCTGTATGTTTCCGCGTCGGGTGAGGATAAAGTTCAAATTTTCAACATCAATCCTCAAACAGGAGGACTGACGTTACAGGGTGAAACGGCAGTGCCCGGCAGCCCGTCAGACATGGCAATTCATCCCAGCCGGGAATTCGTTTATATAGTACGTAAGGGTATTAATGCCATCTCTACTTACCACAGAAATCTGAAAACAGGTGAGTTATCAATCATCGGTACATTATCGCTCGAAATCGAGCCCGGTTATGTGGCGACAGACCGCAAGGGTAATTTTCTGCTGTCGACGTACTTCTGGGTGGGCAAAGTGGCCATCCATCCGATTGGCAAGGACGGTATCGCCGGTAATCCCGCCGTAGAATTCTTCGATACGGCTAAGGGCGTGCATTCCGTCCAGACTGACCCTACCAATAAATTTGTCTTTTTCCCTCATATCGCCGTTATCGGGCCGAATCTGATTTTGCAGTTTAAATTTGACGAGGCCACCGGACACTTGACGCCTAACATCCCTGACCGGGTAATCCCGGATGAGCCTGTCGGCCCGCGCGATTTCTGTTTTCACCCGAATCTGGATATCGCTTATTTCTGTAATGAAGAGGGGAGTAATATTACAGCCTACCGGTTCAACCGCGTGAACGGAACTTTGAGTCCACTCCAGACAGTTTCGACGATACCGGATGATTTCACCGCGAAAAACCGTTGCGCGGAAATTCATATCACGCCGTCCGGCAAATGCCTGTATGTCGCCAACCGGGGACACAACAGCATGGCCTGTTTTTCGGTGGACTCAGCCGGCCGCCTGAAATCCATCGGGCAGGTGTCCTGTGAAGCAGAGACCAGAGCGTTCAACCTGGACCCTGACGGTAATTTCCTGTACGCTGCCGGCGAGAAATCAGGTAAAATGCTGGCGTACCGTATCAATACGGAGACGGCGGAATTAAAACTGCTGGAGACATATCCGGTAGGTAAAGGCCCGTGGTGGATATCTACCACGAAATAACCTTTACACTCCTTCATTAATCGCTGTGCCATATATCAGTAAGTTCCGGCTTGTGTCTGTTTTTGTCTCTCCTGTACATTTTGCCTTAATACATCAGTTCTTCGAGTTGAGTACCTTCGGCGGTAAAAGTATTTCGGTCTGATGACCTCAAGGTGTATAATATTTTTAGAAAAGAAAATGAGGTACCGGTCTATCGTGGAGGAATAACAATGGGTCTTCAGATGCGGATGTTTCTGCTGATTGCAGTAATGTTTGCAGTGCTTTACGGGGTTATTACATTGGTGGGCAACGCCATCGGCATCGACAGCGCTTTGGTCTACCTTGTTCTGGCTTTCGGATTTATGCTGCTCCAGTATCTCATCAGCCCGGCAATCGTCGGTTGGACTATGAGAGTGAAATGGGTTACCGAAGCCGAGCAACTGGAGCTGCATCAGATGGTCGCCGAATTAGCGCAAGAGGCTCATCTGCCGAAACCCCGGATTGGTATTTCCCAGATTAACGTGCCAAATGCCTTTGCCTACGGACGGACGCAGAAAGACGGGCGGATTTGCGTGACGCAGGGCATCCTCAAATTATTGAATAAAAATGAATTAAGGGCTGTTCTGGGGCATGAAATGTCCCATATTAAACATCGTGATATGGCAGTCATTACTTTACTATCGGCGATTCCCATGATTCTATACTGGGTCGCCATCACTACTATGTACGGGGGCTTCTCCGGCTCCGGCAGCCGGCAGAAATCCGGCGGGAATTATGCTTTATTAATTGGTATCGGTGCCCTCATATTTTACTTCATTACCAATCTGCTCGTACTCTACGGTTCCAGAATCCGTGAGTATTATGCGGACAAAGGGAGTGTTGAGCTGGGAAACCAGCCAAACCAGCTGGCTACGGCGCTCTACAAACTGGTGAACAGCAGCGTTAACACCAGAGATAAAAATCAGCTTAAGAAAGTTGAGGGAGCAAAGGCTTTCTTTGTTACCGACCCGATGACATCGATGAATGAGCTCAGAGAAATTTCCCAGATTGACAGGAACAAAGATGGTGTTATTGACCAGTATGAGCTTTTTACTCTGCGTCAGATGAATGTGAAATTAAGTTTTTGGGCTAAATTAGGAGAGATTTTTACCACTCATCCCAACGTGCTGAAGAGAATCAAACAACTGGCATCCTACACAGCTTAATATCGGGGCTATCCTTGATGCATACCGGAGAATATTAATTATAGGAAGAAAAAAACTGCGATGAAAAGAAAACAGATGCGATTTTTCGGGTATTTACTGTCAGTAGTCATGGCAGTTGCCTTAACCCCGCTGATGACAGCCTGCGGTTCAAAAACGACGACACCGGTATTAACTTCCGTTACCGTCACTATCATCCACTCCTCTTCAAACATTTTGACCATGCATTCCACGATGCAGCTGGATGCTACCGGGACCTATTCGAACGGTACCACACCGGATGTTTCCAACGATGTAGTCTGGGCCAGTTCTAACCCGACTGTCGCGGTGGTCCAACTTGGTGTGGCGACCGGCTTAGCGCCCGGAACGGCCGATATCACCGCTATCCTGGATGGAGTAACCAGCCCGGCTGTAACTATCATCGTGACCGCATTGTCTTCGGTAGTGATCGCGCCTGCGGTGCCGGTTAATTTAGCGGTAGGTTCCACCCAGCAGTATACAGCTACCGGAATCAATTGGGATGGTTCAACCGTGGATATCAGTTCTCAGGTAACCTGGGCCAGTGATACTCCCACGACCGCCACTATCTCTTCTACCGGCTTGGCCACCGCTGTCGCAGTTGGAACTGCCAATATTACGGCATCGGCGTCCGGAGTAACCAGCCGGGCAATTATCTTAACTGTAATTGCCGCAACGTCGACTACGCAGGTTCCTTAATTGCGTATCAACAAGTAATCGATATGGAATCGCTCAGCCTGTTTTCCATAATACAGCAGGCTGATGGTATTGGCGCGCAAAAAGTCCGTAAAACCGATTTGATAATCTGAAAAATGAACTTGTTTGGCTATTTAAAGCCGGGTTTTTCGACAATCGCCGTTGCCCAGAGAAATCCCGCCACTGCTTCATTGGCGTTCACCGACCTGGGATAGTTGATGTAATCGCTGTAACCGGCCTGTACGCCCAGTCCTTCGCAGGCGCTGTAGATGTCCACCAGACCATCGCTGTTAATTTTGGCGTTTCCTAAAATGCCCTGATATCCATGGGCGACAACAGGTGTATAGATGCGGGCATCAAGCAAGCCCATCTCGATGCCTTTTTGCAGGGAATAAGTAAACATCGCACTGCCGGAGTTATCGGTCCAGTTATCCGGTCGGTCGCCTTTATCCACGACCTGGAACCAGCGGCCGCTGACGGGGTCCTGCGTCCGCTTCAATCCGGCAGCCAGCCGGGAATAAATATCGATGACCTCTGCCCGATGAGGATGATTTGCGGGAAGGACGGCCAAAGTTTCGGCAAGGATGAGGGCATACCAGCCGAGTCCTTCGCTCCAGACTTCGCGGGAAAGCCCGGTTTTGGCATCGGCCCAGTGCTTCTCGTTAACCAGCGGCAATTCCGGCTGCTCTGCCCAGGCGTGGTAGTAGAGGCCGCTATCTTCCTTCAGACAATGCCCGGCGAAGATTGTTATCTGTTTGACGACTTCGTTGAAACAGTATCCGGCATCACCGATTGATTTGCCGTAGCGGAGGAGCGGCATGGCGCCCATAAAGACGCCGTCGATCCACATTTCACCGGTCAATTTCATGTTGTGCCAGAAGCCGCCGTCGCTGTTCCGCGGGAAAGTGTCGAAAGTCTTGCGAATCCGATTTGCGGCAATATGATACCGTTCATCGCGGGTGTGTTCGTAAAGACCGGCTATAATGTTACCGGGCATGACATTATCGAGACTGTCGAGTTGTACACTGCTGGCGAAATCCCCTTTTTCATCGATGAACCGGTCAACCGCCCGTTTGATGAAGTCCCAATATTTTGGATCGCCGGTATTTCGCGCGACCATTTCAAGGCCGTTGAGGGTATATCCTGTCACGTATCCCCACTGCGCCAGCCGGTCATGGGGCGTGCCGGGATTCCGTTTCATGATTGTCTCAGCCGTAGCAACCGGCCATGATTGCGGAATGTGTTTCATCTTAAAATTTGTCCTTTTAGAAATTGCCTCAGACGGTCAATGTGAAAGAGCCGCCTTCATCATGGTTTCAGCATCACCAGTGTGTTCTTGCCTTGATATAGAGAGTCGAAGGCTTGCTGCACATCCTTCAGCGGCATGATGGCCGAAACCAGCGGTTTGCAGTTGATCCTTTTGTATTCCATCATTTTCATCGCCTGCAGGTTGTATCGCAGAAAAGGTTCGCAGCCGATAATCTTCAAATGCTTGTTTAGTATGTAAATGGGGTCTATTTCTGCCGGTTTTGGGAAGCCCACAATCGCGATGGTGCCTTCACGCCGGGCGGCGGTCATCGACTGACGGAGAACATCTGCCCCGCGGACACAGATAAACACGGCATCGGCGCCGACTTCAGTGATATCCACAATGCGCTGATAGACATCACCATCTTCTATATTTAAAGCGAAATCTGCCCCCATTTCCAGTGCTTTATCCAGCCGGGACTGGATTCGATCGGTGATAATTATCGGCGCCGCCCCGGCAGCTTTAGCGGCCAGCAGCGTCAGTTGTCCGATGTGACCCGCCCCGAGAATGGCGACCGAATCACCGGCTTTAATCCCGGCTTCATATACCGGCGCCAAGCCGACATTCAGCGGTTCTGTCAGCGCCGCTTCCTCGTCGGAAACGCTATCCGGCACTTTCATGATACTTTTAACACTTTGCGGGGACCGGATGATATACTCTGCCATCGCGCCGCTCATCGATGTCCGGATGCCGCCTTCGAAAGCCGCAGTACTTTCCCTGCCCCCGGTACAGAGGTGATGCAGACCCCGCCGACACCAGTAGCATTGCCCGCAGCTGCCCCGAAAATCGACGGCACGGTCGCCGATTGACCAGCCCGCGACCCCGGCGCCAATCTCCACCACTTCACCGACCCACTCGTGTCCCAGGACAGCCTCGAATTTATTCTTGCCTTCCTTGTAATTATCCAGCCGGGGGTCATCCGCGAACACGAGGTCGGTACCGCAGATGGCGCACAGTTTCACCTTAAGCAATACTGTACTCGGCTGTACTTGGGGAGTGGGTATTTCCCTGATTTCAATGTGCCTGCGGCCGGTAACGACGGCTACCTTCATCACAACTCCTTCCAATGAAGAAATTACTTCAGAATCTTTTTTACTACTTTGGCGACGGCTTCGCCCAACTGTTGATGGGCTTTCTGGTCCAGGTGAATGCCGTCGATGTCGCTGGACTGGATAACGGTTGAAGTATCGAAGAGTTCGCAGCCGTACATGTCGGCGATGGTTTTAAAATGCTGCGAGAAACGGCGGGATTTTTTCTGGCCGCCCTCGAACATCTCCTTAAATTCCGTCAGTTTTCCCAGCGGCGGCGGAACCAGCAGTAAGACCTTCGGCGTCCCGGGATTTTTCACAGAGCCGCTTTTGTTGACGGTATCCACCAGAATTCCGGCGCCGGTGGCAATGTCCTGGGCCGTGGCGGAAAACCGGTACTTGAGGTCGTTCGTGCCCAGCATGATGATCACGAGGTCGAGTGGGGAATGCGTCGCGAGGCACGGAATCAGGTATTCCTTGCCGTTTTTGTGTCCTTCGATCGGGTCCTCCCAGACGGTGGTCCTGCCGCCCAGACCTTCTTCAATGACATGATAATTGGCGCCCAGTGCTTTCTGCAGCACGCCGGGCCACCTCACCTCTCTGCCGAACCTTTCGCTGGTAGCCGGGTCGGCACCCCAGGTATTCGAATCGCCATAACATAACACTTCAAACATGACCAACCATCCTTTTAATTTGGTGAGGGTATTAAACAACACGAGGTTGTAGTTTGTCAAACAGAGAAAAAGCCGGACCATGCGCCATTCGGTGGGATTTGTCCGTGAATCCTGTGATATACTCAAGTCAAAACAGTGTGAATAACTTCGGAGGCGACTTGATTGGCGATGCAAGGTATTCCTTATCCTGATATCCAGCGCCTGCTGGAAAACCTGCTGTTTCAAATCCGGCAAATTTTTCAGGATAGACTGATTGGTATATACCTGTATGGGTCGCTGGTAGCCGGCGATTTTGACTTCGACAGCAGTGATATTGATTTTCTGGTGGTGACTTCATCCCCAATTACCTCCGTGGAGTTTGAGGCTTTGCGCGCCATGCACCGGAAATTTGCCAGCGAAAACCCCGCATGGGACGACCGCATCGATGCCGTTTACCTGCCGGTGACTGCTTTGCAAAAGTTTCGTTCTGAAAAAAGTCCGAT
>JBKQML010000208.1:0-19016 GCA_052326545.1 Dehalococcoidales bacterium
CGCGCGCCGGTGGCGCTGCCGCCGAAAAACGCCTCAAAAATATCGCCGAAACCCATGTCGAAACCGTCGGATTCCTGCCCGAAGAGATTGGCGCCGCCGTTATGGCCGAACCTGTCGTAGGCCGCCCGTTTCGTGGGGTCGCAAAGGACTTCGTAAGCCTCGTTCAGTTCTTTGAATTTGTCGGAAGCCCCGTCATCGTGGTTATGGTCGGGGTGATACTGGAATGCCAGTTTGCGGAAGGCTTTTTTAATATCATCAGCCGAGGCGTCCCGGCTGACGCCCAGGACCTAATAATAGTCGCGTTTTTCTGCAATATAGTTTTTAATTCACTTCCTTGCTCTAAAGGGGCTAAAAGATTTGCTGGAGGGGCGATTGCCCCTCCAGCACTCTTTCATTTTATACTTTGTTAAATGTGACGTCTACCGTTTAGACCTCGTGGAATTCGCCGTCGACAGTACCATCGTCTTTCTTGCCACCGGGAGGAGGCGGCTGGCTGCCGGGCGGCGGCTGTTGCGGGGGCTGCTGTTGTTTATAGATTTCCTGGCCGACTTTCTGCATGGCTTCATTAAGTGTCTGAGAAGCCTGTTTGATGGCATCCATATTGCTGCCTTTCATTGCCTCGCGGACGGCGGCCACTTTGCCTTCGATTTCCTTATTCAGCTCCGCGGGCACTTTGTCTTTATTGTCGCGCAGGGTCTTTTCCGCCATGTAAGCCATGTTATCGGCGGTATTACGGACTTCAACTTCCTCTTTGCGCCTGGCATCTTCAGTGGCGTGAACTTCGCCTTCCTTCCGCATCTTTTCGATTTCTTCCTTACTCAGACCGCTGGAGACAGTAATCGTGATTTTCTGTTCCTTGCCGGTGCCCTTGTCTAGGGCTTTGACACTTAAAATACCGTTGGCATCGATATCAAAGGTGACTTCGATCTGCGGCAAACCGCGCGGCGCCGGGAGAATGCCGTCCAGCATAAATCGCCCCAGAGTGCGGTTATCATTGGCCATCTGCCTTTCACCCTGGAGGACATGAATTTCCACGCTGGGCTGACTGTCCGTGGCCGTGCTGAAAATCTGACTCTTGGAAGTGGGAATAGTGGTATTACGGGAGATCAACGGCGTCATGACACCGCCGAGAGTCTCGATACCGAGCGTTAACGGCGTGACATCGAGCAGTAATACTTCTTTAACTTCGCCGCCGAGCACACCAGCCTGAATGGCCGCCCCGATGGCCACCACTTCATCCGGGTTCACGCTTTTGTTCGGTTCCTTGCCGAAGAATTGTTTGACCTTCTGCTGCACTAAAGGCATTCTGGTCTGGCCACCAACGAGGATGACCTCATCAATCTGCGCGGTCGTTTTGCCGGCATCAGCCACGGCCTGCTTGCAGGGTTCGAGCGTTTTATCCACTAAATCCATGACCAGTTGTTCCAGCTTGGAGCGCGTTAAATTAATATTCATATGTTTCGGGCCGCTGGCATCGGCGGTGATAAACGGCAGGTTAATATCGGTCTGCTGCACGGTGGAAAGCTCGATTTTCGCTTTTTCCGCCGCTTCTTTCAACCTCTGCAATGCCATCCGGTCCTGGCGCAGGTCGATACCCTGATCGCGTTTGAACTCATCGCAAAGCCAATCGATAATTCTCTGGTCGAAATCATCGCCGCCGAGGTGGGTATCGCCGGCAGTGGATTTCACCTGGAAGGTGCCGCCGCCGATATCCAGCACGGAGATATCGAAGGTGCCGCCGCCAAGGTCGTAGACCGCGATGATTTCTTCTTTTTTCTTATCCAATCCGTAAGCTAGGGCCGCCGCCGTCGGCTCATTAATAATCCTGAGCACATTTAATCCGGCGATAGTGCCGGCATCCTTGGTCGCCTGGCGCTGGGCATCATTAAAGTAGGCCGGGACGGTAATTACGGCATCCGTGACTTTCTCCCCGAGGAAAGCCTCAGCATCCGCTTTCAGTTTTTGCAGAATCATCGCGGATATCTCAGGCGGGCTATATTCTTTGCCGCCCATCAACACGTGCACTTCGTTATTCGCGCCGCGCGTGACTTTATAAGTCTTACGGCGGGCATCTTCTTCCACCGGCAGTTCACGTCCGATCGGTTCGCCGTATTTTCTTCCCATAAAACGTTTGATGCTGTAAACCGTATTCTCCGGGTTGATAATCGCCTGACGTTTGGCAATTTGCCCGACGAGACGTTCTCCTGTTTTACTGATGGCCACAATTGAAGGGAAGAGATGACTTCCTTCCGACGAGGAGATTACCACCGGTTCGCCGCCCTGCATCACCGCGACTTCACTGAATGTTGTACCTAAATCGATCCCAACTGTTTTTCCCACTTACATACCTCCTAACAGTATTTTAAATATGTTTATTGTATTGGGATGTATTATTCCTGTTTTGCTTCCTTTTCCGTTTCTTTGACAGGTTCTTCAATTACCGGTTCTCCATTACCGACAGCGACTTTGCTGGGGCGCAGGATTTTATCATGTAATCGATAGCCTTTTTGCAGTTCCTGAACGACTTTACCATCTTCACCTTTAACATGCATCACTGCTTCGTGCAGGTTAGGGTCAAAGGCCTCTCCCACCGCTTTAATCGGGGATAGTCCCTGAGCTTCCAGTGTGGTTCTTAATTTGCGTTGAACCAGTCTGACACCGTGCACCCAATCCATTCTCGCCAGTTTGGGCGTGAGAGAATCGACGGCCCGTTCAAAATCATCCAGCACCGGCAGCAGCGAGAGAATCAACTGTGTATTCGCGTAGACTCCCATCTCCATTTTTTCCTGGTCTGCGCGGCGTTTATAGTTAATAAAATCCGCCTGGGCTCTTTTCCAACTGTCCAGGTAGTCATCGGCCTTTCTTTGGGTATCGGCCAGAATTTTAATAAAATCCGGCGTTAGTTCTGAGACCGGCTCTTCTT
The DNA here is from genome assembly GCA_052326545.1 of Dehalococcoidales bacterium. Classification (GTDB taxonomy): domain Bacteria; phylum Chloroflexota; class Dehalococcoidia; order Dehalococcoidales; family Fen-1064; genus Fen-1064. The sequence goes on from JBKQML010000208.1 coordinate 2,924, forward strand.
TGACTTCTTTTACTTCGGGCTTTTTTACTTCCGGTTCTTGGGGAATCATTTATCCTCCACCTTTATTTTAGAGTTGATATTAATTATCCGATTCCGGTATGATTTTACGGCCGTACAACCATGCCATGAGACCGGTGAGGACTTCCGCCAGATAATCCACGGAGGCGATGCTGCGGGCATATTGCATACGTGTCGGGCCGATGACGGCAATACAACCGATAGCCTCACCCGGCAGGCCGTATTGACTGATAACGACACTGTAGTTCTGGATTGTTTCCGATTTATTCTCTTTGCCGATAATGACATGTACGCCTCTATCCGTCAATTTTTCCGGTAGAATAACCCTCAACAGATTTTTATTCTCAGTCAGCGCCAGCGATGTCGTTGTCTGACGGGCACTGGCAAATTCCGGCTGGTTAAAAATAAACTGTAAGCCGTCCAGATAGGGCGCTTCATATTCTATTTCATCTTCGATTTTCATGATATTCAGAATACAAGCTGAAATACTTATTTCGAGGTCGGATAATTCCGCTTTTTTTACTTGTATCTGGGGATTATTCAAGCCGTCGTAAAGGGCATTCAATTTGTTACTGATGGCGGATAACTCTGCCTGCGACACCGGTTGGTCGAAAACGGTAAGCTGCTGCCTGACCGCCGCGCCCTGCAGGACAAGCACCAGGAGGGCGGTTGAATCCTGGATACTGACCAATTCGAGATGTTTAAAAAGACAGTTATCCGGTTTAGCCGTGGCTACAATCGCCATATTTTGCGACATGTTCGCCAAGAGGGTAGCGGTCAATTTTGCCCACTCTTCTACTCTGGTTTCAACCTGATGGAAGAGATGATTAATCATCCTTTGCTGGTTAATTGGTAGACGGACGTCATCCAATGTTTCTACATAATATCTGTAACCCTTGTCGGAAGGTACACTCCCGGCAGAAGTGTGCGGCTGAATAATATATCCTTCCTGTTTCAGATGCATCATCTCATTACGGATAGTAGCAGAAGAAACATTCAACCCGTTATTATGCAGAACACTTTGCGACGGCACCGGTACTGCCCGCGCGATATACTGCTCAACAATGGATTTTAGAATCGCTTCTGTTCTGGTTGAAAGTGTTTTACTCATCTTTAGCACTCTTACCTTCTGACTGCTAATACATATTAAATTATCATTTTAAACAATGATTGTCAAGAGATTTTAGTTACATAATTGAATACAACATGAGACTGTGATACACTAAATTCATGGAAATTACATGGCTAGGGCATTCCTGTTTTAAATTAAAAGGCAAACGGGCCACTGTTATCACCGACCCTTTTCCCCCGTCAATTGGCTATACTCTAGGTAAAGTCACGGCAGAAATTGTTACCGTCAGTCATCCCCATCCCGGTCATTCTTATATTCAGGGTGTTGCCGGCGAACCGAGAATACTGAAGAGTCCCGGCGAATATGAATCTGCGGGTGTTTTGTCGGTTGGGGTGCGTACTTTTCATGATAATGAAAAAGGCGCGCAACGCGGCAAGAATACGGCTTTTGTAATTGATGTTGATGATGTGATGATTTGTCATCTCGGCGACCTGGGACACGTATTGACGGCGGAGCAGGTAGCTGAAATCAATGGCGTGGACGTGCTGTTGATTCCCGTTGGCGGTGTTTCGACAATTGACGCAGTTCAAGCTGCCCAGATTGTGCGCCAGTTAGAGCCGAAAATCGTCATTCCGATGCATTATAAAACCGATGCAATAAAGAGGGAATTCGAAACAGCCGACCATTTCCTGAAAGAGATGGGCGTGAAAGAAGCTATTCCTCAACCAAAACTGGCAGTGAACAAAAACAGCCTGCCGCTCACAATGCAGGTTGTTATGTTGAGCTATAAACAATAGCTTTGTCTCAATGACGCCGTCTGATTGTAGTCACGACAAGCGCCGCCAGCGTGATCATGATAATCCCGGACAACCCAATCCCTCCATAAATTACCCACTGCGGGATACTGACACTGACATTAACCGGCTGTGTTGTATCCGGTAATTGTACAATCAGCATCGATGTGGTTATCAGCGGGGTTGGTATTGATGCTGGAGTCTCTGTCGTGGTCGAAACGGTCGTGGTCGGCAGGGAGTCAATGGTTGATGTGACCGCTACGGTAGTAGTTGTAACCGGTGCAGGTTCGGTGATAAAGGCACTGACTGCACTCCAGGCGCCAAAACTCTTAGCGGAACGGGCTTTCACTTTCCAATAATAGGTGGTGTCATTCTTCAGGAGAATATCACTTTCCCAGGCATTGCTATCCACGGCATTATCGCCGGTTTTGTCGATGACGATATTATTGAAATCGGTATCCGTCGCCACCAGAAAATCGTATTTAGTCGCATAATTAATCATGCTCCACTGGAAAATCGGTTTAACGCTGGTTTTCGCACCGGCCTGCGGAAATGATAATACCGGCACGACATTAGTTCCACCAAGCATGGTGTAAAACGACCACGTGTCCGACCAGCGGCTGAGGTAAGGGGTGTCCGCCCGGACCCGCCAATAGTAAGTGGCAGCAGGAGTCAATCCGGTGACGCGTGCCGAGCTTGAGTCGGAAGTGCCGGTCAGCCCGGTCAGAAGGCCGGAAAAGCTTGCATTATCACTTACCTGCCACTCATACCCGCTAACCCCATCCATACCCTCCCATTTTAGATTAAGGTTAGTTGTATCCAGTCCTGCGGCTTTGTTATCCGGTGAAACCAGAGCCAACGGCAATGTCAGACTATCGGTAAATTTTGTTAAACGAATGTTTTTGGTATCAACTGCCGACAATTGATTCCCATACGATGACATTTTGTTTAGAGTGACCCCGTCCTCAAATCCTGACAGCACTGTTTCAAAAGTCGGCGCGGAATAAGTCGGATTCAAAGAACGGACGATCCCGCCTTTGGTATCGGCCATGGCGACAGGCTCGTTATTCAGCGCATACAACGTTCCGTCATCAGCGATTACAACCTGTTTGATGACAGCGGCGTCCGGCAGAGAGGCATAAATACTTTTCCAGGTCGTACTTTGACCAATTGTAAAACGGAAAATACGGTCTTTACTGGTAGAGATTACTTTAGCATCCGTGGCGGCGTAGATAATCCTGTTTTCATTGAATTGGCTGTCATATGCCAGGCTGATTTTTCCAACACCGGCGGTGAGCGGCAATGTTTGCCCCAACAAATAAAAGTTCGTGCCGTTATCTTGCGATAAATACACCTGCCCGACTGAATTGCCGGCTAAAATTGTTTTATCCTGGGCGAAATTTGGTGATACCGACACTACCGTCAACGGCTGGCTGCCGACTTGTGCCGGAGTAGAATACGAATTGCCTTCATTATTCGTTTGATAAATCAGACCTTTACTACCGTCAAAACCACCGGTAAACCACGTGTTACGGTCGACGATTGACAGAGTATCAACAGCACAGGGAGCAATGCGCCCGGTAAAATTTTGCCCGTTATCGTTCGATTTCCAGATTATCGGATTACTATTCGCCTGTCCGGTGACGAGAATAACCGGGGAATCAATACTGTATTGGGGAACGGTTCGTACCAGATTAAAATTATCGAAACCGTTGAAACTGCTGCAGAAGACCCTTTCCCAACTGGCGCCGCTGTCAGTGGTGCGCCACAGGCTTTGTTTCTGGCTGCCGCTATTAAAGGTCAGCATAAAAGTCGTGGCGGTTAACGGTGTGGCAATATCCGGAATATCGGTGATTCTCGTGTCAATCAGACTGATTTGGTTCCATGTCAGACCGCCGTCAGCAGAGTACGAAAAAGCACTTTCTACCCCGCGTGTCACCGCATACACTTTATGCTGATTTGTAAAATCGGGCGCAATTAATACGCAGGTATCTGTTTGTCCGGTAGGCGGCTTATTATTTTGTACCCAACTAACGCCGCCGTCATTACTCGAATAAACCCAGGCATTTCTCGCACCGCCGGCGAGTAAAGTGCTGCCGCTGATTGCCAGGCTGCCAACATCGACAGCGCTGAGGCCGTTAATCGAGCCGATTTTCAGATCTCTGGTAATAGAAGGAGCAGGCGCCGCGGCACCGGTGATCTGATAGATATCACCCTTGTTAGTGCCCGAATCGATACCGACAAAATAAATTGCATTACCTGAAGTACCATTATAATTATCGGGAAAAGCGATGCTTGCCGCTAAAGGTACGATAGCGTTTACACGCGCGTTACCAATCGTCTGTCCCCAGTTCGAATTTCCAACTTTACTGCTGATACAGGTATTGGTTTCGTCTGAAGTAACGGCGATAATTTGATGGTCGTTATTATAATTGGGAGAGAAGGCGACACGAGAGACGTCGTAATTTCCGATATTAGTGTTTACCCAGGTGCTCCCGCTCTGGCTCTCATCCAGCAGGTAGACACCGCCATATTGAGCGGTATCGGTATCAACAGTGCTGACGACGACAATATTGGTATTACCGGTGTAAACAACATCGATCGACGTGATGAAAACATTCCCGCTTCCGGCGCCGCCCGGATTTGGCGGTAAAGGGATAAAAGCATTACCGGCATCGGCTGATTTATAAACACGTGACGCGGTGGCATAATAAATATTGTTATTATCCTGAGGCGAAATTGCGATATCAACAATCACGTCGCTTACTTTACCCGTTATAATCCAGCTGCGGCCGTTATCCTGGGATTTAAAAAGGGTATAGGTTGTACCTGTCGGGTTAGCATAGCAGTAGAGAGTACCGTCAGATGCCATAGTTAAACAGCGGATATCGGAGCCATTGGCCAGAGTCCACTTGCCGGCGATTCCTTCCGTGGGGATATTCACCGGCATCCATTGCGCAGCCTCGGTCGCCAATACCGGTTGAGGATTAGAAAAAATTGAAGTAAATAATGTCAATAATATCAGCGGTACCAGTATTTTCCGGGTATAATTTATCATAGTGGAATTATAATAGAGTGAATATTATAAGTCAATCTGTATAATATATGATACGATATGTAAACGATTTACGTAAATTGTTCAAGCGTCAATCAATAAGGATTACTCTCCTCGTGTTGATTGACACCCATCCGCCTGAAGTGTAATACTGACGGAAGAACCGACTGATTGCGACAAGGCGATTAATGTAATGCCGGCAGATAAAAATCACCCTCTGGATATCCTGTTCCACCCGACTTCGATTGCGGTCGTGGGCGCTTCTTCCAGCGTTGCAGAGACAGGTTGGGTCAAACGGTTATTGGATTTCGGATATCAGGGAAAAATCTATCCCGTCAACCCGAAGGCAAAGGAAATTCACGGCTTAAAGGCCTACCCCGATATCTGTGATGTGCCTGGTCCTATCGATTACGCGATATTGAATATCCCGGCGCGTTCCATACTACAACCACTGCGGGATTGTATTACCAGGGGAGTGAAATTCGTGCACTGTTACACCGCCGGTTTCAGCGAAGATGAAAGTGATGAAGGGAAGCGACTTGAAACCGAAATGGTCAAAATTATCGGTAAAAGCGGAACCCGCTTGCTGGGCCCGAACTGTATGGGCGTCTATTGCCCTGAATCAAGCATGACCTTCAGCGAAGATTTCCCCAGGGAAAAAGGCCGGATTGGGTTTGTTTCCCAATCAGGGGCGGAGGCATCACGACTGGTGCTGCTGTGTCAGGATATCAACCTGTATTTCAGTAAAGTCATCAGTTACGGTAATGCGGCCGACCTGGATGCTCCGGAACTCCTGGAATACCTTGCCCGGGATACGAAAACCGATGTTATTGGCCTTTATATCGAGAGTGTGAAGAATGGTCCTGCATTTTTGTCTGCTGTCAGGAAATGTCTGGAAAAGAAACCGGTTGTTATCCTGAGAGCCGGAATAACAAAAAATGGCGCTCGCGCAGCGCTGGCACATACCGCTTCTGTAACCTGGCCGGAAAAAACCTGGAATGCCTTTTTCAAACAGACCGGGGCAATTCCTGCGCGGACAATGGGTGAAGTCGTTGATATTATTCATGGGCTGACACGTGTGAAAAACATCAAGGGCAGGCGTGTGGCGATTATCGGGAGAGGTGGGGGTATCGGTGTCATTGCCACTGATATCTGCGAACGTGCCGGTTTGAAAGTACCGCCATTCAGTCGTGAAACGCAGCAGAAACTACGGGAAATCAGACCCGATGCCGGAGCGACGTTTAAAAATCCGGTTGAGCCCAAACTGGGTATGGAAGGCGCGGCGGAATTCTACCTTAAAGGTTTGCCGATAATCGACGCGGATAAGGGGACAGATATCATTCTGATTCAAATGGCGGTCGATATTTATGGGGGACATGCTTCTGATCTGGCGCAAACTGTCACCGAATCTGCGTATGCGTTATGCGCCGCCGCAGATTCAATCGAGAAACCGCTGGCGGTAGCGCTTTTTTCCGGCGGCCATACCGATACGGTTCTGGCCGCAGCTACTGCCAGGGATATTCTCACAAAAGCCGGAATTGGTGTATTTCCGGGGGTAGAATCTGCTGCCCGGGCGATAAACAAGGTCAATAACTATCACAGGTTTCTAGAATGCACTAAGTAGTGAGCTCTGCAGAGTATAATACGATTTTTTGCTATTGCGAATATTTGCAGTACGAGTGTATTACCGAGCCACTAAAGAATTCGAAACGGCGCTATTTCAACAAACCGGGTAATTCGGACAATTTAACGGTATCCTGCTGAGATGTGGTCATGTCCCGTAAAACCGCCGTGCCGGTTTTCACTTCATCGTCACCAATAATAACAGCCCGTGAAATTTTCAGGTTGTTCGCCTGCCGCATCTGGGCTTTTAAACTTTTAGCAGAGGTGGCGGAAATGACACCAATGCCCTGCCGCCGCAATGTTGCGGCTAATTTCATCGCTTCATTCCGGGCCGATTCCCCGAGACAGGCAATAAAAATTTTTGGCGCAGGCACCGGAGGAACCGGAATATTTTGCTTCTTCAAATTAAGCACTATTCTTTCAAGGCCGGCCCCAAACCCGATTCCGGGGGTGGATTTCCCACCTAACATCTCCACCAGACCGTCATAACGACCGCCGCCGCCAAGAGCACTCTGGGATTTCTCTTCCTCAGGCTGAACCTCAAAAACCGTCCTGGTGTAATAGTCCAACCCTCGCACCAGACGCTGGTTGACCTCAAATGGAATTTCTAATATCCCCAGATAATTCTTCAACTGCTGGAAATGGTCGGCGCAGGGCAGGCAAAGATAATCGATGCTTTTCGGCGCCTGATTCACGATTTGCTGACAGCCGGGCTGCTTGCAGTCCAGCAGGCGCAAGACATTGCGGTCCAAACGGGTCCGGCAATCCGGGCAAAGCTCGCTCATGTGATTGGTGAAATAACCCCTCAGTACTTCCAGATATTTGGGACGGCACTCCGGGCAACCGATGCTGTTGATCAAAAGCGAGTTATTCTTCAGTCCCAGCGAAGCCAGAAATTGCCAGAACAGATCAATAACTTCAGCATCGAGAAAAGCGTCCGCTTCCCCGATCGCCTCACACCCGAACTGGTGATGTTCGCGGAGTCTGCCGGCCTGCGGTCTTTCATAACGGAAAATAGGGGAAATATAGTAGAGTTTCACCGGCTGCGGCAGATTTTGAAAACCATGCTCCAGATAGGCCCGGCAAACGGAAGCGGTGCCTTCGGGTTTCAGGGTTATGCTGTTGCTGCCGCGGTCATCGAAGGTATACATTTCTTTTTCCACAATATCAGTGCCCTCGCCAACACTGCGGGTGAAAAGGCGGGTATCTTCAAACATCGGCGATTCGATACGTTCGTAGCCGTAAAGCTGACAGATATCAGCTGCTTTCTCCTCGATGTAACGCCAGTAGGCCTGGTCTTCAGGCAGGATATCAGTGGTGCCGCGCGGTGCGTTGTACAATGCAGTTTACCTCTCTACGATCTAAAAGCTAGGATACATCATTTCGGCTTCGATTGTAAAGAGAGTAATGAATCTCACAATACTATTTATCTTCACTAATTTTTACTATTCCGCCGCTTTCTTGAACCGGGAATTGCCGTGCAATACTTTACCGTCCAGCAGAATATCCGCCGCTTGCAAGCCGCTGTTCATTGCGCCGAAAACACCGTGCGCGAATTTCGGCACCAGCAGGCCTTTTATCGGCGTGATGACCGGTAATCGATTTGCGCCGAAGTTATCCGGGACTGCCGCCATATCGTAAATTGAGCCGGATGGGGAGCCGGAATACCGGACATACGTCGCCGGTGTGGTAATATCTTTGAACACAATATGTTTTCTCAAGTCCGGAATCAGGTATTTCTCCATGATACTTATCAAGATATCAGCTGATTTTTCTTTTTCCCGCAGGTAACGCTCCTTATCTGCATTCCTGAGACGGACCCAGTAATTAACCGGCAAGGGCGCCGCTTGAATGGAAAGGACTGGTTTCCAATTATCCGTCAGCGGTGGGCAGGAATACCCGAGATAAAAACAATCCGACGACAGTTTAAATTCGTTATTTTCGAACGCCGGAAAGAGCTTTGCATAGGCATCGTTGCCCATCGTCAGCAGCCCGTAGCCGCACGGCAGTCCGCGCTCAGTTAATATCCGGGCATCATCGATGCCGAGATTAACCGTAACGGTGGAGGTCGTCATCTTTATCGATTCTAATTTACCGGCATAGCGGGGATTTTTTGAGCGTATGATATCCAATCCAATCAGGTTTTCCATGGTGAGGTTAATATCGATGGTGGAAATGATATTCCGCGAACGGATGATTAAACCGTCTTTAAGGCGGATTCCCTGCACCTTTCCATTATCAATGATAATTTTCTCGACCTCACTTTTCAGGAGCAGTTGGCCGCCCAAGGCACGGTAGCGCTGCTCCATCTTTTGCGGAAGCTCAATGAATTGGCCCCGCGGACGGCAGGTCCTTTCTCTGAGGGAATACATCACCCCCACCGTCAGTAAAGCCGCAATCCTGTCATTGGGCAGCCCGCACATGCCGGAAAACACCTGGAACATCAGGCCGATTTCCGGGTCATTAATGCCAAACATCTTCAGGTATTGGCTGAAAGTTTTATTACGGTTGCCCACCACTTTCGGACAGGTAACGGGCATTTTCAGCATATCGGTGAAACCGAGAATATACTTTAAGCCGTAGATTTCTTCGAACATCGCCAGCGAATAGTCGAACAGTTTTTTCAATTTGGAGGCTTCCGCGGGAAAGAGTTTGATTAACTGTTGCTCGAAGGCTTCCCCTTGGGTATGCAACTCGAAGGTTTTAACTTTGTCCGTGGCCGGGTCAACTCTAAACACCCGGATGAAATCCTGCTTGAATTCGTGGAAATCGATTGCGATACCGAAATAGTCAAGGATATCCGAAACATTGGAAATCATCTGACAGGTATCGAAATGATAGCCTTGCCTGGCGAAGGATGTAACGTAACCGCCGCTGATGGGATTCTTTTCCAGGATCATGACCTGCTTCTTTTTAAGGTCGTTGTTCAAGGCGTAAGCAAGTCCGGCGGATAGGCCGTTTATCCCGGCTCCGATAATAATCAGGTCCTTTTCACTGTTGTCCGTGGTTGTTCTCACTTCGAATAGTTGTGTAACAAATATTATAATCTATCTTTATTGTTTCAGCAATGATTATTTAAAGAACACACAGAATACAGATTAAAAATCACCGGAAGCGTTAGAGAGGTCAGATATTACATGCTGCGGTGCGCAGGTATTGCCAGCGCAATCGCGCCTAAAACACCGGCCTGTTTGCCGAGTTTGGGCGGGACGATGTAATTATCGATGTCTTTCAGAATTTCCCTGGCGCGGATATACTCATTGAGCATTTGCTGCACATTTTGCCGCACCATACTGAAAAGTTGCGGCTGCTCCATGACACCGCCGCCCAGAATCAATTTCTGCGGTGATAAAGTGCAGATATAGTTCTGTAAAGCCAGCGCAATATAGCGCGCTTCCAGCGCCCAGGCAGGATGGTCGGCGGGTAAAGATTCGGCAGGCTGCCCCCAGCGTTCCTGCATGGCCGGCCCATTGGCCAATCCTTCAAAACAATCGTCATGAAATGGGCAGTGTCCCCTGTAGGGGTCGGCCTGTATATCGTGCGGAATACGGATGTGCCCCATCTCCGGATGCACCAGGCCGTGCATTAATTTACCGTTAACCATGCCGCCGCCACCGATGCCGGTGCCGATGGTCAGATAAATGAAATTATCCAGGTCCTGAGCCGCGCCCCAGCGGTGTTCGCCTAAGGCTGCGCCGTTGACATCAGTATCAAATCCGACGTGAACTTTCAGCGCCCGCCCCACCAGACCGGCCAGGTCGGTAAAAGCCCAGCCCGGTTTCGGCGTGCCGGTAATATAGCCGTAAGTCGGCGAATTGACATCGAGGTCAACCGGCCCGAAAGCGGCAATACCGACGGCAGCGATCGTGCTGTGCCCTTTAAAAAAATCGATCACCTGCCTGATTGTTTCTGAAGGTGTTGTCGTGGGGATTCGTTTGATATCCCTTAAATCCTGGGGACCGGAACCCACCGCACAAAGAAACTTGGTGCCGCCGGCTTCGATTCCACCATATAAGGCACACATCGGTTTTTTACCTCACTGGAAAGAACTGGAGCCAACGGCGAGAGTCGAACTCGCGACCGACGGTTTACGAAACCGCTGCTCTACCACTGAGCTACGTTGGCAAATTGAACCACATCAAATTATACCTGATTTTAGACGAAACGAACAATACTCAGCCCGACGCGTCAATTATTTGATTCTGAATAGCCCTTATGCTAACATAAGTCTTAACAGTCATTGCCACTGTTAAGAGTCTTTTCGGACTCTTCTTTTGTCTAAGCATCCTGGCAAATTTTCAGGTACTTCGGGAACGATAATGCAGATTGAGGACGAATTAGCACAGTTTTCACCGCCTAAAGAAACGCTGCTTACTATCGGTGTTTTTGACGGCGTGCACCTGGGGCATAAGTTTTTAATTTCCAATGTGGTAAAAATGGCTGCCGCGCAAAATTTATTGAGTTGCGTCATTACTTTCCGCCAGCATCCACGTGACTTGCTCTCCCCGAAATCCAAACTTTTATACCTGTGCAGTGTCGAGGAACGGATCCAATTACTGAAAAACGAAGGCGTCGACATCGTCGCGGCGCTCACTTTTAACCGCGAACTGGCAAAACTCAGCGCGCGTGATTTCGTCAGCTTGCTGGTAAAGCACCTGAAAATGCGCGGGCTGGTCATCGGGCCGGATTTCAGTTTAGGGAAAAACCGCGAAGGGAACGCGGCAGTACTGCGGGCTTTAGGACAGGAAATGGGTTTTAATGTTACCGTCGTCACGCCGAAAATAATCGACGGCGAAGTAGCCAGCAGCACAGCAATCCGGCAGGCGCTGGCGGACGGCGATATGGAAAAGGTAATGCGTTTACTGGGGCGTCCCTTCAGTCTCCATGGTAAAGTGGCCAGAGGAGAACGCCGCGGCACGGAATTGGGATTCCCCACGGTGAATCTGAATGTCGATGTTAAAATGGCGCTGCCGCCGGACGGTGTTTATGCCACGCGGGCGTACATCGGCGGACAGGAATTTCAGGCGGTGACCAATATCGGCAGACGCCCCACTTTCGGGGACAATAACGAACGCACCATCGAATCTTTCATTCTGCACTATAATCAGGATATTTACGGTAAAGATGTTAAAATTGAAATCATTAAACGGCTCCGCGAGGAAAAACACTTTGATAATATCGAGGAATTAAAAAAACAAATCGCCGAAGACGTGAAGCTCGGTACAGCGATTCTAAATACGCAGGGTAGAGAGTAATATGAGCACAGATTTGAATTTCCTTTTAAAAAGAGGCGTCTCGGAAATAATTTCTGAAGAGGAACTGGTCAAGCTGCTGAACAGCGGCAAAAAACTCCGCCTGAAGGAAGGCTTTGACCCCAGTTCCTCTGACATTCACATGGGACACATGGTCGGTCTCAGAAAACTGCGCCAGTTCCAGGAGCTCGGGCATCAGGTCGTGCTGATTGTCGGGGACTGGACCGCGCAAATCGGCGACCCCAGCGGCGCTTCTGTAACGCGCCCGATGTTGACCGCCGAAAAGGTTAAAGAAAATGCCGAAACGTATATGAAGCAATTCTTCCGCGTTGTCGACCGTGAAAAGACAGAAGTACGCTGGCAAAGCGAATGGTTCGGCAATTTTTCCCTGGCGGATGTGATTAAGTTAACCAGCAAATTTACGGTGGCACAATTCCTCGCCCGCGAGGATTTCAATAACCGCTTTAAAGCAGGGAAACCTATTGCCATTACCGAATTGTTATACCCTTTGCTGCAAGCTTATGACTCTGTTGCCGTGCAGTCTGATGTTGAATTCGGCGGCCAGGACCAGAAGTTTAATTTCCTGGTCGGTAGAGAGTTGCAGACCATGCTCGGTCAGCGTCCCCAGCAGTGTTTTATGACTGCCCTGCTGGTCGGCACCGACGGTGTGCATAAGATGAGCAAGAGTCTGGGTAACTACATCGGCGTGGATGAATCACCGAATGAGATTTACGGTAAGGTGATGGCGCTGGCGGATAACATGATCATCCAGTATTTTGAATTGCTCACCGACGTTTCCGATAGTGAGCTGCTGGATTTCAAGCGACAAATTGCCGGGAATACCGTTAATCCGATGGTTCTGAAAAAGCGTCTGGCGGTGGAACTGGTCACGCAACTGCACGGACGTGAAGAAGCGTTAAAAGCCGATGAGAACTTTACCAATGTTTTTCAGAAAAGGGAAATGCCGGAGGAAATAGCTGAAATTATAGTCTCTGCTGATGAAGATATCAGGGATATTATCACCCGGGCAAATATTGCCAAAAGCCGCAGTGACGCAACACGATTGTTACAGCAGGGTGCTGTCAGCATCGATGGTATTAAAATTACGAGTGGTAAAACGGCTTATCAGAATGGTAATATTATAAAGGTGGGCAAACACAACTTTATTAAGTTGGTTTTGCCGAATAAATAAAAGGGAAGGAGTCAAATGAAAAGCCGGCACGTACACCAACTAACCCTACACTCCGAAGCAGTGCTGCAAGTTCAATCCGGACACAAGACCCTATCCCAAATGAAAAATGATTTGTTAGTTCTGACCGGCTCTGGTACGTAGGGCTGTAAACAGCCCTGTTAAATTCATTCAGGAAGCCGATATGACAGTGAATTAACAATAAAATTAGATGTGAGGCAATAAATGGTAAAAAGAAATGTAAATTTTAATGCCGGCCCGGCGGCGCTGCCGCTGGAAGTTCTCAAGATAGTACAGGAAGAACTGCTCGATTATCAGGGCAGTGGAATATCAATACTGGAAAGCTCGCACCGCGCGAAAGAATTCGAAGCCGTCAACGACCAGACAATGGCGCTGGTGCATGAAGTCCTCGGACTGGGCAGCGATTATCAGGTTTTATTCATGGGCGGCGGCGCATCCACCCAGTTCGCCCTGATACCGATGAACTTCACCCCCGCCGGCGGGACGGCCGCTTATGTGGACACCGGCGAATTTGCTTTCAAAGCGCTGAAAGAAGCGCAAATTATCGCCAAAGCCCACGTGGCGTTCTCATCCAAAGAAGAGAAGTACCGAAGGGTACCGAAGATGAGCGAAATCAAATACCCCGATGATGTAGCTTATCTCCATATTTGCTCGAACAACACCATCGAAGGGACCCAATTCCAGGAATTTCCGGAAACCGGCAAGATTCCGCTGGTTGTCGATATGTCTTCGGACATCGCCTCGCGGCGGCTGGATTTCAGCAAATTTTCTATGATTTATGCCGGCGCGCAGAAGAACCTCGGACCGGCCGGCGTGACGCTGGCAGTTATCCGCAATGATTTTCTGGCGAAAGGCAAACAGGGCCTGCCCACAATGTTCACCTACAAGACCTATGTGGACAATAAATCGCTCTATAATACTCCCCCGGTTTTCGCGGTTTATATCATGAAGCTGGTGCTGGAATGGATCAAGAAACAGGGCGGATTGGTCGCGGTTGAAAAAGTCAATATCGCCAAGAAAGATTTATTATATGCTGCCATCGATGCCGCGCCTGATTATTTCAAAGGCACCGCCGAGAAAGCCAGCCGGAGCTGGTCGAACGTCACGATGCGACTGTCGAGTGAAGCACTGGAGGACAAATTCGTCGCCGACGCCAAAAAAGAAGGGATATTGGGCATCAAAGGCCACCGCTCCGTCGGGGGCATCCGCTTCTCGATTTACAATGCCGTGTCGCTCGATGATGTCAAGAAAACAGTCGACTTTATGGAAAGGTTCCGCAAGACGAACTAAAATAATAAAAATAAATCTTGAACAGGATGATGAAATACAATGATGAAGGTATTAGTTACTGACGGGACCTCTGAAGAAGGGGTAGCTTGCCTTAAAAGCGTCGCCCATGTCGATATGAAGCCCGCCCTGAAGCCGGAAGAGTTACTCGCCATAATCGGCGATTATGAGGGCTTGATTGTCCGCAGCGCCTCCACCGTTACCGCCCAGGTTATCGAAGCCGGCAAGAAATTGATGGTTATCGGACGGGCCGGCGTCGGTATCGACAACATCGATGTCAATGCCGCCACCCAGCGCGGTATTATCGTGGTCAATGCGCCCACCGGAAATACCATTGCGGCGGCCGAACATACCATCGGCCTGATGATGTCATTAGCCCGCCACATCCCGCAGGCAAACGCCTCGCTGAAAGGCGGACAATGGTTGAAGAGCAAGTACACCGGTATTGAAGTCAGAAATAAAACATTAGGGATTATCGGTCTCGGTAATATCGGCGCCGCCGTGGCCCGCCGCGCCCAGGGACTGGAGATGAAGGTTATCGCCTTCGACCCGTTTGTCTCCGCCGAACGCGCCAAACAATTGATGGTCACGATGGTCTCGCTGGAAGAATTGTTCAAAACATCGGATTTTATTACGATTCATACTCCTTTAAATGCCACGACGAAGAGCATCATTACCGAAAAAGAAATCGCGCTGATGAAACCCTCCGTCCGGATTATCAATTGCGCCCGCGGCGGATTGATTGACGAGGACCTGCTGGTGAAAGCGATTACCGAGAAGAAAATTGCCGGCGCCGCCCTCGACGTCTTCACCAAAGAACCGATTACAGAAAGTCCTCTTTTCACCAAGGACAATGTTGTCGTGACCCCCCACCTGGGAGCCTCCACCGCCGAAGCTCAGGTTACTTCTGCCAGAGATGTCGCCGAGCAGATTGTCGATGTCCTGAACGGCAAACCGGCCCGCTATGCGGTCAACATCCCGTTCGTGAACGCCGAGACTTTTGCCGTACTCTCGCCGTACATGAAAACCGCGGCAGTGGCCGGGATTTTGTTGAGCCAGTTGACGGAGGGACAAATCAAGGATATCCGTATTAAATACGACGGCGAAATCGCTAAATTTGATACCGGCATTCTCAAGGCTTCCGCGCTCAACGGCCTGATGGGCGCCATCAGTGAGGAACGCGTCAATCTGGTCAATGCCAGTGTTGTGGCGAGTAAACGCGGTATCAATGTGGTGGAAGAAAAAGATACCGCCTGCGAAAATTATACGAGTCTGGTGACGCTGGTAGCAACGACCTCTAAAGGCACCACAACCGTGGCCGCGACCGTCCTGCGCGGTGAGCCGCATGTCGTCCGCATCAATGATTACTGGGTGGATATTGTGCCGAGCGACGGTTACTTCCTGTTCAGCGACCATCTGGACCGGCCGGGTATCATCGGCGCGGTGGGCAATATCACCGGCGCCGCCAATATCAATATTCAATCGATGCATGTCAGCCGGTTAAAGCCGCGCGGCCAGGCATTAATGATTCTATCCCTCGACGAACCGCTGCCGGATAAAGTGCTCAAACAAATCAAGGCCATCCCCGATATCGCCGATGCCAGACTGGTAAAATTTTAGTCCCCAAAATAATACAGGATTTAAGGGGGCGTTCAGACAAAATCTGAACGCCCCCTTTGTTTGGTAATCCATACCGGCGCAGGCCTGTATCTACTGCAGCCTGTAGATTCTGGTACGTTTGTTTCGCAAAGTACTTCGGCTACGGTCTCAGCCATCCGCCAG
>JBKQML010000209.1:0-3698 GCA_052326545.1 Dehalococcoidales bacterium
CCGTGAAAGCGTTCTATCTCGCTTGTGCTTTCGTTAGGCTCTTTTTCAAATGGCGTAGTTTGGATATGGTCTGTATCGCTACCGAATACTTTTTCAATACTATCGACATACGACCTATTGCTATCGGTTAGAATTTCCTTTGGTGATTTACCAGCTCGCTTTTTAGCATCTTCCATCAAATTTTCAGCGTCATTGGTTGTGCGTGATATTGCCACTCTCGAAGCCAATAGGAATCTAGTATCTTTGTCGATAATGTCATAAAACCAAATGGAGTGCTCCCCATCCAGATTCAAAACAGTCTCGTCTGCAATCCAGACATCCCCAACTTGGGGATGATAATCTCGAAAGTGCTTAATCGCTATTGGCGTGTACTTCTCAATCCATTTATAGACTACTGATTGAGAAGGATAATAATCATGTTGCTGTTTAAGATTGGTACGAATGTCATTTACAGCCATTCCAGAGTAGTACATTGATAAAGCATCGCTTACATAGTCAGCAGGCACTTTCATTCGGTATAAGTCAGAATCAGCCTTAAATTTACGCTTGCACGATTTACACCAATAACGGGGTACGCCTTTGTAACTGCCGAATTTTACTACCGCAGTTGAACCACAGTTTTTACAAGTAATATCCTCTGTTATAACTTCTTCTATTGCCATATTTTTACCTCCATCTATATTTTAAGAAGATTAACGAGTTTCAACCATAAGAGAATCTAACCTTAAATATAAATATATCTATAAGGTTTTGTGCGGGTTCCAGTGGCGAGAAATGAGTAATATCGCTTGTCAGAATATTCATAAAAGACTATAATTCCCTGATAGTGAGCGGTGCAGGCACACTGCGGGCTGCTCATCGGAGGTTGGAAAAATGAGCCGTCAATATCGCCAACTTTATAGGCAAGGCAGACATACTTCGATGCGATTTTTGTTTAGCGGAGGGGGCTACCAAAACAAAAATGACTTCCAAATGAGGAAGCAGTTTGAAGAGCAAGCCAATGCTGCTAAACATATACCGCAAAAATCGGAAGAGGAGACGCACGAAGACCGGCAGGTTTTTATCGGTTTAATCAACGGGGTATTAATCGGCGGTCTGGTGAGCGGGGTGGGAGGATATCTGGCAAAATGGAATGTTATCACGATTGTTTTTACGGTACTGGGAGGGGTGGTGATTGGAGGGTTATTGGGGGCGATGATTACCAGGTTGGTGCTGTGGATGAACGGCCGGAAAGTGAAAACGAAAAAAGAAAATAAAAATAATCAGACACACATATAAAACAATAATCAAATTCCAAAAATCCAAATTCAAACAAAATACGAATTACGAATAGAGAAAGCAGGGATATAAAAGAAATAGCGGTCAGCGATCAGCATTCAGCGGTCAGATAGATTGCTACATCATCAGCCTGAGGCGGATTACCCGTAATGGAAAACGGGAGGGAATGGAGGCTGGATTCCGGCTTTCGCCGGTATGGAGATGCTTGGTGGGCGTTGCCCACCCTACGCGACTAAAGTTAAGTATCTTATCATCCAGAGGCGAACTCAAGAATGACAGGAGAGTGATTAGCAATGACAATTAAAAGAGACCAGGTTTTTCCTATGAATCGTATTTCATGGTTATTATTGGGGCAAGGTTGGTTTGATGGATTCCCGATCAGGTCGGGAACGACAATACATAAAAAGAGACCCCGCCTGTAAAGGCAGGGTCTTTCTGTTTCCGGGGTGATTAATGGTTTTAAATTAATAACAGGCACGGTAAATATCGCCGATATCTTTGGGAGTCAGCGGTACCGGGTTATTCTTGGTCCTCGCCTGGTGTAAGGCGATAGCCCCGACCTCGTCAGCGTAAGCCAGGTCAAAGCCGAGATTGCGCAGTTTAAGATTCATCCCGATGCTGTTCTGCCAATCCGCTAAAGCGATAGTACCATCGACATCCGTTCTGCCGAAGACATTACGGGCAAACATCAGGTTGCGCTCTTTCCTGACCGGTTGGATGCTCTTCATCCAGGTGGGGAAGATCGCGGCCACTCCTTCACCATGGCAAATGTCAAAACGGCCGCTCATTGCCTCTTCCATGCCGTGACAGGCCATCGTGCCGTAATTGTCACCAACTCTCGCCACACTACACATTGCGGAAGTGCTGGCCCAGGAAAGCTGTATCCGGGCTTCCATATCGTCCGGTTTTGCCAGGGCGATGGGCAGATATTTAACCACGGCTTTCATCAAGGTCTCTTTGATACCGTCGTTAACCAATGAATTTTGCGGCGCGGTCAGATAAAACTCGGCTAAATGCATCATAATATCGAAACCGCCGGCGGCAACCTGCCTTTTCGGCACAGTCAATGTCAGTTCCGGGTCGACAATGACGGCCATGGGCAGGAGTTCAGCGGTACCGATAGAGTTTTTTTCATGGGTGTGCTCCCAATCCGTCACCACGGCGCCGACATTGTTCTCGGAACCGGTGCCGGCCATCGTCGGAATTTGAATAAAAGCCGGCGCATTTGGAGCCGGAGCTCGACTGCCAAGGTACTCCCAGACCGATTTAGTACCGGTGCTGGCCAGTCCGATGGCTTTTGCGGAATCCATGGCGCTGCCACCACCGAGACCGATGATAAAGTCCACTTTCTCCTGACGGGCAAGAGCGGCGCCCTCGTCAATCATAGTTACCCGCGGATTCGGCATGACTTTCTCAAAAATAATGGGATCGGTAATGCCGGCGACGGCCAGCAATTTGAGCACTTTATCCAGATGTCCAACCCGGCGGATATCCGGATAGGTGACAATCATCAGTTTTTTTCTGCCGATTGCTTTCGCCTCGTCGGTCAGCTGATTAATCGCGCCGGGACCAAAAATAATTTTTGGCGGGATGCTGATTGTGGTAATCATAATGAAATTCCTTCCTTTTTGTAAGTCTACCAATACATTTGCGGTTAAATGCTTGATACCGATAATATTACTAGCACATCTGGATGTCAAGGGGAGCGATCAAGGATTAAGATTCAATAAGCTAGTTTCAATAAACAATATATCAATAAATACGAAATACGAATATCGAAATACTAAATAATGTCAAAATACGAAATATTAAATACTAAAATAGCTGTCAGTGATCAGCATGCAGTGGTCAGATAGATCGCTGCATCATCGGCATGAGGCGGAATGGATGTCAATGCGGTGGGTTGAGTTTTGACTCAACCCACCCTACGCGACTCGACTCTACAGATTAGATTTTTTATATTTACTTAGGAAAGTATCTTATCCGTCTGAGGCGGACTCAAGAATGGCAGGATAGGTGGGTATAGTACAGGCAGGGACGCCTGTACAACTAAGGTACTTCGGTTGAAGGATACAACTAATTAATGAAGTTGAGTATCTTATCCGTCTGAGGTGAACTCAAGAATGGCAGGAGGTGGTTATGTGGTGGGTTGAGTCGAGATTTACCCAAAGTATGAGACTAAAATACGAAAAACGCGGGCGGTCGAGTTCGAAACTCGACCCTACGGTCACTTCGTAAAGTAAGATAGTCTTCGAAACATTGACCCTACAGATTGGATTTTGTACATTTACTTAGTAAAGTATACATTACTTCGTAAGTACTATAGTCTGCGAGCCTTCGCCTGTATCTACATAACTGGTGGGCGTTGCCCACCCTACGACAATGGATTCCTCCCTGCGCGGTACATTACGACTGCGGTC
>JBKQML010000210.1:0-3642 GCA_052326545.1 Dehalococcoidales bacterium
GAAAAAAACACCAATGCTCTTGCCGAATTAGTATTAATGGCTTAATCGGATCGTTTAGGCAAGTAAAAACAAAAAAAGGATAACAAGGAGGGCCACCCGATGACTACACTGGATGAACTTTTCCGTCAGGGGAAAAATGAAGAATTGTGGCAGAGATGTTGCGGATTTATTGATTTGAGCCTAAAGGAATTCATGAATATTCAGTCGAGGTTGCTCAAAGAACAATTGACTTTATTAAAAAAATGTGAGCTAGGCCGTAACATACTAAAAGGGGCAAATCCTGAGAATATTACAGAATTCCGGGAATTAGTGCCGCTGACAACATATGCCGATTACGCCCCATATCTATTAAAAAGAAAGATGGACGTATTACCGAGAAAGCCGATTATGTGGCAATATACATCGGGTAAATATGGTGAATATACGCATCGTTGGGCTCCTGTAACTTCCAAGCAAATGGAAGAAATCGAACCGCTAATAATGGCTTTAGTGCTCTTTTCCTCCTGCAAAAAAAGAGGAGATATCAACTTCAGATTGCATGACAAAGTATTTTACGGAATGGCGCCGCCCCCATATGCAACGGGGTCAATAGCACGTGCTTTACCGCAGGAACTGTTTAATTTCCTGCCGCCAATCAATCAAGCAGAAGAAACACCTTTTGAAGAAAGGATTCAGCAGGGTTTTAATATGGCTTTGTCCGAAGGGTTGGATTTATGTCTGGCGATGTCCAGCATTACAGTGGCCATCGGCAACCGGTTTAGTAAAACAGGTGGGAATTCGAATTTTAAAGCATTACTTAAAAAACCTAAAGTTCTAACACGTCTGGCGAAAGGGATTGTAAAAAGTAAACTCTCCGGAAGACCGCTCTTGCCGAAAGATATCTGGTCATTAAAAGGACTGATTACCTTTGGTATCGACGGCACAATATACCGGGAAAAAATTAAAGAGATGTGGGGCAGATATCCTCTGGATTTCCATGGTTGTACGGAAGCACCTTTGATAGCCATGCAGACCTGGGACTATAAAGGGATGAGCTTTATTCCGCATCTTAATTTATTTGAATTTATACCGGAAAATGAAAGCATAAAATCGCGGAATAATCCCTCGTATCAACCGCCGACCTTATTAATGGACGAGTTAAAACCGGGTAACTACGAGCTGGTAATTACGAATTTCCATGGTGGTCCTTTTGTAAGATATAGGGTAGGGCATCTGGTTAAAATCACAGCGTTACGTAATGAGGAACTTAATATCGATATCCCGCAGATGATATTCCTTACCCGTGTGGATGACCAGATTGATATTGCCGGTTTCACCCGCTTATCAGAAAAAGCTATCTGGCAGGCAATTGAAAACGCAGGATTGGCCTATGAAGATTGGACCGCGCGCAAAGAAAGTAACGGAGTACCTGCTTTACACCTATACATAGAAACAAAGGAAAACGAAAATATAAGCCTTCCAGAAATGTCTGCCCGGATTCACGAAGAGTTGAAGAAACTTGATAAGCCTTATGCGGAGCTAGAATCATTTACCGGTTTAAAACCGTTGGTTGTCACTCAACTACCTCGAAATTCTTTCCAGCTTTATAAACGGAGACAGCAGGAATTAGGCGCCGAGATGTCTCAACTCAAGCCGCCGCATATTAACCCGGCTGATGAAACAGTTGAATTTCTGCTATCTCCGATCAAGGTACCGGCGCTGTCCAAGGAAATGGTGAGGGTGTAAAAAAAAGATACACAAATAACCAATTAAATTAAAAGGCGAAAAAGATGGATATATTAATTATTGACCCGCCTCAGGTTGTACTAAAGGGACTTGTCCCGGATCGTGGATATAATGTGGGCCCCGTGAGTCTGGCTGCGTATCTCCGAAAAGAGGGTATTGAGAGCGCCGTATTAACGGGAGACCTGTTAGTAGACTATCGAATTACTAATCCGCTGGTAAATCTTATCCATGAATGGAGAATTTCGGTAAAAAGTCTGGCTAATGGACAACTAGCGATCGAGAATGCGGTAAACGATCGGAATCATATTGTATGGCAAAAATTAATTGAGGTTGTATGTCAGACAAATCCGAAGGTAGTGGGAATACCTTATTTCACGCCGTTGAAATATCTGGTCGATAGAGTGGCTAGTCTGGTGAAAGAGGTTAATCCGGATATTAAGGTTGTCGTTGGGGCATTTCATCCCACATTTTGTCCAGAAGATGCTATGCGTAATCCTAACTTCGATTTTGTCATTAGAGGCGAGGGCGAGATTGCTCTAACCAACCTGATGAAAGAACTGAAGAAGGACAATCCGAAATGGGAGACCGTACCTGGAATTTGTTATCGGGACAAAGATGGGAAAATGAAAAGTACCATCCCGGTGAATTTAATTGCTGACCTCGATGAATTACCATATCTGGGCCGGGATCTGGTATTAAATTGTGATTATGATGTATACCGGGTTCACAGTATGTCAACGACTCGCGGTTGTCCGTATACCTGCTCTTTTTGCGCGGATAGACGGTTTTGGAATGGGAAAGTACGCCGTCGGAGTGTGGTAAATGTTATTAAGGAAATGAAATTTCTAAAAGAGAAGTTTAAACCAGCCTCCGTTGATTTTGTCGATGGCACTTTTACTTACGATCGTAAATATGTACAGGCATTTTGTCAGTCATTGATTAACGAGAGACTAGATATCAATTGGTGGTGTACTGCCAGATTTGATACTCTCGATAAAGATTTGCTCAAGTTAATGAAAAGGGCAAATTGTTCCGGTTTATATTTTGGATTAGAATCAGGCAGCAATCGAGTGCTACAATCCATTGATAAAAAAATGACTGTAGAAAATATGGTCGAAGTTAGCAAAATGGTTCATGATGCGGGCATCATGTCGATAAGTTCTCTTGTCTTGGGTCTGCCAGATGAAACAAAAGAAGATATTGAAAAGACTTTGAAACTGATGAAAACCTTTAAAACCGATTTCTTCGACGTAAATATCTATACGCCGTTACCCGGCTCTCCGTTAGGAGATTCGGTGAGTGAAGAGGAGATGAGAAAAATCGATTGGGCGAAAGTGGCCTATAAATCTTTTAGCAATTACTTTTCTCAAGCCATGTCAGAAGAAGATTTCAGAAAAAACCAGCTTAAGGCATATCAAATAGCTGATAATGTGAGAAGAAGGAGCATTATTAGAATGGGCATCAAGAAAGTTTCCAGTTCAATGGTAAAAAAGTTTAAAAAATCTAATAACGGCTTAGGAGAGGCATTCTTCTCTTATAGTTAACCATTTTTAAATAAGATGAGCGAAAAAAGCCGGTCATATCCTTCTCAGTCTAACCCCGGCTGGTACCTTAGTTTTAGACCGGATTTGGAGGAGTTTCAATTATTCGAAGTAAAGTATCTCACGATATTTTCCCGATAATGAATTTGCGATCCATTAAATCGATATATGTATAACGAGGCGCGGTGACAATTTCTCTCTTCTGCAAAATAATGTTAATTGCTTCATTCCCAGCAAGAATTGAAGCTAAGCCGACACCTATGCTCACAGTCGGGACAGCCCCAGCACCTTTATAGATTTCCTGCAGAGCTTTACGCGTGGTGACCGGGGCATACGACGGAATTATGGGCAATACCCTCTCTAGTGGTATTTTTAT
>JBKQML010000211.1:0-8799 GCA_052326545.1 Dehalococcoidales bacterium
GAAATCCGGATCAGTGAGTTCAGTCCGATTATGGGTTATGCCTGCGGTACCGGCACCCTGGGGCTGGCTTTTTATGCGGAAGATTGACTGATACTCTTCAATAAATCATATTTGTTCTGGTAAAGCCATTTCCCTCCGTTGTCTTTTTATTTCCGCTGCATTGATTTCTTAACCTAAATTTTATTAATTTTCCCTCAAAAAGCCTCAAAAAGATGCTATAATATTAATATTATGGAAACTACAGAGATGAATTCCATTAATCTGAGAGGTTCGGGTATTTCCTGAATTTCTCGAATTGTTTTTATTAAAAGCGTTCCGGTAAAAAACAGTTTTATTTTCTATTTTGAATCCTTTTACCGGCGAACCGGAAAAGAACAGAGAATCAGGTATTAACTCTTAAACGACAGGCGTATATCGGTGAGGTACAGGAGATTTAAATTGGATATCAAAGTGAGAATCGGAGAGATTAACCAAACCGGGACGGATGCAGTCCTGTTTGGTGTTTTCGAAGGCTTAAAAAAACTGACAGATGATCTGGCGGCAGCGGACAAAGCACTGGATGGTGAAATCACCAAATTAATCAAACAGGGTGAAATCAAAGGTAAACTTGGTGAAGTGTCTATTCTCCATACGATGGGGAAGATTCCCGCCGGTAAAGCGGTAATTCTTGGCCTGGGGAAGAGTCAGGATCTGAATGCCGATAAAATACGCATTGCCATGGCCGATGCCTGCCGCACACTGCGTAAAAAAGGTGCCAAAAAACTTGAGACGACGTTAGTCGGCGTCGGGGTGAATAATATCTACCCGGAGACTGCGGCTGAGGCGATCACGGAAGGTGCAATTCTCGGTTTATATACTTTCAACCGGCACATCACGAAAAAGCCGGAAGCCGGTGAAATCGCCGAACTGGTAATCAACGGCGGAAGCTACGCCAATAAAACTGCCGTGCAGCAGGGTATTAACACCGGCAAAATTCTGGCCGAAGCCGCCAATCTGGCCCGGGATATGGTCAATGAGCCGCCGAACTACATGACACCCACCATCCTTGCTGCCGCAGCAAAAAAGGTGGCGGAAGAACACGGGTTGAAAATCGAAATCCTAGAACGAAAACAGATGCAAGAATGGGGAATGGGGGCGCTGCTCGGTGTAGCACAGGGCAGTCAGGAACCCCCCAAATTCATCGTGCTGAAATATCAGGGTAAAAATGCCAAAACAATTGATATTGCGCTGGTCGGCAAAGGCATTACTTTCGATTCCGGCGGGATTTCTTTGAAACCATCCGAAAGTATGGGGGACATGAAAAGTGACATGGCCGGCGGCGCTTCTGTCATCGCGGCCATAGGAGCGATTGCCCAATTGAAACCAAAATTGAACGTGATGGCCATTGTGCCAGCCACCGAGAATTTGCCCGGCGGCACGGCCTTCAAACCGGCCGATATTCTGACGGCGATGAACGGTAAGACGATTGAGATCATCACTACTGACGCCGAGGGACGTCTGATATTAGCCGATGCCCTGGGTTATGCCAATAAACAGGGCGTGAAACTGATTGTTGATGTTGCCACTTTGACCGGCGCTTGTGAAGTCGCTCTGGGAAATATTACCACCGGCGCTTTTACCAATAATCAGGAACTTTTAGACAAAGTCATTGCTGCCGGCAATGAAGTCGGCGATAAAATGTGGCAGTTGCCGATGTTTGACGAATACAAAGAACTCAACAAAAGTGATGTCGCCGACCTGAAAAATACGGGCGGCAAAAATGGCGGCGCGATTACCGCCGCGCTGTTCCTGGGAGAATTCGCCGGAAAAACGCCGTGGGTGCATTTGGACATTGCCGGCACCGCGCTGCTGGATAACGCCAAAGGCTATTACAGCAAAGGCGCCACCGGTGTGCCGACCAGGACCCTGATTACACTCGTTCAATCCTTGGCGAAAAAATAGGGGAAAGAGTATGAAAATTAAGTGGTTAGGTGTTGCGTCTTTCCTGATTACTTCGGATGAAGGTGTCAGAATCATCGTCGACCCCTACAAAACCGGTGGTCCGATTAAATCCGCCGAATATAAAGGGCCGGCAGATATCGTGACTGTCAGTCATGAACACGGCGACCATAACAATACCGCCGTGATTGAGGGTAATCCTCAAATAATCAAGGGGATAAAACCGGTTGAGGTGAAAGGCATCAAATTCAACGGCATCGCCGCTTTTCACGATGAAATGCAGGGGAAAAAGCGCGGTCCGAACACTGTTTTCTATTTCGATGTTGACGGCCTGCGTGTCTGTCATCTCGGCGACCTGGGACATATGCTCAGCGACGAGCAAATAAAACAGATCGGGCAGGTGGATATCCTACTCACGCCGGTGGGCGGTCTGTGGGCGATCGATGCCGCCACCGCCTGGGAACTGGCCAATAAGTTGCAGGCGAAGGTTGTCATCCCGATGCATTACCACGATGAGCGTTGTGATTTTCCGGTGGCCGGTGTCGATGAATTTTTAAAGGGCAAGAAAAATGTTCACCTGGTAAATTCCAGCGAAATTGAATTCAAACCCGGAAAATTGCCGGCTGAAAACCAAATAATAGTGCTCAAACCGGCCCTGTAAATAGGTTATAATTAGTTGGGGAGATATTAAGGTTGATTTTTGAGTCTGATAAATTTGTATTCCAACCGCCTCCGGCAGTTTCTGCGGCGCGGCGGGTGCTGATTAAACCGGACGTCGGTTATTCCGCGCCTTATCCGGTCACGACCAGCCGCCGCCTGATTGCTTCCATTATCGATGGTATCCGACGGGTCAGCGATGCCGATATTGTCGTGCTGGACGGGACACACAACGGTGAATCGGTAATCCCTAATTTTCAGATGTTGGGCTATAACTTTCCCCGGGTATTAATGCTGGATGTCAAGGACTGCATCTGGGTTGAAGTTGATAACCCTTTGCCGAAACCCCTGGCCGTCCCCGCGTTCTGGATCCCCAATGTTATTCTTTCCAGCGATTACCTCATCAGTGTTACACCGTTGAAAGTCGCCGGTGGAAAAGGTATTTTAAGCATTCCCAGTTTGATGTCGTTATTACCCAGTAAGAAATATGCGGAAGCCGAAGGTGGTTGGGGCGCACTTTTTGAATTGGGCATTGATAAAGTGATTGCCGATTTATATTTTACCCTGCCGTTCGATATGGGAATTATCGAAGCCAGTCAGCGTTTGGACTATAATGACGACCCCACCAGAGGCGTGACTAAAGACGTCGGGAAGATTTTCATCGGGGACCCTTTCCAGGTGGACAAAGAAGTGTCCGAGACCCTGGGAATCAGGACGGATTATCTGCAACTCATCAGGCTGGCGGAATCGGGATTGGATACCATTTGAGACGATAAAGGGGGTCGGTGGACATGAGCAAAGAAGTACTGACACCATCTGAAGCACAATGGACTATTGACCTGAAATGGTTGGAAAATAACAAACGTGATTTTTCGATCCTGGCCAGAGATACTTTATGTGCCAAATGCCGCAAGAAACTTAAATCAGATACTACCGAACTCAAACCGTCGGATATTCTGAAAGCAGTGCAGAGCTGCTGCTCCAAATCCGACGATTTTATCACTCCCGGATTGCCTTTCCAGGAAAGTATTTTCCGTGTTTTCCTGGCCAACGGCAACAAACCCCTGACGCTGGAGGAATTGGGCGAACAACTGAACAAACGGCGCGGTACCGATACTCACCGGAATTCAATGGCATTTTTAGCACGCATCCTGCAGAACGACGGTTACTACGGGATAAAACCGAAGTAAGCCCGGAAATCAATAGTTCCCCATAGCTATCCCGTCACTGAAAAATCGCTGAACTGTCCTGTATATTCGGTCCATGACAATTTCAGATTGGCTACTCTGGCGCCCGCAGGGCCTTGTTTGAGATATTTAATGAGTTTTTCCAGCTGCGTTCTTTCGCCTTCGGCGGCAATTTCCACGGAGTTGTCCGGCAGATTGCGGACATAGCCGGTCAGGCCTAGAGAGACAGCCGTTCTGGCTGTAAAAGCACGGTAATAAACGCCCTGCACCCGCCCTTGTGCAATGGTATGCAAGGCAGCCAAATCACTCATAATACAAAATCCGACCTTATCGCAACACGGCACCCGCAACAATAATTAACTTAATAATTTAGAATTTTCTTTATCGTTTTGTATTTGTTTGATTCTTGAATCTTGATTATTGTTTATTTTAAAGAGGCTATTCTTCTTCGAATCTGTCTTTTTTACCGCGGCGGATGACCTCAACCGGAGGAAGAGCTTCCATGCTGCCGGCGCCGGTCATTGGCTTTTTCGAGTCCTTCTTAGCTTTTTTGACTTCTTTGTGGCCCATATTTTTACTTCCCATATTTTCCCCCGATCAGATTGATTCGTTCATAAAATGCTTATTTAAATAGAAGTTTAGCAAAGTATTGTGATTCTGTAAAGAGGCTATTTCAGTTTTTCCAGGGCAACACGGGCGGCCTCTGTCTCCGCTTTCTTTTTACTCCGTCCGATGCCCATCGCCAGCACGTCATTCCCGAGTTTCACCTCCACGGTGAATTTTTTATCGTGGTCCGGCCCTTCGGTTTCGATCAGACTGTAGACCGGCGTCTGCTGCGCTTTGGCCTGTAAAAGTTCCTGCAGCTGTGATTTGTAATCGATAATAGTGCCCTGATATAAAGTTTTCAATAGTTCGGCGTCCAGTATCTCCAGAACGAATTGCTCGGTGACGGCGTAACCATGGTCAAGGTACACCGCGGCAATCAATGCTTCCAGTGCCCTGGCCAGATTGGCCGGTTTATCTCTGCCGCCGCTGGACTCTTCGCCTTTCCCCAGATAAAGATAGTTGCCAAGATTAATCGTTTCGGCCACCCGCGCCAGTGTTTCCTGTTTGACCAGAATCGAGCGGAGGCGGGTCATTTCGCCTTCAGCCATCGTCGGAAAGTCCTGAAAAAGATTCTCCGCGACGATCAGTCCCAGAATCGCATCCCCTAAAAATTCCAGGCGTTCATTGGAGGCCGGCGCGATACCCGGATTTTCATTGGCGTAAGAACTGTGTGTTAAAGCCTGCGTCAGTAATTCCTGTTGCTCGAAAGGCACGCCCAGTGTTTTCTGCAGTTCGTTCTGGTCAGCCACAGTTTGTCCTCCTCGGAAATTGGATTAAATTCAGCATAAGGGGTATCGGGAGTGATGTCAAATATTTTCGGTAATTACTAAAATATTCTTTGGGGAAACCCTTCTGGATAGAGTATAATATACCGTAGTAAAATGTCTCAAGTATTTTATCGTAAATGGCGTTCCCAGACACTTAGTGACGTCGTCGGGCAGGAATCGGTTACGCAAACTCTGCTGAATGCCCTGAATAGCGGCAGGATATCTCATGCCTATCTTTTCTGCGGGCCGCGCGGCACCGGTAAAACCAGTACCGGCCGGATTTTAGCCAAGGCAGTTAACTGTCTGACAACCGGCGGCAAGGGTGAGCCGTGCAATACCTGCGAAATGTGCCGCGCCATCACTGAAGGCCGGGCGATGGATGTCATCGAAATCGATGCCGCCAGCAATACCGGCGTGGATGATATCCGCAGCCTCCGGGAAAAAGTCAATTACGCCCCGAATCAGGCGCGCTATAAAGTTTACATAATAGATGAATTCCACATGTTGAGCAGCAGCGCTTCCAATGCTTTATTGAAGACGCTGGAAGAACCGCCGCCGCATGTTATTTTTATACTGGCAACCACCGAAGTCCATAAAATCCTGCCGACTATCATGTCGCGCTGCCAGCGCTTTGATTTTCACCGTATCTCTCAGACGGCCATCATGAAGCGGATGACCGATGTCTGCAAGTCCGAAAATATCACCATCACGCAGGAGTCTTTACGGCTGATTGCCCGCAGCGCCACCGGCAGCATGCGTGATGCCTGGAATGTCCTGGAGCAATTATCGATATATTACGGTTCTGAAATCAGCTTCCAGCAGGTTCAGGATTTGCTGGGGATTACCGGTGACGCCCGCGTCCGGGAACTGATAAAGTATATTGTCGACGATAATGTTGCTAAAGCAGTCGCGACAATCAATAGTGTCAATAATGACGGGCTGGATTTACGGAATTTCAAGCGCGAACTGGTGGAGTACCTGAGGTCTCTTTTACTGGTGAAAACAGGCTCTGAAAGTTCGGTCGATATGACCGGAGAGGATTTATCCGAGTTAAAACAACTGGCCGAACGGGCTTCCTTGCCGAAGGTTTTAAAAACGCTGAAGCTTTTCAGTCAGGTGGAATTAGGAAGTGAAAACCACTCCGCCTTACCGCTGGAATTAGCGATTGTTGACAGTACAATGAAAGAGGAAGAACCTCCCAGGTCTGTCAGGCAAATAGAGTATCAGCCTCAGCCCGACACTAAACCGGCGCATCAAGCGGTTCATAATACGGCATCGCAGAAACCGGCGCCGGTACCGGGCTCATCCCAGTCCGCTGCGCCGGAAGCTAAAAAGCCTGAGGTTAAACCGGACCCGCCGCCGTCAGTGGCTGAAAAACGCTCCCCGCTGGCAGCCGGCAGTGTCCCCGAAAGGCTAAGATTGGAATGGCGAACGGTAATTGACCAGGCGCCTGCCGATACCAAAAAGAGCAATGCCTTGGCTATTTTACGCAGCGGCGGCGTCAGGCCGGTAGCTTTTGAGAACGAAACGCTCACACTGTCCTTCCGGCAGTCATTCTTCAAGGAAAAATTGGAAGAAATTGAGAACCGCAAAGTGGTGGAAAAAATATTCACTAATTTTCTGGGGCACACCTGCCACGTGCAGTGTATCCTGGAGAATGGCAATAACCCGATGAAAGAAGCGCTGAAATTAGGCGCACAAATTGAAGTGGAGGAACAATGAATTTCGAACAGATCAGACAGGCCCAGGCACTAAAATCAAAATTAGACAAAGCTCAGAAAGAACTAAAAAAAATGCAGATTGAAGGTGAAGCCGGCAAAGGCGCAGTTACCGTCGTCGTTAACGGCGAACAAAAAATCGTGTCGATGAAAATTTCTCCGGAAGTTGCCGACCCGAAGAATACTAAACAACTGGAACAACTGATAATCAAAGCCGTTAATGATGCTCAGGATAAAGCACAGAAAGCTGCTGTCGAGCAAATGAAAGATATCACCGGTGGTTTGAAAATTCCCGGTCTTTTTTAAAAGACACTGAGGAGAACTTAATTGAATCAAGGTACCGTCCAGGGTGCCGATGCCATCAATCGCCTGATACAGGAATTGAACAAATTGCCCGGCATCGGTCCTAAAAGCGCCCAACGTTTGGCTTATTATTTAATGCGCGCACCACAGGAACAGGCAATACAACTGGCAGAATCAATCCTGTCGATTAAGCAGAAGATCAGGTTATGCTCGACCTGCTTTAACGTAACCGATTCCGACCCATGTATTATTTGCCGTAACGACCAGCGCGACCGCAGTAAAGTTTGCGTCGTGGAACAGCCGCAGGATATCCTGGCCATCGAACATACCGGTGTTTATAAAGGGCTTTATCATGTCCTGCATGGGGCGATTTCGCCCACCGAAGGGATCGGCACCAGCGATGTCAGAATCAAGGAATTGGCGGTCCGACTCCAGGACGGCGTGGTGAAGGAAGTTATCCTGGCTACCAACACGAACCTTGAGGGCGAACAGACGGCGATGTATCTGAATCAGCTTTTATCTCCGCTGGGTATTGATATCACACGCCTGGCACGCGGGTTGCCTTTCGGCACGGAACTGGAATATGCCGATGATACGACTCTCACCCGGGCGCTCGAAGGCCGCCAACAACTCTAGCCGCGACAATAGGTAAAATATGCCGGGAGGTGCGCATGGTCGCAAAAGCCCCTTGTTCCAACGGACTCAGGCTGATTGCCGGTAGAGCCAATCCCGAACTGGCAAAAGAAATTGCGTCCGCGTTAGCAGTCTCTTTGTGTAATATTCGCATCAGCACTTTTCCCAATTCCGAAACGCATGTCCAGATAGAAGAGAGCGTGCGCGGCAAAGATGTTTTTATCGTGCAGCCGACCTGCCTGCCGGCCAATGAAAACCTGATGGAACTGTTGATCATAATCGATGCTTGCCGCCGAGCCTCGGCGCGCCAGATTACCGCCATCGTTCCCTATTTTGGGTATGCCCGTCAGGACCATAAATCCACCGGGCGCGAGCCGGTCACGGCTAAAATGGTGGCGGATATCCTCACTACCGTCGGCACTAACCGCGTTATTTCGGTTGACCTTCATTCTCCACAAATCCAGGGCTTTTTCAATGTCCCGATGGATCACCTGACCGCTGTGCCGACGCTGGCGGGTTATTTACGCAAAAAAGAATTTAAAGATGCCGTGATCGTGTCTCCCGATGCCGGCAGAGTGAAGATGGCCGAGAAATATACGGATATTCTGCAAATACCGATGGTCGTGATGACCAAGCGGAGAAAAGGTATCGGCGGAAACGAACTGGAGTTTTATGATGTTGTCGGCAATGTCGCCGGGAAAACAGCTATCGTAATCGACGATGAAATTTCCGGCGGCAGCATCATCAAAGAAGTGGAAACACTTTTTAAAGCGGGAGCCAAAGAGGTTTATCTGTCCATCACCCACCCTATACTGGTCGGCGCAGCGGTGGAATCACTACGCGCCTCTCCGATTAAAGAACTGATTGTCACCAATACGGTTTTCGTCCCGAAAGAAAAACTGGCAAGCGGTAAAGTGAAAGTCCTTTCCATCGCGCCGTTATTGTCAAAAGTCATCCTGGCGATCCACGAGAATGATTCTGTCAGCCAGA
>JBKQML010000212.1:0-7304 GCA_052326545.1 Dehalococcoidales bacterium
CGCCGCAGCGACCGGGTCCGGATTGCCGTTCGGCCCTTCCGGATTGACGTAAATCAAACCCATCTGCACCGCGGCGAGCGGATTCTCTAGATTACGGTCGCCGGTGTAACGCTTGTCACCCAGCCACTTGTCCTCGGAACCCCAGTAGACATCTTTTTCCGGTTCCCAGATGTCCTCCCGCCCTCCGCCGAAACCGAAGGTCTTGAAACCCATTGATTCCAGGGCAACGTTGCCGGCAAGAATCATCAGGTCGGCCCAGGATATCTTCCGGCCGTATTTCTGCTTGACCGGCCAGAGCAGACGGCGCGCCTTGTCGAGGTTTGCATTATCGGGCCAGCTGTCGAGGGGCGCAAAACGCTGAGTGCCGTTACCGGCGCCGCCGCGGCCGTCGCCGGTGCGGTAGGTGCCGGCGCTGTGCCAGGCCATGCGGATGAACAAAGGTCCGTAATGGCCGAAGTCCGCCGGCCACCAGTCCTGCGATTTCGTCATTAATTCGCGGAGGTCTTTTTTCACTGCCGCCAGGTCGAGGCTCTTGAACTCTTTACGGTAGTTGAAACCCTCACCCATCGGGTTGGACTTGGAGGAATGCTGGTGCAGGATATCGAGGTTTAACTGGTTCGGCCACCAGTCCTGGTTCGTCGTGCCGCCGCTGGCATGAGCCGTGCCCATTACCTGATTCTTATCGTCTTCCATTATCTTTCCTCCTTTCCTTGTCTGAACTTATGCTCGGTACTGCTATGATTATAATCTTTTCATACATAAGTTCTTAAGTTTAATTATTTCGTTAAAAGTAGGATAACGTACATTTGATCGTCGATATGAGGAACGTGATTCTATTGACCAGCGGGACCCGTGACCGAACCATCATTATTATAGCCATTGCTTTCCCAATATCCCAGGAAACTGGTGTCGGAAGACACGTCGATGCTGGTAACCCATTTTGCCCATTTATAGCCGTATTTCCCGGTCGCTACAACCCGAACAGGAAACCCATTAGCTGCCGGAAGCGTGATATCATTATCCTTTAAAGCGAGGATAATGTTGTTGCTATCGATGTAACTTAAATCAAGCGAAGTAAAACCATCAGGGTCATCAGCCGTATCAAAGATCGCAATCACAGACCCAGACTGAATGCCCGCCTGAGCTAAAATAGCTGCCAGCGAAGGCCCTGTCCATTTAGCGGTATAGCTCCACCCTTCCACACATTCTAAAGTCGCTAGAACCGAAATCTGAGGCAGCGCTTCCAGATCAGCATAAGTAAAAGTAATCGGATGGTCCACCATTCCTTCAATCGTTAAAATATAGGTGGCCTGATTAATATTTAGGGTGCCTTCAATACCATTAAGGAGTTGAGCCTTAATCGGTGTCAATTTTGTACCCTGAAACTCGGTAGCTTCAACTTCGCCCGTTGAAGTGGTGGTCGAATTTGTGGAAGCAGTAGTGGAGGAAGCAGTAGTGGAGGTGGAAGTTGGGGTTGATTTTGCAGACGGGGTTGTAGTTCTTGTGGTAGTAGAGCCGGTCTTGGTAGTAATGCTCGTAATAATTGTTTGAGTCGAAGTTGGCACAGTTATCACGGTAGTCTTTGGAGTAGAAACGGAAGGACTGCAGGCTTGTATAATTAACAACCCCAACATCATCAAAATAAATGTCGCGCCCAGGTACACGATGCTTTGATTTACTTTTCTTCCCTTCATTGCGGGCCTCCTTACTCAACCCTTTTGGTAGCCCTGATTCCCCTGTATTAGCCATTAACATAACAATGGCTAATACCTTTATAGAAATCTCCGTTCAATACCCCTCAGCTTGCTGTAGGGTTCTTTACTGTCCCATTTCATCAGTTGATGACTGTTCCCGGGCAACCACAGGTAATAAATCCTTCCTGAACCCATGCCGCATATCCCCCCGTAATATTTTGGATGTGTTTAAACCCCAACCCCAACATTATTTGGGTAGCGACCGCACCGTTAACTCCATTCGCACAATATATCAGATATTGTTTGTTTTTATCTAATTTACCAATATCAGCTCTAAAGTTGGTGGACTCATAGCTAATGTCGATGGCACCAACAATATGCCGAGATATGTATTCATCCGAAGTTCTGACATCAAGAATCACAAAATTTTTATTACCTATATTTTCCGCGATCAATTTATTAGCTTCTGACGCAGTGATCGTTGTAGTCGGGGTTGAAATGTTTTGAGATGCTGTTTTATTACAACCCACCATGAATACCGAATTAAGCGCGAAAAACAGTAATAAAGCTGGAATCAAACGCTGAATTTTCATTATTAACTTCCTTATCTTTGTTTCGCGGATACTTTCAAATATCGTAATTCGGTTATGACCGACGCTTTGTTATCACAGCGGTAAGCAAGCATGAGCACAGCTTACTCCCGAATGTTGGAATATTATTGCTTAATTTCTGAAGAATGGCGGATGAATTCTCAAAAGATACGAGAGCTGGCTTCACCTCAATTTTGGTTACCCACCTTAGCCAATCAGCCCCCTGGCTCTTCCCAACAACAAGCCGCAATGGGTATCCTCTGTCTTGTGATAGTATCTGGCCATTCATCTTGTAGGCTAGAAAAACACCACTTTCTAAAACCGTTTCAAGAGGTAGCTGTACAAAATATCCATCTGCACCTGTAAACACAACCTCGCTGGCACCAGTCGCTAAACCAGCCTCTTTCAATAGTGTCGACAACGACACGCCAGTCCACGAATCAGTTTCGTCTTTTACACCCGGGCAAATGATTTCTGCATTCCGCGTCACTGTGGGATATGCCTGAATTTGTGCATATGTCAGAGATAACGGAGAGTTAACGGTTCCGTCGATAGTCAAATTGTAACTATTAATATCTATATCTTCATTAAAAGTAGTTGCCGTCGTGGTCAAGGCTGAATTATCTGGAGTCAGGGTCGCAATTGTTGTATTAGAATTACCGTTGTTGGGTGGCTCTGGCGTCGTTGAACTTACATCCGGTAGCGGGCTAGTCACTGTTTGTGCGACAGGTACCGAATTTGTTGCAGTAGGTGAACAGGAGGAAACCAGCCACATTACAGTTGTCGTGACTGCGAATCCGAATCCCAAAATCAGGTTTTTGCATTTAGCCATTGCTTTCACCCCTTCGGTTATATCCTGCTTAAAGATAAAATCCTTTACCTGAACTAATCCGGTTTGTGCCATATTATAATTTAACGATCATCAAAAAGTTATAAAAATACAGCGCAAAATGTTACAAATTTGTAACGTTCATTGAAAAATCTGAGATGAGCCGATCCCTTATTGCACAAAATACGGGGCTTTTGGAAAATATTATGACGTGCGAGTTTATTCTCTTTTCCTTTGACATAGCATTTTAAGCTCCCTATAATTAATTTATGGATAGAGAGAAACTGATGGGAGAATTGATAGATTCTTCCGTTTTGCAAAAACAATTTTTCGCCATTCTTCATGAACACGCGATTCACCATAAATCCGGGAGGGAAGGTGCACTTGATAGTGCTTCTCCTGCATATATCGAATATTCTTCAGCAATAAAAAAGATGTTTGGAGAAAATCCCAATTCTCAACAAATCATTCTTTTTCAACTTGAATTAATCCAAATATTCCTCCAAATGCTAGCTGAAAATAATCGGGCTATTTTGTCTGTGATGCTAACATATGGCATTGAATAAGCAGTTTATTTTAGAAATAGAAACATTTATCTCAAAGTATGAAGTACCAGCGAACCCGGTTTTGTAACGAAGTATTCGAGAGCGAGAATGGTTGAAGATAACATTATTTATAGCCCGGACACTTTGCGAGCTAACCGTATTCCTCCCGGTCAGAAATTGACGAACAAGTTCCCGGTTCTTCATTATGGCCCTGCGGCGAAGATTGACGTCAGCCGGTGGAAGTTTTCTATTACCGGACTGGTGGATAAAGAACGAGAGCTTAATTTTGCAGAATTTTCAGGTTTGAAGCGAGTAAGGGTTCTTTCCGATATTCATTGCGTAACGACCTGGACAAAACTGGACAATCACTGGGAAGGGCCAAGCACCTCAATTATCAAAGAATTAGTAGAAATTAAATCAAACGCTAAATTTGTCATCGTCCACGCAGCAGGAAATTTTACTACCAATTTATCTTTGGCCGACTTTTTTGAAGCAGACGTGCTTTTTGCAATGATTTATGAAAATAAACCGCTTTCTCCGGAACATGGTTATCCAGCGCGTCTGGTTGTACCCAGACTTTATTCCTGGAAGAGTGCCAAATGGGTTACAGGAGTTGAGTTTGTGGCTAAAGACATTCCGGGGTTTTGGGAATCTGCAGGTTATCATAATCACGGTGACCCCTGGCGGGAAGAACGATACGGATAATAGCTAATTCATCATTATCTAATTACTCGAGATA
Source organism: Dehalococcoidales bacterium (assembly GCA_052326545.1). Classification (GTDB taxonomy): domain Bacteria; phylum Chloroflexota; class Dehalococcoidia; order Dehalococcoidales; family Fen-1064; genus Fen-1064. The sequence goes on from JBKQML010000212.1 coordinate 4,398, forward strand.
AGTATGTATTCTTATAGCTCCAAAAGTCTTGAAATTTTCTGAATTCAAAATTAGCGTAACAGTTTTGAATATATTCTTAATTTGCGCGAAGATCGTTTGTTTGGATAGCAGGCCCTAATAATAAGCTAATCTCGTAATCTGTATGGCGCTTAAGTTTTCTCTCGCCTTGCTGTTCCGAAGCGAACAAATCGGAAGATAATACCAATTAAGAGAATTAAAAGGCCAATACCAATCTCTTGAGGTGCCAGGCCAAAAGCTAACGCAAGACAACCAATCAATCCAGCCGCAGCAAGCCAATGAGGGAAGGTCCGTCGTTTTATTGGCAACTGTAAGGCGGATAGATTGGTTATAGCGTAATATAACAGTGTACCGAAGCTGGAAACTGCGACTGCAATCGTAAAAGGAGCGAAAGCAGCTATTATTATTGCGATGATACCGACGAATAGCACACTTCGCCATGGATTCTGTTCTTTACCAAGGATAGCTAAGATTGGTGGTAAATCTTTTTCCCGTCCCATTGCAAAAGCCACCCGTGAGACTCCTAACAGATCGGACAAACCTTCATTGAAAGTGGTTAGCAGGGCGCCGATAGAGATTATTACAACTCCGACTGTACTGCCTAGCACAGCCATCGTACTCTCTAATGGTGATGGAGATCGGGAAACACCAGTCGCACCGAGAATGGATAGTGCAGTAATTGCAACAAGTAGATATAATAATACAGCCGTGCCTAACGCAGCAATTGTTGCGGTTGGAATGGTACGTCTTGGATTACGTACCTCCTCTACCAACGTAGCGATACGACTGTACCCCGTGTAGGCAAAGAAAAGCAAGCCGGTAGCCCGCAAAATCCCACCCGATCCACCGGGCGCAAAAGGTTGAAAATTGGAGATATGGGCTTTAGGAAGACCGATTACTGCGACGGCTAACAAAGATAAAATTGATAAAACAACGATAACATCGGTTACGTGTACTGAACGCCGGATTCCAGTCGCATTCAATGCCGTCATGATTATGGCAGAGATAACTGCGGCTGTCCGTGCCGGAATAAAACCCCATACAGCATGAAGATAACTCCCGAACACTACCGCGGTTACACCTGGACCAATTGTGTTGGCCGTCAAGAACATCCAGCCGGCAATGTATCCCCACCATGGTCCAAGCATACGACGGCCGAATTCATAAGTGCCTCCGGAGCGGGGGAAAACAGCTGCCAGTTGAGCAGAAGAAAGAGCGTTACAAAAAGCCACAAAAGCGGCAATGATAAGCGATATGAGCAGAGCAGGTCCCGCGATACCGGCAGCGGGCCCGATCACCGCGAATATACCGGCGCCTAGAATTGCTGCTAGACCGGTAGCTACAGCATCGAACATGCTGAGTTGCGGACGTAATTTGGCCTCAGACATAAACCTTGTCCAAAAAAGAAGTTATGTTCAATTTTCCGCTGCGTAGACTAGTTCAACTTGTACCTTGTAAACTCGTTATTTTCTTTCCTAAATCGAACAGCCCTTGTTATTGCAATATTTGAAACCCATTATATGTGGAAAATCCCTTTTTATAATTCGTAACTTTGTTGATTGATAGAAGCGCGATAATCTGCCCGGCACATTATATTAGAACGGCCAGCCGAGAAAATTGATGGCAAAAACGACATGCACTGTTACCGAAATCCAGAATACTAGCCACAAATAACTGTGATAACGGTAGAATTTTTTATAGAAATTATAATGCATCAGATTCCTGGTGAGACTGAATGCCGGAACTACCCTGCAACTGAACAATAACAAAAAGCCGGTTACAAGGTTCATGATACCAAGAACAACGATTAACCTGGCAGCAAAGACCGAATGGAAAATACTCATATCTTCATAAAACCGGTCATATTCACCTTTTAGCTTATTCTGTGTTAGTGTTTCTTAATATCCAGGAATGATGGTTGTTGTGGTGGTAGTCGCGGTAGCAGGAGTTGTAGTAACAGGGTTGGCGGCCGTCGGATTTGATGCTGTTGGATTGACTATAAACCATACTCCGTCCACTCCTTCACCGAGTGTATCTCCGGACGAAATATCCTGATAATAATAGTAAAGCGGCCATCCTTTGTAGGTGGTCTGATTTTTTCCATCAGCTCTGGTGATTGAACCAAAATCAGAGGGATTAAGCGTTGAAGGTATCGTTACATTTGACGTATAAAAGACCGGCCAAATAGACAGGGATGAACCGCTCACGTTACTCTGCCCAACTGAATCCAGTGTCGCCCAATATAAAGTTATCCCTTTCCCATCCACCAAATAATTGCCAAGCGCTGATTTAGTAGCGGTGCTTATCGTATTTGTGATTCCGGTGGTAGAACTGGAAGAAACAGTTGAAGTTGGGACGGCGGTTGTAGTTGAACTTTTCGCGCTTGTGCACGATGCCATGGTTAATAAAACAAATGTAAATATTACAATCGCCACGATATAAACATTTCTTCGACTTACCCTCAGGCTTTTCACTTTTAATCCCTCCTATGAATGCTTTTAGGTTACGGCTATTATTCCTGGCAGAGCTAATCTTTTAGTTAAAATAATATTCTAACGACAAGTATAAATAGCAGATGATGAATAAGTTATAAAATTAAGGTCATAAATGTGACAGAATTATGACATTTTGCAGAGAAGTGCGTATCCTTAAAAATGTCATAATATTGTAATTATATTCAAACTGACTTTATCATTTTGTAATGTTTAGCATTATAAAATGTAGTAAGTCCAGGTCAATGTTCTGTGCATCATTAGTCAAAAAGGAACGAGATCAGCTAATCATGATTTGATAAGGTAATTATGGCTATTACGGTCCCTGTTAGAACCCCTCGGAGACCTGGCGAACCGGCTCAAGATCACAATCTTGACGATCAAGCATTTGAACAAG
>JBKQML010000213.1:0-5092 GCA_052326545.1 Dehalococcoidales bacterium
TTTCTTCCAGACTCATTTGATCACCTCCGGAATTATTTTTGCCTGCAGTGCAAAATCGCATAATGTTATCGCCATCATCGCGGATACCACCGGTACCGCCCGCGGCACAATACAAACATCGTGCCGGCCTTGTATTTTCAGTTCCGCATTTTGCATCGTACGGATATCCACTGTTGTCTGTTTCCGGCTGATCGAGGGTGTGGGTTTTACCGCCACCCTGACCACCAGCGGCATGCCGTTACTGATCCCGCCCAAAATACCGCCGCTGTTATTGGTTTCAGTTACTATTTTACCTCGTCCGACCCGGAACGCATCATTATTCACCGAGCCCTTCATTTTAGCCGCCGTGAAACCGGCGCCGAATTCCACGCCTTTGATTGCCGGTATCGCAAATAACGCCTTGGCCAGGTCGCCTTCCAGCGTATCGAATATCGGTTCGCCTAATCCCGCGGGCAAATTTAATGCGATACCTTCAATGATACCCCCCAGGCTGTCACCCTCTTTGCGTGCCAGCTCAATGGCTGCAAGCATTTTTTCTGCTGACTTGGGGTCTGCGCATTTCAGCGGGTTATTATCAATTGTTTTCGCTGAAATGATGCTCAATGAATTCGTCTGAATTCCGCCGATTTCAACCGTGTGCGCCAGAATTTTAACGCCGATTATGTCAAGCAATTTTTGTGCGATAGCCCCCGCCATTACAAATCCGGCTGTGATTCTTCCGGAAAACCGGCCGCCGCCGCGGTGGTCGTTAAAGCCGCCGTATTTCAAAAAAGCCGTATAATCCGCATGTCCGGGACGGAGCAAACCCTGTATTTTCTCGTAATCGCCGGAATGGGCATCGTTATTCCAGACTGCCAGGCAAATGGGCGCTCCCGTCGTATATCCCTTAAAAACTCCTGAAAGGATATCCACTTTGTCTTCTTCGTTGCGTTTGGTAGACCAAATAACCTCACCGGACTTTCTTTTATCCAGTTCGGTTTGAATATCTTTTTCAGTGATGGCTAAGCCGGCCGGACAGCCGTCGATCACGACGCCCACACATCTGCCGTGGCTCTCCCCGAAGCTGGTGATAATAAATCGTTTCCCCAGACTATTACCCATTGAGTTCCACCTTCCCGCCCAGATTTTGGTACACATCCCAGTATTCAGGATAGGTTTTTGTGACACATTCCGCCCCGTCAATCACCGTATTGCCGCACATTGTGCCTAACAAACTGAAAGCCATCGCGATACGGTGGTCGCCCTTACTGTCGATCAGGGCGCCTTTCGGTTTTCCGCCGCTGATCTTAATACGTTTCGTATCTGCCTGTACCTGGATACCCATCCGCTCCAGCCCTTCTGCCACTGCCGCCACACGGTCTGATTCCTTGATTCTGGCCCTTTCAATACCGGTAAATACACTGGTTCCTTCCGCAGCTGCCGCCAGCACCGCCATCGTCGGTAAAAGGTCGATACAATCTGATAAATCGGCTTTTATTGCCTTTAAATTCGATTTCACAATATTGATCGAACTCCTCCCCGCGACAGTGTGCGCGCCCATCTCCCTCAGGAATTGCAAGAGCATCCTGTCTCCTTGCAGACTGTCCATATCCAGATTGTTGACTTCTATTTCTCCCGCCATCGCGCCCAGCGCCAGTAAATAGGATGCGGAAGACCAGTCGCCTTCCACTTTATATCTTGTCGGCTTATATTTTTGGGGCAGGATTTCAAATTTGTCCAGGTTTTCATCGAAAACCGCGTTTATCCCGAACCGGTCCATTGTTTCCAGCGTCATCATTACGTAAGGCCGGGATTCCAGCGGCGTGGTCAGCTTGATCGTCATGCCTTCTGCGGCCAAAGGAGCAATTTGTAATAAGGCGGAGACGTACTGCGAACTGATATTGCCGGGCAAGCTCGTAATGCCACCGGCAAATTTGCCGCCTGCCACGGTCACCGGTGGTAGGTCTCCGTTACCGGAACATTTGACACCTACCTGTTGTAACGCATCGATTAAAACCTTCACCGGTCGGCGGGAAAGGGACGGACCGGCCGTCAGATGACAGGTACCGGGAATCAGTGCCCCGCAAGCCGTCATAAACCGCAGGGTCGCGGCGGAATCACCGCAGAACAAATCGGAGGTTGGCGCCTGAAATTTACCGCCGTCCACTTTCCAGGCGGATTTCTGCTGCCGTATTTTGACCCCTGCTTTTTTGAGCACACTGATCGCCGCTTTTGTATCGTCGGATGCCAGGGGCGAGATAATCTCACTTTTCCCGTTGGCCAGCGCCGCACAGATTAAACCGCGGATAGTATAACTTTTAGAGGACGGCGCCGCCGCTTTTCCGACCGCTTCGCTTTTAGAGATTGAAGCCTTCATAATTTTTTAACCTGTCTATTATTTTTCCGGCCACATTATCGATACTCAATTTCGCGGTGTTGATTGTCAGGTCTGCCGCGCTGTCGTAAAAAGGTTTCCTGAACTTCTGCAATTCTTTTATTCTTTCTGCCGGCCAATTAATATTGATCAGCGGCCGGTTGTCCCCATCCATGGCTATTCTTTTCAGGATAGTTTCCAGAGAGGCTGTCAAATTAACCACAACTCCGGTTACACGCAAACGGTCGATATTAATTGTATTCAGAACCACACCGCCGCCGCAGGCAATTACCTGTTTTTTACCGATAGCAGCCTGCTTGATGGCTTCAATTTCCAGCTCACGAAAGACAATTTCACCATCGTTGCTAAAAATCTCGGGGATTGTTTTTCCGGCCATCTTTTTGATGACGGAGTCTACCTCAACTAACGGCCGGTTTAGCCGTTTCGCCAGAACGTACCCGACTGCTGTTTTCCCCGTCCCCATAAAACCGATTAATACGATATTACTTTTCATTTTTCTGTAACAGACTTAATGCGGATTGACGCATCACATCGACCGGCGGTTTTATCGCCGTCCAGATTTCAAAGGAAGCAGCGCCCTGCCGGACCAGCATCTCCAATCCGTCGATCGTTTTTGCGCCGGCCGCCCCAGCTTCCCGCAGCAGCCTGGTCCGGAGTGGATTGTAAACCGCATCAAAGACCGTCAAATTAGCGTGTAACAATTCGGCTGGAACCGGTGTTGCGTCGATTTCGGGGCTCATCCCGAGGCTGGTCGCATTGACCAGTAAATCTATATTATTCATTGCCTTTTTCAAATTTTCGCTGGTAAGTTCCCCGACCTTGATATCCGCTTTATAGTTACGGGAAAGGCGGGCCGCCAGGTCCTCTACCCAGGACAATTCCTGCTTGCGGTTTAATATTATCAGCCTGGCTTTTTCACGGGTGAGAATATGGCTGATGGCACGCGCCGCGCCGCCGGCCCCCAATAGCAGCACTCTTTTCTCTGCCGGTTCGATGTTCCTGTCGTGTAACGCTTGCAAAAAACCGGTGGCATCGGTATTATATCCGGTTAATATTCCGCCGTCGTTCACCACCGTATTTGCCGCGCCGATGTTTTCGGCCAGCGGGTCAATCCGGTCGAGGAATTGCATTACTGCCACCTTATGCGGGATGGTCACATTCACCCCCCTGAGGTTCAACCCCCTGATACCTTCAACCGCTTTCCTCAACTCCATACTTTTCACTTTAAATGGGATATAAAAATATTCTATTCCCTGTTTTGTAAAAGCGGCGTTATGCATCGCCGGCGACATCGTATGCTCGATGGGATCGCCCATAATCCCGCAAATAATCGTTTGCCCGGATATCTGTCCCTTCATAAATTCACCATTTCATAAACGGCCAGCATATCCGAAACGGGTAATTGTCCCGGCGCCGATTCCTCGCCTTTTTTTACGGCGCCGTAAGTGAAATGAGCGCCAATCAATGGCGCCATGACGCGGCTGATAAAACCCTGCGTGCCCATCGCAAAAGCCACCATTTTTACATCCGGGAATTCGGAGAACAATCGCATTACTGACAGGTTATCTTCGAATGTCTGCGCGGTCGTAACGATTTTACAGATATCGGCGCCGGCCTTCAATTCCTTATTGACAATCTGTTTCAGAACATCCAGCGAAGGCGTTTTCTGAAAATCGTGGAAAGATAATAAACAGTCGGCTCGTTTTTTAATCAACTTAATAATATTTTCTACATTTTTCGCGTTGTATTCAATGTCAACGATTTTGGCACCCAGTTCGATCGCCTGCAGCAGACGCTCAATCCTTCTTGCTTCATTTCCGTCCCACTTGCCGCCCTCTTCCACCATGCGGTTACAGGCAATCCACGGCTTTTTCAATTGCCGGGCGACATCTGTCCAGTTGTCGCCGATCAGGTCGATCCTGACCTCGAACAGGTCCACAATCGGCTCAATCTTTTTCACGGCCGCCAGATCGGTCCCCGTGATTGAAGCGCACAGTCTTACTTTATTCATTTCATTTCTCCCAGAACTTTTTCTATCACCGCCGCGCTTACATCATCCGTCATCGATACCTGCCCGATTGCACGGGGCAGGACAAATCTAATCTTACCACCTTGTACTTTTTTATCATATTGCATCGCGCGTATTACCTGTTTTATTTCCACCTGCGGCAATTTGGTCATTAATCCGGCTTTTTTCAATAAATTTTTCAGCCTGATGACATTTTTTGCATCCATCAGTTCCAGTTTCACCGCCAGATTTGCCGCCGCCACCATGCCGATACTCACCGCCTGTCCGTGTGCTACCTGAAAATTAGAGGCTGACTCCACGCCGTGTCCGACGGTATGTCCGAAATTTAACATATTCCGCAAACCCGTATCCTTTTCATCGCTTTCCACAAATTCCACTTTGATTTGGGCTGATTTGGCAACGACTGCTTCCAGCACATTATTATCCAATGTCATGATCCAGTCAAGGTTCTTTTCCAGATAACTAAAAAACTTCTCGTCTTTGATCACGGCATGTTTGATCACTTCGGCCAGACCGCTGGTAAATTCGTCCTTCGGTAGAGATTTCAGCGTCGCGACATCGGAAATTGTCATTCTGGGCTGATAGAAAGCGCCGATTTCATTCTTTAATTTTCCGTGGTTCACTGCGGTCTTGCCGCCAATGCTGCTGTCGCATTGCGCCAGTAACGTTGTCGGTAATTGCACCAGCGG
>JBKQML010000214.1:0-5433 GCA_052326545.1 Dehalococcoidales bacterium
CCGAGGGAGGTCGTCGAGGAGGGCGACGAGGCCGACTATTCCGCCTGCGTGCTGGGCCTGCGCGACTATGTCGACAACAACAAAATTGAACACCTAAGTTATCAATGAGAATAACTACTCACCTTAAATAGACTCAGTAAAACAATAACACGTCGACGTTACGGCGACGCCATAAAAAGGCTAAATGTGCACCTGAAAAAACCATTAAATAAAATAAGTCTGCCCCAGTTGTCAGGAAATTAGGTAAAAATTTTGTAGCAGAAAAAACAAAGCCCCCGAATTCACTAAAAGTTCGAGGGCTTTTTAGTTTGAGTATTACGAAAACTTTGTTGGTGTCTTTATTCTATTTCGTATCCGGGTTCATTGTTTTCTCAAGATGGTCGCACATCCCCGTCAAATCCGAGTCAATTGCAGCGAACCACTTACTGCTCAGACCAACCTGTTTTAACGTGCCCATTAACTGGTCTTTGTATTGTCTGGCATAAGTCGGCGATTGCAGACTGGCAGTGATAAAGGCTGTTTCCAGTCCGGCGACTGCCAGAATGAGCGCGTCTTTTTGCGCCGGTGTTCCTTTAAAATGCTCTTCTAGTTCTTCAATTTTTTTGAATGTATCAAATTCAGGTGTTTCCACTTTACATCTCCTTAATAAATATTTCGTTTCTTAACATTGTGTTAATCGTCACAAAACAAACCGTCGTCAATCTGATATCGTGAAATCGTTGGCGCTGACGCCGTAAATATTGTTATTGGAAACGCTCGCCACCCGTATTCTGGCCTGCCTGGTGGCCGGCCCTGACACTTCCCAGGTTTTACTTCCCGTAATCAGCGTTGAATCTACGATGGTGTCCCAGATCTTTCCGCCGTCGCGGGCCAGTTCAATCGTAGCATTACCGCTTAAACCGTTCGCGGTCCACGAGATGGTTTGCGTGCTGCCGATTTTCCAATTTTCTCCGCCATTAGCCGCCGCTATTTTAATCTTCCCCTGCCCCTGCGTCTGCCTTTTCTGATTACCCATGTTCCCCATTCTCGGAGTACGCATCATCATCCCGAACATTCCCAAGCCGGCGAGGCCTATCAGGGGATTGACACCCATCCCTCCGCCGCTGATTCCGCCTCCAAAACCACCACGCCCCATTCCACCAAATCTGCCTCCTCTCATTTATCTACCTCTCATAACCGGATTTAATAATCTCTATTACAATTATATTCTAAATTAAATTACAACCACAGAACCGGCAGTGTCAAAAACAAAAAAGCTCAACTCTAATAAAACTTCGATGACTCTCTATTCGTTCTAATTTGGCATTTGGTAGTTGGGTGGAATTACTGATGTGAGGGGTTTGGTAGCTCGCATTTAGTAAAATTCTTGTTTGTATAAGGTTGAAATAATTTATATTTGACAAAAGTATAAAAGAGAGTAAAATATCATATAAGTTCATACAGGAATGAAAAAGGAATAAAAAAGGGAGGATAAGGTATGGCAAGAAGACAAACCGGGAATCAATCTGCATCTCCTCCACAGCATACTGGACCAATTACAAACATGAACTCCTCTGGCAATCGGCAGGCATTTAAGACGAATAAACCGGAAGTACCGCCTGTTATCAACATGAACAATCATGCTGATAATATGATTGCGTATGAGTCCAACAGCAATGAAACCGCTGTTAAAGCGGTTGAAATCGCGAGAAAAGAGTTACAGCGTATCCCTCCAACTCTGCTTTCTGCATCCATTATGAAAAAGGGTGAAAAATTAAAACCCGCAAGAAGAGCACACAAACCTGATTTATAGTTATTGTTTAAAGGTCGAAGATTAATAGATTACATGCATATTGGTGAAATAATATGGTTGAACAGGAACAAAGGATAGTAAAAATAAAGTGCTGGAAATGTAAAAATACATTTAGTGCAAGTTACAGTCCTGAAGGAAAAGTAAACAAGATTTTAATAAAGGACAAAGGCCCCACCGTCAGGTACGAATGTCCATTCGTTCTGGAAGTTATTGATGAAAAAACGCAGAAAAAAGAATACAAACAGTGTGCGGCGGTAAACATCATCGATAATTTTGAAGGATACCTGCCAGGTGACCCTATAGTAAGAGAATCTGATATTGGGAATGGGGCAAAGAAAGCCGCTGATAACGAAGAAAAATTATATAATGGACGTCCTCCGACTGCGGATGAAGAGAATTGGATTGCGCTTAATTTAGACCAGAGGAAATCATCCATCACCTTGCAGAGCGACGCGGCAAAAGTATTGTTTGCTTTCCCCGCTACGATTACTACCTTATATTTGGCCGGTATGGGGGCAATAAGCGCCACCACTAAAAAAGACCTCAATTTTTTAAGTGTCATCCCGATTATTGTGTGGCTTCTGGGTGGAGCGGTAGCAATGTTTACTTTTGTACCAATGATGTCTACCGTGGTATCAATTTCTCCATCGGATATTAGAAGTAAACATAATAAAACCGTAAAGCTCAAATGGATATTGTTATGCATCAGCATGGGGCTATTTATTATCGGCATGATTTTAGCAAGCTGGAGGTTTATCGTGCTTAGTCAGCCTGTATAGACTGCCTGCGGTGCCGTCTGCGCCCTTGTATCTGGAATAGAGAAGAATAGGATTAGTGTCATTTAACATGGAAAGCTCTTTACATTTATTATTGTAAGGGGCTTTCTTGCTTTAATATTTGGTAGCGCAAGTTGTACAATAGACAGAACTTTTTGCCTTTGTTTTATGATACCAGAAAAAGGTTAATACGAATCATTTTGCCGGAACAGGGCATCTACAAAATATGCATTCTAATTTAACTTAATCAGTTTAGCGAGTATAATGGAAACAGTGCCCATTATACACTAAAAGTAAATATTACTGATGGCTTTGGTGAAAAGTTATGATAACTATTGAAAACCTGACTAAAAAGTTCGGCGAAGTCACCGCGGTCGAAGGACTAACCTTCAATGTGGATGAAGGCGAGGTTTTTGGTTTTCTTGGACCGAACGGCGCCGGTAAGACAACCACCATCAGGATGCTTTGCTGTCTTATCTCAAAGACCGGCGGCGAGGCCACAATAGGCGACTATCACATCGGCAAGGCAGATGATTCCTTGCAAATCAGGAAGATTATCGGTCTGGTCCCGGACAACGTCGGCCTTTACTATGATTTGACGGCCTTTGAAAATCTCGACTTTTACGGGAAGCTCTATGAATGCCCGGAAAGACCGAGGAGAGAAAACATCGAGCGCTTTCTCAAGATGCTTGACCTATGGGAAAGAAAAGACACCCGGGCAGGCTCCTTTTCCAAAGGGATGAAACAGAAACTGGCATTAGCCCGTGCCCTGGTTCACGAGCCAATAATATTATTCATGGACGAGCCTACTGCCAACCTTGATCCTGAATCTGCAAAGACTGTTCGCGATTTCATCCTGGAAATTAAAAAACAAGGCAGTACCATTTTTCTAAATACTCATAATCTCGATGAAGCCCAGAGAATATGCGACCGGATCGGCATAATAAAAACGAAGCTCTTGACCATCGGTACTCCCGAACAGCTAAGAGAATCTCTTTCCAGACCCAAAACAGAAATCAGGCTGGCTCAAGTAAATGAACCTTTAATCGCAGCCTTGAAAAAGCTTGTCCCGAACAAAATTGAAGTCTCCGAAAATAAGTTAATCATCGACGTCATGGATCCGGATAGAGAAAATCCGAACATAATTGCCGCCATTACTAAGGCCGGTGGCCAGATACGGGGAGTCACGCAAAATATTCCTACGCTCGAAGATGTCTACCTGCAGATTGTAAAGGAGACAAAATGAGAACTTCGAAATCATGGATTGTGGCTGCCAAGGATATAAGGGTATTTCTGAGAAAAAGGTACACCATCTATTCGCTGGTTATATTCCCCATTATCATCGGTATCGGGCTTCCTTTTGTGCTTCACTTAGTGATTTCAAAACAGGGGGCTCTCCTCAGCACACAACACTTGACAGATTTAATGAACGCCTTTGCTTTCTTCTTCGCGATCGGGGCATCAATAATACCTACACTCCTGGCGTCTTACAGTCTGGTCGGTGAAAAGGTCGAGAAAAGTCTCGAACCGCTTCTGGCGGCACCCATCACGGACAGCGAACTTCTTCTCGGCAAAGGTATCGGCGCCTTCATTCCTTCTATCGGTACCCTCTATATTGGCTCTGTCGTTTTTATGGTGTTAGCTGACCTGGTAACCCACAGTACCCTGGGCCATTACTATTTCCCCAACTGGACTATCGGGATACTTCTCCTGATATTAATGCCGCTTATGTCCGTCCTTTCCGTGGAGTGGAGCGTCATAGTTTCTGCGAGGGCCACTGACCCTCGCGCCGCCCAATTGCAGGGGGTTTTGATCGCAATCCCCCTGTTATTTATCTATGTGGCCACCGAAGTCGGCATAATAAAGCTGAATACCGGTACTATCTGGATCATCTCCGGCGCTGCCTTTATCGTAGACATCATTCTTTTCTTTCTGAGCACGAGGACATTTCAGAGGGAAGAGATATTGACGAAATGGACGTAATAAAAGGCTCTTTTTAACAGGCAGGAAATGAGTACACAACATATTCTCGTAATAGTGATACCTACGATAATTATTATAGCCATTGGGTATTTTGTGCGCCGAAATCTGGGACGCCGGCACAAGAAGTAACAGACAACCTGAAACACCTTTTTGAAATGTAAATAATATTTAATGTGACAAGATGCGCGATATAAGAGTACTTTTTAAGAAATCCAGGCAAAGGTCATTGAAAAGTTTCTTACTGCCGAAAGAGTTCCAGATATCATCCCGTTTTGATTAGAAAATTGCTCTCTTTGTTATCAATGTGTGATAGAAATGTGTGGTAGCGGGGGTTGGATTTGAACCATTATTGTAATAAAGCTAGCTTTTTAGCAGCTTAACAAATTCATCAACACTGATATCTGCCGTGTTGATAATTTTTCGGAGGATACCGTGTCCAAGTTCCTTGTGCTTCGGAACCGGCAGGGGTTGACGTCCGGAACAAACCATCCAAACATGACTTCCGTGCGTGCGCTCAACTTTCTATCCCAGCCGTTGCAGCGCTTTAGTACACTCCTCGCCGGAAATCACCGGGAGTTTTGTCATGCAATCGCAACCTCAATCTGTTCCAAAAAGTATTTTTCCGGCAATGGGTTCCCCTCTTCTTTTAAATGTTCCAAACAAAGATGTATCACTTCTTTAAGGTTTTCAATCGCTTCTGCTTTTGTTTTTCCCTGCGTGAAACAACTGGGTAAGACCGGAACCTCGACTAAATAGTACCCATCTTCATCCTGCGTAATGACTACCGGTAATTTTAATGTTTTCATTGTTTCTTTCTCCGCCGATTGCCCAACAAGTGTAACACAATAATCGAAAATATTCAGGGCTGTTTATTTTTATATT
>JBKQML010000215.1:0-6741 GCA_052326545.1 Dehalococcoidales bacterium
TTTTACAAAGCTGAATTTTTGGGTTAAAATAGGATTGATTTAGGGCGGTTGGCTCAGGGGTTAGAGCACTTGCTTCACACGCAAGGGGTCAGTGGTTCAAATCCACTACTGCCCACCATCATCCCCGCATCACGGCATTACCACCTAAATTTAAAAAATAACAATTATCAAGCTCCAAACAAATTCCTGCTTTTTAAATCGAATTACTTAATTCTGCCATTTGGAATTAGTATAAATTTAAAATATAGCAGAGTATAGAAGCCCTTTGTATTGTTCAGGATTTGAGAGGCTCTTTATGTTTTGGGAATAGGTCCGCGAACCAACTCTCACCATCCATCGAACTATTTCCTGGTTTCAATTTCCCCTGTTCTGCACCGACATTAGATACTATGCTACGATAGTATTTGAATCAATATTTAAACAAAGACAGCAAGCGGCTTCCTTTTACCTCAATCTGCAGTATCACAGTCTGCTCCATGCAGGTTGAAGTAAGTTTAAAAAGCTCGCTCGTTTGCCTTGTTCGGACTGAGCCGGCGTAAATGAAAATTATTGTCCGTTTAATGGGTTTCCTGAAAAAACACTGGGCGATGTGGATATTAGCCTTCGTGTGTCTTTCTGCCAGTACCGTCTTCAGTCTGGTGATTCCTAAAATGCTGGGCGACGGCATCGATACGGTGCTCAGTTCCGGGCGCGCCGCTACCCTGATTATCGCTGCCGGCATTATCATCGCTTCCAGCGCCCTCCGCGGCATCACCGGTTACGGCAACCGCTATTACACGCAGGTCATCTCGCAACGTGTAGCTTTCGACCTGAGAAATCACCTTTACGACCATTTGCAGGGACTGAGTTTCGCCTATTTCGACAAAGCTCAGACCGGCCAGCTCATGTCCCGGGCCACCGTCGATATCGAGGCGGTAAGGACATTTATCGCCATGGGCTTGCTGCAGATATTCCAGACACTCTTTTTGGCAGTAGGGATTTCCTATCTTCTGATTTCGCTCGACTGGAGACTGGCGCTGATGACGCTGGCTTTTGTTCCGCTGATGGCCTACCGGGCTGTCGTTACCAGCCGCCATTTGAGGCCGGTCTGGCTGAAAGTGCAGCAGCTGATTGCCTCCCTCGGTACGACTCTCCAGGAGAGTTTGACCGGCGTCAGAATCGTGAAGAGTTTCGCCCAGGAAAAGGCTGAGGGTAAAAAATTCGCGGATGATTCCAAAAAGCTTTTCGACAAGCAAATCGATGCGGCACACATCGTGGCTTTTAACACCCCGCTGATGGTTTTTCTCATCGGCGCCCCGACGGCGCTGGTACTGTGGTACGGCGGACGCCAGGTGATCGCCGGCAATCTGACCATTGGCGGCGTAGTCCAGTTCATCATGTATCTCGGTATGCTCGCCATGCCCATTCGAGCATTGGGGATGGTCACCAACATGTATTCCCGCTCGATGTCTGCCGGTGAACGTATTTTTGAAATCTTCGATACCAAATCCCAGGTCAAAGATAAACCGGATGCAATTGTTCTGGATAAACTGAAAGGCAAAGTGTCTTTCGAAGATGTCAGCTTCAGCTATGCGGAAAATGCACCGGCGCTGCATTCGATTAATTTCAGTGTCGAACCGGGGCAGCTGGTGGCGCTGGTCGGGGCTTCCGGCAGTGGCAAGAGCACAATTATCAACCTCATCCTCCGGTTCTACGATGTGACCAGCGGCCGCATCACCATGGACGGCATCGACATCCGGGATATTGCCCTCGCCTCGTTGCGTAAAAACATCGGCACCGCCCAACAGGACGTTTTCCTTTTTTCCACCACAATCCGGAATAACATTGCTTATGGTGTGCCGGACGCCACCATTGAGCAGGTCACCGCGGCCGCTAAAGCCGCACAAATCCACGATTTTATCATGAGCCTGCCGGACGGCTACGAAACGTGGGTGGGGGAACGCGGCCACACCCTTTCCGGCGGGGAAAAACAGCGTGTGACGATTGCGCGTGCCATCCTCAAAAATCCCAGTATCCTGATTCTCGACGAAATCACTTCCAGCGTCGATGCGGAAACCGAGCGTCTCATCCGGCGGGCAGTCGATGCGCTCATCAAGGGGCGTACCACGTTCATAATCAGTCACCGCCTGCCGATTATCACCAATGCCGACCTGATTCTGGTAATCAAAGACGGGCAAATCGTCGAGCGGGGTAAACATCAGGAACTCATGGCCGGCAGTACGCTCTACCGCCAGACATACCTGTCGCAACTGGCATCGACTCAAGACTACGGCGTAAACCCGAAGGAGGCATAAGCATGTACAGCCCCGGTACCGGTGGTTTTTACGGCGGCGGCCAGGCCGGCCAAAGACCCGGCGGCATGGCCGGACGGCTGCGCAGCTCCCTTGATGCCGCGGATAGAGATGATGTCCTCGGCAAAGTCTATGATCTCAAGGTTATCAAACGACTGCCGAAATACATGGCCTGGGTGAAAAAATATCTGGCGCTGGCCGGCATCGGCACGATATTACGTACCGTTACCAACATCGCCATTCCGTTCGTGGTCGCCATTGTCACCAATAATTACATCGAAAACCATAACCTTAACGGGCTCAATATCGCCGTCCTGGTATATGTCGCCCTGGCGTTACTGATGTTTGCCGGGCAATACCTGGAGACACTGTTCCTTTCTTACGGCGGTCAGGGCATCCTGCTCAAGATGCGCATCCAGATGTTCGACCACCTGCACGAGCTTTCGATGAGTTTCTTCGACCATAACAAGGTTGGGAAAGTCATGTCCCGCGTACAGAATGATGTTGACGATCTGGAAACACTGCTGACCCAGGATATTATCTATCTCGCCGCTGATGCGGTAACGCTTATCGGCATCGCCGCGGTGATGTTAATCATGAACACTAAGCTGGCGCTGATCACGCTCAGTGTGGTCCCCGCATTGGTGATTGCCATGCTCATCTGGCGGAGACATGCCCGCATCGCCTTTATCCGGGTGCGGCAGGCGATTGCGATCGTCAACGATAATTTGCAGGAAAGTATTTCTGGCGTCCGGGTCACGCAGGCCATGTCCCGGGAAGGAGAAAATTCCCGTCAGTTTAACGCGGTCAACAAAGCCAACCTGGATGCCAATATTTCCGCCGCCAAAATGCAGGCGTTCATGATGCCTATCGTGCAGATATTGACCGATGCCGGTTTCTGCCTGGTACTGGTCTTCGGCGGTCTGGAAGTCCTGCACGGCCAGACCACCGCCGGTGTGATGCTGGCATTTCTGCTGTACATTCAGCGTTTCTTTGCCCCGATTCAGGATATCACCAGTTTATATACCGACCTGCAGCAGGCGATGGCTTCCGGGGCGCGTATCTTTGAGCTGCTGGATGTCGAACCGGAAAT
This sequence comes from Dehalococcoidales bacterium, assembly GCA_052326545.1. Lineage (GTDB taxonomy): Bacteria > Chloroflexota > Dehalococcoidia > Dehalococcoidales > Fen-1064 > Fen-1064. Next base: position 3,385 of record JBKQML010000215.1, read on the forward strand.
CAAGGATAAACCGGGTGCCGTGGAAATGCCCAAAATCAAAGGCGATATCAACCTCGAGCATATCAGATTTGGTTACGAAGCCGGTGCCGAAGTGCTGCATGATGTCGATTTTAGTGTCAAAGCCGGGGAAACAGTGGCCGTGGTGGGGCGGACGGGCGCCGGCAAGAGCAGCCTCGCCAGCCTTATCACCCGCCTTTATGAAACCAGAAGTGGCGAAGTGCTCATCGATGGACACAACGTCAATTCCGTCACCCAGCAGTCGCTGCGGCGGCAAATCGGGGTGGTGCAGCAGGACCCGTTCCTTTTCTCCGGCACCATCGAGGAAAACATCCGGTTCGGCCGTCCCGAAGCCACTCATGAAGAGGTGGTGCAGGCGGCAAAAACAGCCGGCGTCCACAATGCCATCATGCGGCTGGAACACGGCTATGATACGGTTGTCGGCGAACGCGGCCAGAATCTGAGTGGCGGCGAACGCCAGTTCGTCTGTCTGGCACGGGCCATAATGACCGACCCCTCAATATTAATCATGGACGAGGCCACTTCCTCCGTCGATACGAATACGGAACACATTATCCAGGAATCGATGGGACGCATTGCGCAGGGGCGCACCTGCATCATTATCGCCCACCGGCTCTCAACTGTGACCAATGCGGACCGCATTGTTGTTTTCGAAGAAGGCAAAATTGTCGAGACCGGCACCCATAACGAACTCATGGCCAAACAGGGCGTTTACTACCAGCTATTTCAGACCCTGAGCTCACCTGACCTGGAATAAGCGGGATGCGATGACACGATTTGAAGTAGCCCTCTGTTTCCCTGAATTAGCATCAAAAAAGTATCGAACTGTAGGGTCAGGTTTGGAACCTTGAGCTTTAAGAGAAATACTTACGAACGCACTTGTAATGTATGACCGCCCTGATTCTTTGACAATTACCAAAATTCTGGTTATATTTTAAAAAGAATTGTAGGAGGACTTTTATGACTATTGTAGATCTATTTAAGCTGGAAGGACGTAAAGCGCTGGTTACCGGCGCCGGGCGCGGTATCGGCCGGGTGTTGGCTATTTCGCTGGCCGAGGCCGGTTGCGATATCGGGATTTTCGAGAAAAATATCGATGATGCGCAGAATGTCGTCGGTGAAATAAAAAAACAGGGCAATAAAGCATATGCTTTTCAGGGCGATGTCACTAAAAAAGATGATGTCGAAAAGGCCTTCGCTGCTTTAGCTAAACAGTTAGGCGGGCTGGACATCGTGATTAACAATGCCGGTGTCTGCATTCACGAAGCTGCGGAAACCACCCCCCAGGAACACCTCGACTTTGTGGTTGATACGGACCTTAAAGGCGTGTTCTATTGCTGTCAGGCGGCCTCGAAAATCATGATTCCTAAAAAGAAAGGCAGCATCATCAATATCGCCTCGATGTCCGGCACGGTCGCCAATTATCCGCAGAAACAGGCGCATTACAATGCGGCGAAAGCCGGTGTGATTCTGCTAACCAAATGCCTGGCCGTCGAATGGGTCGGTTATGGCATCCGCGTCAATTCCATCAGCCCCGGCTATACCCGGACTGAAATGACCGGTCTTTCCGCTCCGGAAATGATTAAGCAGTGGGAATCGCTGACCCCGATGAAACGCATGGCCGACCCGCAGGAATTGGCCGGCGCCGCCGTTTATCTGGCCTCCGACGCCGCCTCATTTACCACCGGCAGCGATATCATCGTTGACGGTGGCTACACCGCGATGTAATTGCCCTCCCTGTTTGCAGAAAAATGAAAAGGCCGTGCCGTTAATGGCACGGCCTTTTTTATTGGCGGTTGGTCCCGTGGTTTAACAAAGTTGCGTAAAGCGGTAATATTGAGCTAACCGGCTAACAGGAACGGAAATATCAGGCACTTTTAATTGTGGACAAATAACCAGAGGTGAAATGATAATGGCAGCAATTAAGATTTACGGCACGTCGTGGTGCCCGGATTGCGCGCGGGCAAAACAGGTATTCAACAAACTCAAAATCCCGTTTGACTGGATCGATATTGATAATGATAAACAGGCAGCTGCTGACGTGGAAAAAATCAGCGGCGGCTTTAAGAGCGTCCCCACCATCGTCTTCCCGGATAACTCCGTGCTTGTGGAGCCCGGCACTGCCGAGCTGGAAAAGAAATTGCGATCGTTAAAAGGAATTCCTTAGTGCTGAACAAGCGGTTAAGGTACCCAATAAACCGTAGCCCTGATTTCCGCCATTAATAATAATTATTTTTTATTATGTCAATAATCACTGCAAAGTTTTTCCGTTCTTTTCGTATTTATAATAAAGGACGTTTGGTAACGGATGGGAAAGAAGAAAATGAAGCGGATATCGGGGAAACCCATTTTTATTGACCTCTTTAGGTGGTTTCTTCTGTTAGGCGCGGCAATAATAATTACGGTGTCTTTACAAGGCTGTCAAAGAAATTCTGTGACGAATACTATCTCCATCGATAACAAAGCCGATCGGTCTACCTATACCGATGGCAATACAGTTGGACAGGTGTTGGTCAAGGGAAACGATCTCTGGGCAGCTACGGAAGGCGGGACTGTAGAATGGAATATGACTACCGGCGCTTATCAAAAATTCACGATACTGGATGGACTGCCATCCAATTACATCATTGGCATGACTCAGGATAATACCGGTAATCTCTGGTTTGTAACAGTTGGCGGTTTTGTAACCGGAGGAATCACTAAATATAATGGTAAATCCTGGCAAACTTTACCTGGTATTAATATTGATAGTTCAGCGCCAATTGGTGTAACCACCGTTGCCTTCGATAGTAAAAATAAGCTCTATGTCGGCATGAGTGACGGCAGTATTTATCTCTTTAACGGCAAATATCAGGAGATAAAAGGTCCGGATGGAACTCAAATCAATGAATCACCCGCAATTGCGATAGACAAAAATAATAATCTCTGGTCAATCAGTTCGGAAAGCATTCAACGCTATGACGGTAAATCATGGGTAGACCGCCGGGATATTCCCGGGTTCCCTCAAGGGACTATCAGTTTTATCGGTGCAGATAAAAATGATGATTTATGGTTTCAGGATACCACCGATTTTGCCACTACTTATCTCTACCGTTATAACGGGAAAACATGGCAAAAAATCGAAATGGCGCCGACCGATTCCGAAGTCCAATCAATCACAATAGATGGCAAAGGAAATATTTGGTGCGCTGCCCCCGGCACATTATATTGCTATAATGGCAAAACCTGGCAAAATTATACCTGTCCGGTCCCTTACGTTGTCTCCATCGCCGCTGATGACAAAGGGGACATCTGGTGCGGGGCAAATTCAGACGGAGTTTTACGTTTCGATGGTACATC
>JBKQML010000216.1:0-6979 GCA_052326545.1 Dehalococcoidales bacterium
TGAAAATCATGGAATCGTTAAAACTTGACGAAATTAAAACGAAAAATGTAGCTGGAATTCTCGACGCACTGGAGGTGGATAATACCACGCTGGTAGTAACCGGGGAGAGCAATGTTAATTTAGTAAAATCAGCCCGCAATCTACCAGGCGTTAATACATTACCGGCTAATTTGCTAAACGTCGTGGATATTATCTCGCATCGCACTCTGCTAATGGAAATAGACGCAGTGCGTAAAGCAGAGCAGTTGTGGGGTGAGAATTCATCTGGAGAAGAAAACGATGCAACTGCATGAAATTTTAAAGCGCCCTCTGATCACTGAAAAAAATGCGGCCCTTCAGCCTAGTGGCAAATATGTCTTTGAGGTAGGCGGGCGCGCTAACAAAATGCAGATAAAAAATGCCGTGGAAGAAGCATTTAAAGTAACGGTGACGGGGGTAAATATTATCACCATCCACAGCAAGGAAAAGAGAGTTGGTAGAAGACTCGTCGTCACTTCACCCTGGAAAAAAGCAATTGTTACCCTCAAAGAAGGCGACAAGATTGAATTGTTTGAGAGTTTATAAGGCAAACGAGGGAATATAAATGGCAATAAAGATATATAATCCGACTTCTCCTGGTAGACGGGATGCCAGTACTCTTGCCAATGAAGAGATTACTAAAGGTTATCCTGAAAAAACACTCGTACTCTACAAGAAGAAGAGAGCCGGCAGAAATAACGAAGGTAAGGTTACTGTTCACCATCAGGGCGGTGGAGTAAAACAATTACTCAGGGTTATTGATTTCAAACGGGACAAAGTCGGGATTCCCGGCAAAGTTTCTGCAATTGAATACGACCCGGGCCGTTCGGCCAATATTGCTTTGATATTTTATGCCGATGGAGAAAAACGGTATGTTATCTCACCGGTTGGTTTAAAGGTAGGGGATACGATTCTTTCCGGAGAAACCGCGGAAATTAAACCCGGTAACACCTTGCCTTTGAAAAATATTCCTACCGGTACAATGATACATAATATTGAATTGATCAAAGGAAACGGCGGAAAATTGGTTCGCAGCGCCGGGGGCGCAGCTCAACTTCTGGCAAAAGAGGGAGAGGAAGTGCACATCCGTCTGCCTTCAGGCGAAATGAGACTTGTCCGGGCGGAATGCACGGCAACAATCGGTCAGGTCGGCAATGTAGAATACCAGGGAATTCATATCGGGAAAGCAGGGCGGAAGCGCTTAATGGGCTGGCGCCCGACTGTTAGAGGTTCGGCAATGAGTCCTCGCGACCATCCACATGGGGGTGGTGAAGGTAAAACTCCGATTGGTATGCCGGGACCAAAGACCCCCTGGGGTAAGCCGGCACTGGGTTATAAGACGCGTAAGACAAAATATTCAGACGGGATGATTATCAGGCGTCGAGGGAAGAAGTAAACTATGTCAAGGTCAACTAAAAAGGGACCAGCAGTAGACGCAAAACTCGTGAGAAAAGCGCAGGCAGTCAGCCACAGCAGCGAAAAAACTGTCATTAAGACATGGTCTCGCTGGTGCACGATAATCCCTGATTTTATCGGGTTGACGATTGCTGTCCATGATGGCAGAAGGCATGTACCGGTTTATATCACTGAGAACATGGTGGGTCACAGATTGGGTGAGTTCGCTCCAACACGCACTTTCAGAGGGCATACTATCAAGGAGGAAGAAGCTCCCAAGAAAGCCGCACCGGCGACTGAAGCTACTGCTACCTAGGAGATAAATGGAAGTTAAATCGATTGCTAAGAATACAGGAACCTCACCGCGTAAGATGCGGCTGCTGATTGACATGGTACGCGGTAAGAGTGTTGAAGAAGCGTTGGTAATGCTTAAATTTGCTTCTTCACCGCATGCTCGTATTGTCGCCAAGCTGATACAAACAGCCGTGGCAGATGCCGAAACGGCGCATAATATGGCCGGCGCAAATTTAAAAATTCTTAAAATCTACTCTGATGAGGCAATGATTCTGAAAAGGTATAAGGCGCGTTCCCGTCACCGCGTCAGCCCGATACAGAAGCGTTCCAGTCATATTACTGTCGTTGTTGGGGAACAGGAGGGCTAATGGGACATAAGGTTCATCCGGTTGGTTTCAGGCTGGGGATTATTAAAACTTGGGATTCTAAATGGTATTCCGACCGGCATTACGTCACTTTTTTACAGGAAGATTTGAGAATTCGTAAAGCCATCCGGGCAATGTATCCCGAAGCGGGTGTGTCGCTTGTTGAGATTGACCGTCAGGCAAATAATGTGTCCCTGACCATTCACACGGCGCGGCCCGGTATTCTTATCGGCCGCGGCGGACAGCGTGTCGATGAAATGCGGAAATCATTAGAGAAACTGATTTCGAAGAAAGTTCAATTAAATATTCGAGAAATTCAACAGCCTGAATTTGATGCTTATTTAGTAGCCAGATCGATTGCAGAGTCGATGGAAAGACGTGTTGCTTATCGGCGTGCATTAAAGCAGGCTTTACAGCGTTCAATTGTAGCTGGAGCCAAAGGGATGAGAATCCGTGCGGCCGGTCGTCTTGACGGGGCTGAAATCGCTCGTACTGTAACCATGCATGAGGGGCGTGTCCCGTTGCATACACTGCGGGCTGATATTGATTATGGTTTTACCGAAGCTAGAACTGTCATGGGCCGAATTGGCATAAAGGTTTGGATTTACAAAGGCGAAATACTACCGGTAAAAGAAGAAGAAACCACCGAAGCATCTGCTCAACCGGCGGTAACACCTGAAGTGGATACTAAGTCGGCAGTTGTGGAACAAGTTATTAACGAAGCGCAAGCCGAGAAAATAACCGTTGTAAAAGAAGAGCAAGCAAAAGCTCTTGCAGAAAAACATACGGTGAGAAGAATTCGCAAGCCTGCGGTCGAAAAAACAGCCGAGACTGTGGAAACACCGTCAGCCGGAATTGAAGAAGCCAAAGCAGGAAAACCTGCCGTTAAAAGAACCCGTAAAACTACAACCGAAAAGGTAGAGGAAACTGTTTCTGAAGAAGGAACAGAAGAAAAGCATATAACGAAGAAAACCGGTCCGGCATCGGCGACGGCGAAACCTAAAGTCGTAAAAGCGAAGAAAACGCCTTCCGATGTAACTGAAGAACCAACAGCGGAAAAGTAGGGAGATATTAATGTTACAACCTAAGAGAGTAAAATTCCGCAAGTTTCAAAAAGGGCGCCGGAAGGGCACCGCCCAGTCCGGAGATGTTGTCACGTTTGGTGATTATGGATTACAGGCGGAAGAGTCCGTGTGGGTGACAGCGCGCCAGATTGAAGCGGCGCGTCGTGCAATTACACACTATGTGCGCCGTGGCGGGAAAGTATATATCCGTATTTTCCCGGATAAATCAATTACCAAAAAACCGGCGGAAACCCGTATGGGTTCCGGTAAAGGTACCCCGGATCATTGGGTAGCTGTGGTAAAACGTGGACGTATCATGTTTGAAATGGGTGGTGTTGATGAGGCAACCGCGAAAGAAGCCATGCGTCTGGCGGCCAACAAATTACCGGTTGATGCTAAGTTTGTTACCAGGAAGACAAGTGGTCTTGCCGGCCTCACGAAGACCAGGGAGTTAACGACAGTTGAAAGTTAGCGAAGTTCGAGCGATGAGCTCCGAGGAATTAATCAAACAGCTTCAGACGGCTAACCGGGAACTTTTTGATTTGCGTCTAAAGGCATCGACAAAACAATTGGTGAACCACCGGGAAATACCACGGGCCAGAAGAAAGATTGCAATAATACAAACCATCATCAGGGAAAGAGAGCTGGCAGGACAGTAATGCCGGTCAAAGTATGAAAATCTGTCATTAATTGGCAGAAGAAAAGGGTATAGTCTATGACAATAATTCTAAAAAGTAAAGTAGGGCAGGTTGCGAGCAACAAGATGGATAAAACCTTGGTTGTCCTGGTTGAATCCCATCGTAACCATCCCTTATACAAAAAGACCATCAAAAAGGTAAAACGCTATAAAGTTCATGATGAAAAGAATGAATGTCAGATTGGCGATACCGTGAAAATTGTGGAAACCCGCCCCCTCTCTAAAGAGAAAAGGTGGCGTGTGGAAGAAATTATCATTAAAGCGGCGGCGATTGAGGTTAAACCCGAAGAAATTGCTACTCCTTCGGTATTAACTGAAACAAAACAGACTGCTGTTGAAGTTGTCAATGAAGCAGATGTAGCTGCAACCGAAGTTAAACCGGAAGAAGAAAAGAAAGAATAAATCTTGGGGTAAGATGAAGTGATTGAGATATATACCAGATTAAAAGTGGCGGATAATACCGGTGCACGACAGGTAATGTGCGTCAATATCCTCGGCGGCAGCGGCCGGAGATATGCTCATGTCGGTGATGTCATTGTCGGCAGCGTCAAAAAGGCAGTTCCCGGCGGTTCTGTAAAAGCCGGGGATGTTGTTCGGGCCGTGGTCATTCGTACTACCAAACCGCAGCGGCGCGCCGATGGCACATACATTAGATTTGATGATAATGCAGCGGTGATTCTCACCGAGAAGAATAACCCCAAAGGAACCCGCATTTTTGGTCCTGTTGCCAGAGAACTAAGAGAAAAGTTATTTACGAAGATTCTATCTCTGGCGCCAGAGGTATTGTAAGGAGACAGGCGATGAAAATAAAAAAGGATGATAACGTCCTGGTTATCGCCGGCAAAGATAAAGGCAAAAAGGGAAAAGTACGCTTTGTATATCCCAAAGACCATCAGGCTCTTATTGAAGGCGTAAACATCATCAAGACGCACAGCAAAGCGAAAGCGCAGGTGAAACAGGCAGGAATTATTGAACGGGAAGCGCCGATTAATTTATCGGATTTAATGCTGCTTTGCAATCGTTGCAACCATCCCGTACGTATTGGTTACAAAACCCTGGAAGACGGTAAAAAGACAAGAATTTGTCGTGCTTGTGGTGAGGTTATCGAATAATGGCTGGTCTGAAAGAAAAGTATCGCAAAGAAGTTTTACCCAGGCTGATGGAAGTTAAAGGCTATAAAAATGTCATGGAAGTTCCTAAGCTGGAAAAAATCGTCGTCGGCATTGGGTTAGGCGAAGCTGTTGCCAATGCAAAGGCGCTGGAAGGAGCAGAAAAGGATTTGCCGATTATCACCGGGCAAAAACCGATCGTGACCCGTTCCAAGAAGTCCATCGCAAACTTTAAATTAAGAGAAGGCATGCCCATCGGGTTAAAAGTAACATTGCGCCAGGGTAAAATGTATGATTTCCTCGATCGGCTGATTAATGTAGTTTTGCCGCGCGGACGGGAATTTCTGGGTGTACCCAGGAATGCTTTTGATGGCCGTGGTAATTATACCCTCGGTTTGAAAGAGCAGACGATTTTCCCTGAGATTGAATTTGATAAAGTGGATAAAGTTCGTGGACTGGAGATAACAATTGTTACTACTGCCAGGACTGACGAAGAGGGTCGATTATTATTGGAATTGCTGGGTATGCCGTTCAGTAAGGATTAATGGAGTTTAAATGGCTAAAAAGTCAGAAATTGCTAAATGGAGACGGACTCCTAAATTTGAAGTGCAACAGCATAATCGGTGCCAGGTATGCGGTCGTTCGCGTTCCTACATGCGTCGGTTTGGACTGTGCAGAATATGTTTCCGGGAACTTGCTTTAGCCGGCAAGATTCCGGGCGTGAGAAAGTCAAGCTGGTAAGGTTATTAACCAAAGGGGGGCAAGGGTGACTATTTCTGACCCAATTGCAGATATGCTGACCCGGATACGCAATGCCACCATGGCAAGGCATGATGTGGTGTTGGTATCATCATCTAGATTGAAACTGGCGATTGCCAGGATTCTGAAAGAAGAAGGCTTCATCAAAGATTTTGAAGTCGTTCGGGAAGAATCGCACAAGAGTATCAAATTATATATCAGTTATCAAGATAGGAATCAACCGGTTCTTACCGGATTAGAACGGGTAAGTAAACCTGGTTTGAGGATCTATGTTGAGAAAAAAGAGATTCCCCGCGTGTATGGCGGCATGGGAATAGCTATTCTCTCTACTCCAAAAGGAGTGATGACCGGACGTCAGGCCTGGCATCAGGGAATCGGGGGAGAACTCTTATGTTATGTTTGGTAAGCAAAGACAGGAGCAAATTGTATGTCTAGAGTAGGACGTTTGCCGATACCACTTCCCAAAGATGTAGTGGTAAAGATTGAAAATGGTGAAGTTACCGTGAAGGGACCGAAAGGCGAACTTCATCGTAATTTGGGTTCTGATATCTCGCTCAGTATGGAAAAAAATACCCTGGTCGTGGCGCGTGCCAATGACGAAAGAGATGTTCGTGCCCGTCATGGTTTAATGCGTGCTCTGATTGCCAATATGGTAATCGGCGTAACAAAAGGCTATGAGAAAGGCATCGATATCGTCGGCGTGGGATATAGAGTCCAGAAAACCGGCGATAAAGTAGTGTTCAATGTCGGCTATTCGCATCCGGTAGAGGTTTCACCTGCGCCGGGCATCACTTTCGCGGTTGACGGTACCACTAAGTTAAAAATAACCGGGATCGATAAAGAAGCTGTCGGATTAATGGCAGCGAAAATCAAAGCAATTAAACCCCACGACGCCTACAAGGGCAAGGGCTTAAGATATACCGGCGAAAAGATTAAACTCAAGGCTGGTAAAGCGGGTAAGGCAGTCGGGAAGTAGAGGTAGAGAATAAATGGCAAAGTTTAACCGCAAGGTAGCTCGTGACAGACGGCACACCCGCATTAGAAGAAGGGTGGAGGGTACAGAATCCAGACCACGTCTGAGTGTTTTTCGTAGTCTGACCAATGTTTATGCCCAGGTAATTGACGATACTAAAGGAATTACACTGGTATCCGCTTCGTCACTTGACGAAGAGATAAAGAAAGCAGCCGACGGTAAAAAGAAGGTTGATGTTTCCAAAATGGTGGGTGCTCTGGTCGCCAAACGGGCGAAAGAAAAGGGTGTCACCATGGTCGCTTTCG
>JBKQML010000217.1:0-6063 GCA_052326545.1 Dehalococcoidales bacterium
CGGTTCTGACGGACATTTACCGTCCGGTTTGGTGCAGTCAGAAATTATGGGGATTCCAAATTCAACCCACATATGACCCCGGCGGCCAGAACATGACGGAGCGTTTCTCGTATCTCGCATACGTTCACTTCGTGAAGTACTTCCGGCCTCGGCCTACAGCAAACGGTGAAATTATTGTATTACATGTGAATTAATTCTGTCAAGCGGATTTTGTCACTATTTTTGAGCCCCTTCTCTCTAGCTTTCCCTCACAAAGCGGGGAGAGTACTGAACCAGGCAATCAGCAGATAGGTTTTAGCTCATATTTATGGGTGGTGAGTTTGGAAACATTTTATATAAATTTACTGCGTAAAGTATACAATGACCCCTTTATACTTTAGACCAGCTAAAGGACCTCCGGCATTCGCTGCGCTCAGTACCTTCGGCCTTTAATCCTCTCCCTTACATTCACACTTCGTGAAGTACACATCACTTTGTTCAGTGCTATAGCCTGCGCTTCGCTCCGGCTGCGACTACAGCAAGGGCGTACATTTCGGCTAAATGCCATAATACATCAGCTCGCAGAGCTGAGTACCTCCGGCCTGTGGCCTACGGGTATTTCGTTGCGACTCAAAGGGAACTAACCGGGGAGGATTTTGTCACTTCTTTAGACCAAATAATCAATAATCGAGCCGGCAAAATCGAGCTTAAAAATAATTTTGGTATTTAAACAGGGCAAGCATTTGAATCAACCTAAAAATATTGATTGCAGGTGCCAATTGCTTGATGGTATTTAATAAAGCAAATTCATTTTACAAAAGCCACGACAAAGTTAAAGCAATCAAACAGTAAATGAATACTGATTTATCGGGATTGAAATGATATCACATACAATGATTCTGATTTAAGAAGAAAATAACAGATAACAAGTCTGCAACGCATAATATCAGGAAAGTTCTTTTTTTCGTCGGCGTGCTTATTGAGAAAAATTTAATATTAGAATCAGATTCAAACTAAAACCACTATACTCACGGATTCATTAGAAACTCGATGATAGCCTGTGACAGAGCTTCGGGTTTTTCCCAATAAGGGGAAGAAGATGTTGTCTCGAGAATTTTTGTTTGACATTTATGAATCAGCTTCTTTGTAGCTTCAAGCCCGGAAAGCTCCGAGTCTCCGCTATTATATAAAAGCAATGTCGGGCTCTTTATCAGCGGTAACCGCTTTTCTATTTCCCATTCAAACAACGCCCGGTGTAAATCATCTGCTCTCGTACCCAATCCCGATCTAAGATAATCAACTACGGTACGCTGCACATTTTCCAGGCTCATTGGCGGACGGGACATGCGGTATTTTGATTTCCACAAATCTGTTAAGTGAGAACCGTCCTCTCTAAACTCCATCCGTTTATCACGAAATTCATCCTGCATCCTCTTATATAATGCCGGATCCAGATTAATGCACGAACACAATACAATCTTTTCAACCCTATCAGGATAAGCTGCGGCTATTTCTACCGCCAATGATGCTCCGAGAAGATGGCCTGCTATATTGGTTTTCTTAATCTTCATTGCATCTAAGAAATGGATAGTATTCCGGGCATAGTCCTCAAGCCCAAATTTATACACGGGCTGGTCAGAATTGCCGCATCCCAGAATATCAACGGCAATAACCAGATAGTATTTCCCAAGAATGGGCAGCATTTCGGTAAATTGATCAGACGATAAGCCAACCTTGTGCAGCAAAAGGAGCGGTTCACCGCTTCCCCCGGTGCGGTAATGCAGTTGCCCTTCAGGGGTGTCAATATACGCGCGTTTCAATCGATGGCCTCCGTATAACGGTTTTTAATAACTTTTCCCCAATTGGCCATCTTCCCGTATTTCAAAAACAATATATGCAGTTCTGCCAACGCTTATTTGGTCTTGAAATTTAGTCAGTAATATATTTCTCAGCATTTTTTGCCATTTGATCAAAATTTGCTTTCATCTTTTGGCGTTCTTTATCAGTTAGAAAAGAAAATATGTCATCGAATGATTTACTCTCGCTGGCAGCTTTGATCATTTTAAGGCCCTTCTCAGTCAGTTCTATTTTCAAGAGACTTGATTTAGGCGTCGCTCTAATTCTCTTTATTAATCCGTCTTTTTCCATGGATATTGTCTGTGAAGAAAGCACATGAGGTTTTCGGTCAACCTCCTTCGCTATTTTAGCTAATGTCGCGTTTGGCCCAAGATCGTTTATGGTACGTAAAACATGAGTCTGGCGATGAGGAATTCCGTATTGATTTAATTCTTTCTGCCTGGCCAACTCAACGGAATGATGTGCTTTACCAAATGATAACCATAATTCAAAATTAGATTCTGATACTTTCGATTTTCCCATTTAAATGTTCTTCCTTTTAAATGATAGTATGGATATTTCTTGCGTGCGCTCTAAAGGATTATATCCGCTAAAATCGTGGGTTTTATTTTCTTCGTATATTTATCTTTGACATCGACTACCCAATTATTATTGACAAGTCTATATTCCAAAGTCAACTTGCTGCCATAAAGTTAGTCTTTATCCAACTAGTTATCCAACTGATATACTATAGTAACCTAAACTACTTGTCAATGGAAAAGTGAATATTTGATTTCGACAGTCAGAGTTTTAACTTAAAAATGGCGGTATTGACAAATTTAATAATCAATGCTACTATTTCGCTAATCAGACAGTTATCCAGGTAGTTATCCATATGGAATAAAACCTAAAATATTAGTATCTTAAGTGGATAGACCATTTACCGATAGAAAGATAATTTTTTGTAATCAATTATCGTAAGGCTGGCCTTGACAGGGGAATCCAGGGTACTGTGAGTTTCGTGGTTGGACTCAAAGCTAAGTTTGTGGTTGTCCCCTCCCGTGTTCGGAACCCTGGGAGTAATCGGGGTTAGTGGCACCGTCAGCCTTACTTATTTATTATATCTAGGAACAGATTTATGAATGGGTATAAAAGGATATAAAGTATATAATGATGGGGAAGTGCTTACAGGAGGTGCAATTTGGCAAAAACTTGGCTTGAGCATATACATATCGTCACTCTTGACCCAATGAAACTGGCAGCATTTTATGAAAAGGTATTCGGTGCAAAGATAACCCGCACCAGGACTCATCAGAACGGTAGTGTTTCTGTCTCTCTGGATTTTGGAGGAACTAGACTGGCGATAATGGCCCCGGATACTCCTGATAAACGTGATCCTCCCGACAATCCGCACAAGCATTTCGGGCTGGAACATTTAGGCGTGAGAACTGATGACATCGAGACCGTGGTAAAAAACTCGGTCGCCGAAGGGGCCACAATCATGCAGGATATTACTGAGGTAAGCCCCGGTCACAGGGTTGCTTTTATCATGGCACCGGAAAATACCATGATTGAGGTTTCCGAGGCATAATGTAAGTCTTTCATTGGTCTCTTTCATTAATTGGCCGGTTCCTGCAACTCTTACAGAATATCAATCATCTCACTGGTATCCTGTCCACAATAAGTCAAGACGGCATCACTTATTTTCCGGCGCTTTTCATAGGAAACATCGCCGATTGCGGCCTCCATGAATTTCAAACTGGCAATTGTACCCTCACTATTTCCAGGTCTTAATAATTCAAACCAGCTAGCCCGGGTAGGCCTTGTTTCGGCGAGGCACTACCGAGTTGTAATGGATGATAATAGCTAAAAATCCTTAAATGGTATTTTATCCTTTAATTATTCCCGATTAAATTTACTATTGACAAATTCAGGATTCAATGATATTATTTCGCTAATTTAGACGGTTATCTAGATAGTTATCCATATGGATTATCATTTAAAATACACATACCCCATGTAGATAAACTATTTGCTAATCGCAGGATAAAATTAGCAAGTTAAAAAAATTTTAGTGACTAATTATCGTAAGGCTGGTCGGGCCAGGGGAATTCAGGGTACTGTGAGTTCGTGGTTGGGCTCACAGCTAAGTGTTGTACAGGATGCCCCTCCCGTGTTCGGAGCCCTGGGAGTAATCGGGGTTAGTGGCCCGGCCAGCCTTACCTGTATGTATTTTAACATTTTTAAATATATTTAGTAATGTACAGGTAGGGAATCTATTAATAAGGGGGCATTCTCTATGACAACTGTGAAACGTGTATTCATGGTGGATGGTAAGCCGTTCTTTCCACTTGGCGCCCAGTCCGGTACATCAAATGCATATAACGACAAGGAGTCCGAACCGGCCTTCAGGGCGGTCAAGGCGCTCCACGGCAACACCCTCTGGACCGATGTCTACTGGGAACACATCGAAAAGGAAGAAGGTAAGTTCGACTTTACCATGGTCGATGACCTCATCGCCAGCGCCCGCCGGTATGGCCTCAAGCTGATTCTGGAATGGTTCGCTACCTGGAAAAATGCTAATATGGACTACGCCCCGGACTGGGTGAAGACCAATCCGCAACGCTTTAAACGGGTTACTTCACCTACCGGCATGGATTTGTGGACTCTTTCTCCGCACTGCCAGGAAAATTTAGAGGCCGATAAAAAGGCTTTCGTCGCTTTCTGCAACCATTTAAAGGCCAAAGACAGTATCGAGCACACCGTTATCGGTTTACAGATTGAGAACGAGCCCGGTATCCTCGGCAGTGACCGCGATTATGGACCTGAAGCTCAGGCAATATTTGATAGCCCGGTACCTGCCAAACTAATCGCTGAAATGAAGAAACGCGGTAAGGGCGAGGTTTACAACATCTGGCAAAAGGCCGGC
Organism: Dehalococcoidales bacterium; assembly: GCA_052326545.1. Taxonomy (GTDB): domain Bacteria; phylum Chloroflexota; class Dehalococcoidia; order Dehalococcoidales; family Fen-1064; genus Fen-1064. The sequence goes on from JBKQML010000217.1 coordinate 4,745, forward strand.
AGTAAAGAATCCGGCACCTGGTCTGATTTGTTCGGTTGGACGGCCGGCGAGTTTATGTCAGCCTGGGCAATCGCTAATTATATCGATAGTATCGCCGCCGCCGGCAAAGCTGTTTATGACATCCCCATGTACTCGAATGTCTGGGTGATGGAGATACACCGCGCCAATGTGGTCTGGATGACGGCGGGGGAAACCTATCCATCGGGCGGCGCGGTTCGTAAAACATTAGATATCTTCAAGTGGTTCACACCGCATGTGGACATGATTACTCCGGATATCAAACCCTATAATCACCGGTTCTGGGATGCAATGTGCGCTACCTATTCCCGCGATGATAACCCTCTCTTCTTCTCCGAAACACCGCCTTTCCTGAACTTGTTCCGGGCCATTGCGGACTACAACCTTATCGGTTACAGCCGCATGAGCGGAACCGAAAATATCGCCGATGAAAATGGCAACCTTCGTCCTGAATACCGTGTCGGGGCCAACACCTACTGGTGCTTAGCATCAGCAATCCCGTTGATACTCAAGTACCAGGGCACAGGTAAAATGCATGCCATCGTCCAGGAAGAAGATATCGGTGCCCAACTCCTGGACCTCGACGGCTACTATTGTGCCGTTATTTTCGCCGATGGTCCCCAACGCCGCCTCGGCACTGACTGGCAACACAAGAAAATCGTTCCGGAAGGGGAAAATAACGGCCCTGCCGGCCTTGATCGGGGACGGGGTCTATTGGTCCAGGCGAGCAGAAATGAGTTTTATATCCTCGGGGCCAAATATCGTGTTTTCTTCCGGCCCAAAATGCCGCCCGCTAAATTACTCGATGCCACATTTGTCGCTGAACGCTACCAGGAGAGTCTTATTCACCAGCTCAAGGTGGATGAAGGCCACTTCGATAATAACGGTAATTTCATCGTTGACCGGCGCCGCAATGGAGATGCGATCGATGGCGGTATTTGGGTGGAACCTGACCTCGGCATAGTGCGCATCATAAGGTGTGATTAATAGTCTTTGTTTAACTTTTTTCTAATAGTTCAAGGAACCCTTTAGCCGGAATAACCGTCGACTGGTGATAGAATACCTTTTCCAGCAGGACTTTATGCAGCTCCGGGTCGCGGTCCGCACAGCAATCAGAGACCAGGTATAATTTATAATTTATGTCCGCTCCCCAGCGGAGGGTAGACATGACAGCGCCGCTCGTATAAATACCCATTAGAACCAGCGTATCGATCCCGAGTTTTTTCATTCTCTCATCCAGGTTGGTAGTTGAGAATGCACCGCTGTTCTTTTTTATCAGCACCAAGTCCCCGGGTTGACAG
>JBKQML010000218.1:0-10826 GCA_052326545.1 Dehalococcoidales bacterium
TTTGCAACATTCTTCGGTACCATGCTGTTCACATCGCCGCCCAGACTTGCCACTTCTTTCAACAGGCTGGAACTGAGGAATTGATACTGTAAACTTGTCATCAAACACACCAGCTCCAGATCAGGACGCAGCTCTTTGTTCATCAGCGCCATTTCAAATTCGCGCTCAAAATCGGATGACATCCTTAATCCCCGAACGAGTGTCTGTGCCCCGACTGTTCTTGCATAATCGACGGTCATGCCGGTAAATGACTGCACTTCAATATTGGGATAATTTTTCGTTGCCTCTTTTGCCATTTTCACCCTTTCTTCAGTTGTGAAAAGGATGTGTTTCCCCGCGGTACTGTCATAAATACCGATGATCAGTTTATCAAAAAGACGTGATGCTCTGACTGCAATATCCAGGTGTCCGTTCGTGATCGGGTCAAAAGTTCCGGCATAAAGAGCCACTGTCATGCTGTATTCTCCTTATGGTAAATCGAAATGGTGCTGTCACCATGACGACGTTCTTTAAACTGAGTCAACACTCCATAATTTGGTTTCAAAGGAAAACGTGACGAATGGGTCACTACTACTATTGTATCCTGATTTATCAATTTCGAGCTTGCGAGTTGTTCCACCACCTCATGGATTGAAGTGTCCGGATAAGGTGGATCCATGATCACGATACTGTACTCCTTATCAAGAAGCGAGAGAGCTTTCACCGCAGGCATACAGTAGATATGTGACTGTGCGCTGAAGTTCGTCTTCTCTAAGTTCATTTTGATTATAGCACAACACCGTGGTTCACGGTCAACAAAATCCACCCAATCCGCCCCACGACTCAGTGCTTCGATTCCAAAAGCGCCGCTGCCGGAAAAAATATCCAGCACTCGTGACCAATCATCGGTCAGATTTTCCAGCATGGCAAATATCGAGCCCCGTACCAGGTCAGTCGCGGGACGAAGACCTGTCGCCGGGACTTTCAAATGCGTACCTTTGGCCGTACCGGTAATAACACGTAACATTAAGTTAATGGTAGCTAATTCATCAGAAGAGTGTCAAACCGGTTGATGCAATGGTTCGGTTTCTTACCCAATCCACTGCTTGTCGGTCAAGCCCAGCCTGCGGAAAACATCGTCCACGTAGCGCAGGTAATAATTGTAATCGAACAGCGCTTCCAGTTCCGGGACCGCTAAAACCGCCATCACTTCTTTATCGGCTTTGAGTAAGTTAATGAATTTCTTGGTGTCGCTCTGCCAGGTCTTCATTGCATTACGCTGCACAATCTTATACGCGTTCTGGCGGCTCATCCCTTTGTCAATCAGTGCCAGTAAAACTCTTTGAGAGAATAACAGGCCTCTGGTAATTTCCATGTTCTGTTTCATCCTCTTCGGGTAAACGTTTAACCCTTTCATCACCGAGGTAAAGACGTTCATGGAGTAATCGAGCGCCAGGCAGGCATCGGGCAGAATAATCCGTTCCGCTGAGGAATGACTGATATCGCGCTCATGCCATAATGTAATATTCTCCAGTGAAGTTACCGAGTAACCGCGCATCAGTCTGGCCAGTCCGCAAACACGCTCGCACAACTCCGGGTTCCGCTTGTGCGGCATTGCCGAGCTGCCGGTCTGACCGGGACTGAAAGGTTCTTCCACTTCTCGTATTTCGGTTTTCTGCAAGGCCCTGATTTCGGTGGCGAATTTTTCCAGTGAGCTGGCGATGATTGCCAGTGTTGTCACAAATTGCGCATGGCGGTCACGCTGCAGGATCTGATTTGAAATCGGGGCCGGTGTCAGTCCCAGTTTATGGCAGGCCTTCTCTTCGACCTGCGGTGACAACGTCGCAAATGTCCCCACGGCGCCGGAGATTTTACCGACAGAAATTATTTTCTTGGCTTCCGCCAGACGGTGTTTGTTGCGGTTCATTTCTTCAAACCAGATGGCCAGTTTTAACCCGAAGGTAATCGGTTCGGCATGGACGCCGTGAGTCCGCCCTGCCATCGGTGTATTTTTATACTTGATGGCCAATCCGGCCAGTTCCGCCGTTAATTCTTTGATGTCGTCCGCCAGTATATCCGAAGCTTCGATCAACTGCAAACTGAGGGCGGTATCCATGACATCGGACGACGTCATTCCCAGATGGATGTATCGCGATTCTTCCCCGATGCTTTCCGCGATCGTATTCAGGAAAGCGGTGACATCATGGTGCGTCTCTTTCAGAATTTCATCCATCCGCTTCAAGTTAACTCGGGCGAGCTTGATTTTCGGTATCGCCGAGCGCGGAACAACCCCTAATTGCGCCCAGGCTTCACAGGCTGCAATTTCAACTTCCAGCCATTTATTAAACTTGTTTTCTTCTGACCAGACTTTTTTCATCGCCGGTCGTGAATACCGCTCAATCATTTGCCGTCTCCTTGCAGTTTCTTCCGGTATGCATCATAGGCCATTCTGATATTATCATATTTCAGGCCGAGAATCTCGGCTGCCAGATAAGCGGCATTTTTTACACCGGGCGCCCCCACGGCCACACAGGCCACCGGGATACCTGCCGGCATTTGCACAATCGAATACAGCGCATCGACACCTTTCAATTCGCCGCTAACTAACGGCACCCCGATAATGGGGATCGTCGTCCAGCTGGCCAGCACCCCCGGTAAATGCGCTGCGCCGCCGGCCGCCGCAATAATCACTTCCAACCCATGTTGCCGTGCGGTCTGACCGTACTGCCGGGCTTTATCCGGGGTACGGTGCGCCGAAATCACATTTACTTCGTACTCGATGCCCATCTCTTTTAGAATATCCAGCGTCGGCTGCATTGCCTCGGCATCCGATTTTGAACCCATCACTACTCCAACTAAGACCATCTTAACCTCCAGTTTACAAAATTCGAATTTCGAAATTCTAAATACTAAACAATACCAAAATACTAATTATTTAAAATTGTACTATTTTTATTTGTCAATTATTTAACAACTTTGAATTTGTTTCGGATTTCGACATTCGGATTTAGGATTTAAATAATGCGATATCTTTCCTGTAATGACATCCGTCAAAATGGATTCGCGAAATATTATTGTAGACTTTTTCTCTCGCCTGTGCAATCGTTTTCCCCATCGCCGCCACCGTCAGCACCCGCCCGCCGTTCGTCAGCACTTCCCAGGGAGTTTCCCCAATCTTGGTGCCGGCATGAAACACCATGATATCGCTATCCACATCCAGCAGGCCGCTGACCGGCAACCCTGTTTTATAACTTCCCGGATAGCCTCCGGAAGCCATCACCACACCGACACAGGCATCATTCGAGTATTCAATCTTGATCTGGTTTAATTTCCCCTTGATTACTGCCATTATTATGTCAACCAAATCGGTCCTCAACCTGGGTAGAATAACCTGGGTCTCCGGGTCGCCGAACCGGGCATTGAATTCCAGTACTTTTACAATCTCTTTATTGACCATCAAGCCGCCGTAAAGTACGCCGCGGTATTGTCGCCCTTCCTGCGACATCGCTTTAATCGTTGGCGCCATAATTGTTTCCATCGCTTGTTTCTGCAATATGGGGCTATCGAAAGCGGGCGGACTGTAACTGCCCATACCGCCGGTATTCGGGCCCTTATCGCCATCATTTACTCGTTTGTAATCGCAGGCTGAGACCATCGGTAAAACAGTCATACCGTCGCTAAAAGCAAAATAACTCATCTCCTTGCCGGGAAGAAACTCCTCTACCAGCAGCTGATTTGCCGCTCCGCCGAGTTTTTTCTCCTGCATAAAATCTTTGAGCGCCGCTAAAGCCTCGTCCATTGTGGCGGCGACAACTACACCCTTGCCGGCTGCCAGCCCATCGGCTTTGATGACGATCGGGGGTTTTTGCTGCTGTACATATTCTTTTGCCTGCGCGTAATCCGAAAAACTGACACTTTTAGCACAGGGAATGTTGTATTTCTGCATCAGGCCTTTAGAAAAAACCTTGCTTGATTCGATTTCTGCGGCCAGTTTACTTGCGCCGAAAATAGGGATACCGAGACTTTCAAAATGGTCGACAATCCCTTCGGCTAGCGGCACTTCAGGTCCGACCACGACCAGGTCGATATTCTTCTGCTGCGCTGCCTTCGCCAGCGACTTAATATCATTGGCGGCAATATCTAAATTCTGAGAAATCCGCGCCGTGCCGGCGTTCCCCGGTGCGGTATAAAGTTCCTTTATCCTGGGACTCTGGGCTAATTTCCAGACAATAGCATGTTCTCTGGCGCCATTACCGACAACCAATACTTTCATCGCGGCCTCCTCATGAAAAGTTATTTTTAGACATTCGTCGCTCTTCCCAAGGAGAGCGTAGGGGACTGATAGATTGAATCTCCCTTTTCAGAAATTAAAGACAAAGTCCGAAAGGACCTACTCCCATTCAATCGTTGACGGTGGTTTGGACGTGATGTCATACACAACCCGGTTCACTTCCGGGACTTCATTCACAATCCGATTCGAGATGCGTGCCAGTACATCATAAGGCAGACGTGCCCAGTCCGCCGTCATTGCATCCTCACTGGTGACGGCGCGGATACCCACGAGATAGCCATATGTTCGATGGTCGCCCATCACTCCCACCGACCGCACTTCGGTTAGCACGGTAAAGCTCTGCCACAACTGGCGGTAAAGGTTCGCTTTCTTTATTTCGTTCATTAAAATAAAATCAGCGGAACGTAAAATTTCCAATTTTTGCGGTGTTACCTCACCGATAACCCGGATCGCCAGTCCCGGCCCTGGGAAGGGCTGACGCCAGACCATTTCTTCCGGCAATCCCAGTTCCAGACCCACTTTTCTGACCTCGTCCTTAAACAGAAATCTCAGCGGTTCGATCAGTTTCAATCTCATCTTGGCAGGTAACCCGCCGACATTGTGGTGTGTTTTAATTTTGGCAGAAGCGGAGCTGCCGGATGAAGCGCTTTCGATAACATCCGGATAAAGCGTACCCTGAGCCAGAAAATCCACCATCCCCAGTTTGATGGCTTCTTCTTCAAAAATACTGATGAATTCCAAACCGATGTTTTTCCGTTTCTGTTCCGGGTCGATAACTCCCTTCAGCCGGTTTAAAAACCGTTCGGTGGCATCGACGTAAATGATATTCATCCCCATGTTCAAACGGAAAGTATTGAATGTTCTTTCCACTTCCTCACGCCGTAACAGTCCGTTGTTCACGAAAATACAGGTTAATTGATTCCCGATCGCCCGGTGCAGTAGACTTGCCACCACCGATGAATCGACACCGCCGGAAAGCGCACTGATCACCTTGCCGTTACCTACCGTTTCCTGGATCGAGGCAATGTTTTCAGTAATAAAATTGCCGATGGTCCAGTTTCCTTTGCAGCCGCAAATATTGTAGGCAAAGTTCTTCAGGATTTCCTTCCCTTGCGGGGTGTGCACTACCTCGGGGTGGAACTGGATGCCGTACATTCCCCTTTCGTTACCGATGGCAGCGTTTGGCGTATTTTCGGTTTGTGCCAGGGCTTTGAAGCCGGGCGGCATTTCCAGAATGCTGTCGCCGTGGCTCATCCAGACAGTCAAGGACTCGTCCAATCCGGCAAAAAGCGGTGAATGACGGTCGCTCACATGTAAAACTGCGTGCCCGTACTCCCGTTTTGTGGATGAAATCACCTTACCGCCGAGCTGGTGCGTCATCGCCTGCATGCCGTAACAGATACCCAGCACCGGCAGGCGCCCCTCGTAAATATAGGATGGCGCTAATGGCGCGCCGTTTTCGTAGACGCTCGAAGGACCGCCGGACATGATAATCCCTTTTGGTTTAAGCGCTTCAATTTTCTCCCACGGTGTATCGAAAGGTAACAATTCGCTGTAAACGTTACACTCACGAATCCGACGGGCAATGAGCAAGCTGTATTGCGAACCAAAATCCAGAACAATGATTACTTCGCGTTCCGCGGCGGGGATTGTCTGCGGGGTCGGTAATGGCACAACGCCCCCTTTTTCCTTGGCAATTTCCAGATAGGTGGTGACTTCAATGTCACCGCTCATCGCCACTCTCCCCGTCGGGTTAGGTCTTGGTTTATCGGATTCTGTGCTCATACATCCCTCTATTTGATTGTGGTCAATCTCTTTATTCTTAAAAATGTAATGATATTATAACCTAATTTTGAAAAAGTGACACTGCTTTTTTTGAAACACCGGATTATTGTCTTATCCTGATGCGTTCCATTTCACTTTTCTGGAAGAGGGGAATTACTTTACCGTTGACAGGCTGATAATGACGATACCCACGGTCATTATCATGATGGCAACGAACTTTAGTAAAGCAGTGTTTTTGTGAAGCGGCTCATTGACGATATTCGGCAGGAACCGGCTTAATACCAGGGAGAAGATAAAGACAAATACCGGGCGGATGTTTAAAATAGCGTTGACCAGCGATACCGGGCCGAGTCCCATCGCCTTAAAACCGACTACGGCAGATGTAATGCCGATACACTGGTCGGCAGCCACCAATCCAATTTTTTGAGCTCGCTGCGGCAGGTTTTTTAGTTCCGCTAAATTTGTTTTACGCAGAGAGTAAGCCAGAACCATAATTCCTGTACAGATTCCGGTGATACCGTAGACATTCCAGAAAGGAATCGTTTTCAGTCCGTACTTGTAGCCGATACTGGAAACAGCAGATAATAAAGCGGCAATAAGCAGTATCAAGAACGACTTCTGAACCTTGGCTTTACGGTCGCCGTGACTGCGCTGTAATGAAATCATCACCGCGCCGGCAACGGTCATGATAACCGCCAGCCATTGCCAGTAACCCAGCGTTGCGCTCAACAGCGGAATCGATAATAATGCGACAAATATCGGACCGGTGCTGATTATGGGAATCACCCGGGAAACTTCATTTTTACGCAGGCTGTTCAAGATAATTATGAAAGAACAGGAATTAAGAATTGCCGCCCCGATAGTAGCCAGAATGTGCGTTGAGCCGGCGTTATTCGGGAAACGGAAGACGGCTAACAGGACACAGGCTGCGACCAATTGAGTAACACCCATTGGGATCAGGTAGGATGTCAGGCTGGGCATTTTTTTCGAAAGGAGATAACTATCGAAAATATTGCCGATTGAAGAGATAATCGCCGCGGTAAGAGCAGTAATAATCCAGACCACGGTTCAGGGACTCCTTTTACTTATTTGCCTGGTGAAGGTCGTAGCATTTCGGACATTACTTTAACTGTACAATCCGATAATCGCGACACCGCCGGTTATCATTACTATCCCGATGATTTTTATTACTATCGTCTTTCTCGTCATATGCTCCGTAATAAAGCCCGGATAGAACCGGCTGATGATTAAAGAGAAAATCAAAATAAACGCCGGCCGGATATTCATAATTGTTGATACTAAAGCAACTGGACCGCTGCGAATAGCGATGAACGACAACATAATACCCAGAGCTGCGATTGTCTGGTTGCCGATTATTAACCCCATTTTTTGATTTCTTTGTTCCAGGTTTTTCAATTCCAGGAAATTTGCCTTCCGCGCAGCAAAAATCAGCGCAACCGCAGCGATACAAATACCGTTGATGGTGAATGTATTCCATGTTGATATTGTCGTCATTGCGTACTTGTAGGCGATGTTGGATACCGCGAACAATAATGCCACAAACAGTAATAACATGAATGATTTCTGCAGCTTGGTTTTCTGACCGCCGCCGTCGAATTGCAAAGAAATCAGTACTGCCCCGGCCACTGTCAGTAAAACCGCCAGCCATCCCATGAAATTTAACATCTCCCCGAGCAGCGGCATCGATAACAGCGCCACAAATATCGGGAAACTGCTGGTGACCGGAATGACGCGGGATACTTCACCTTTTTGCAGGCAGTTGAGCAAAATAACGAGCCCAATCGCGTTGGCCAGTCCGCCGCCGATACCTGCCAGAATGTCAGCGAACCTCGGCGCCGCGGGAAAGGGAAAAATCGCCAGCGCGATCAGCGCGGTCACTACCTGAAAAGCAGCCATCGTCAGCAGGTAAGAAGATAAACCCTGTAGTTTTTTTGAAAGGACATGACTGTCGAGAATATTCGCGATTGAAATTGTAATTGCGGTGGCGAGAGAAGTGACTATCCAGAGCACAGTGTGCACCAATTCCTTTACAATAAATTAAACGTTTTAATCTCGCCCTTTAGCGAGAAAAAAGTTGGAATGATTCCATACTATCTGTCATTAGCCTTTGTACAGATAGAGTGGGGAATCGTCGGTAATCATCCTCCCGCCCCGTGCGGTCGCTTTTCGCATATGTTTTGGCAGCGTGAACATCTGCAGATGGGTTAAACCATCATAGAACTTCAGGTTGGTTAATGCCCGCGCTTTAATTCGCTTATCCACTTCGGCTGGCGTCAGTGCCGCCGTATCCATCGTCATCGATGCCACGCAGAATCCCCAGGGCCCGCCGAACGACGGGATATCCGCCTGATAAATGCTAACAATGGGGAAAATACTCTTCAAAGTATGACTGACGGCTTTCAGGTTCAGCAGTTCCGTGTATGAAGCACAGCCCGCCTGCACCGAAATTACTCCGTCTTTGGTTAATTTGCTCCGGACAATCTGGTAAAACTCTTTAGTGTATAGCAAATAAGCCGGCCCTTTTTCGACCGGCTCCGTCAGGTCGATAATAATTACATCGAATTTCTCTTTACTTTCGGCCAGCCACTTCCGGGCATCGGTATTGTATACTTTGGCACGTTTGTCGTTAAAAGCGCCGGCATGGTATTCGGGCAGGTATTTTTTACAGACTTTGATGACATCGGCATCGATATCGACCATCACCGCTTTTTTCACCGTCGGGTGTTTCATCACTTCACGCAGCGTCGCGCCTTCCCCGCCGCCGGCGATGAAAACCTTCTCCGGATTCGGATGCGCCAGCATCGGCGGATGTACCAATAGTTCATGGTAGATAAATTCATCAACTTCACTGGATTGAATCTTGCCGTCCAGCACCAGCACTTTCCCAAAAGTTGGACTTTGCATTATCTCTATCGACTGGAATTTCGTCCGGCCGGAATAAATCGTGCCTTCTATCGCATGTAACTGCAATAAATGGGGGTTTATTTCGTCAAAAAACCATTTGGATGATTCAAGTTCCATTTTTTCTTATCCTTTTGTTTGTTGCTTGGAGTCGATTATCCCGCGGTCCATCAGGATGACGGAATGAGTTCGGGGTTTCAATTTTGCGATCAGCACCCCGGCGGCTTTTTCCGGCTTGACACGGGTACCGCAGGTAAAAATATCTGCCCCGGCATAGCCGTGTTCGGGCCAGGTGTGAACCGTCAGGTGAGATTCAGCAATTATCAGGACACCGCTGACACCCTGCGGACTGAACTGGTGAAAGGATTCCCCGAGGACGGTGGCGCCGGACTCTTTGGCCGCGGCCAGCATAATTTCTTTGATAAAACTGATGTCATCGAGAAGTTTGGGGTCACAGTCATTTAATTCCAGCAGTAAATGTTTGGCTAAAGCTTTCAATCACCCGTCCTCCACAGAATAATTGTTCAAGGTCTCTAAATCAGCAAATAATCAAGAGACAACCTTAATTCTAATGAAAAACCCCGCTTTTAGCAATACAGATTTTAGATAGAGTAAATCAATTTGTAGGGGAGGGTTTTCCCGAAGATACTCAACTTCTTAGTTGATGTACGAACCCTCCCGCCGCGTATTTTAACATCCTATAGACCGTAGGGTGGGCGAAGCCCACCACTATTGTCGTTCCCGCGAAAGCCGAAGAGCTTTTCGGTACTTGACGCAGTCAATGTATACTGAACGAAGTAAATGTGCGGGAATCTACCAAACTAATCTTGCCCTATTTTTAATCCACGAAATACAATTCAAACACAAACTATCTGTAAGGTCGGGTTTTCCCGAAGGTACTCAACTTCTTAGTTGAAGTACGAACTGACTGCATTCTCCCCGTCTCCATATCGGCAAAAGCATTGTAGGGTGGGCGAAGCCCACCAATTCATTTTTAATAAAACCGACCCAACTCACAAACTCACGCACGCCTCCACTGACAACCAGAATAATTTTTCCGTAAATGGCATTGTGTTGCTCTCAAATCTCGGATCCCATTCATTCCCGCTGACATCGTCACCCGCTCCCAGGTATTGCCCGAAAAGTACGTTACGGAACTTTGCCACCGCCAGGAATGCGGCGCACTCCATTTCTACCATCAGGCAATTCTCGGCTTTTCTTTCCGCGATCTTTTTTTTCGTTTCCCGGTAAAAGGCATCCATTGTCCAGACCTTGCCGGTTTCAAAATTAATATGATGTTTTTGCAGTACATTTTCCAGTTTTGTTACCACGAGCGGGTTCATTTCCACCGTGCGCGCCGGCGGTAAATAATGATAAGAAGTTCCCTCATCCCTGACCGCGGACCTTGGGATGACCACACTTCCCCTCGTTAATTCCGGTTTGAGGACGCCGCCCGAACCGCAGGCCACGAATCTGCGGCAGCCGAGCGCTATCAGCTCTTCCAATATCGCAGCCGCGATAGGCGCTCCAATCCCCGGAAAAACGACCGTAACCTCGCCAATCGGTGTCCGGGCAGTAAACACATCGACCGGCAATATCGTAACACCGTAAGCGGCCAGTTTATAAGCTTTTTTGAGAACCCCTTCATCTAATAATTTTTGAATCACCTCAGCGTAAAAAATCATTACGCATGCTTCCGGTAAATCTTGCTTGTGATGGTGTATGGCCGGTTCAATCAGCGCCGTTTTATCCGGGTCGAATTCCAGTAACGGAATATCTTCTGAAGTAAATTGCCTTTTCTCCACTTTTCATTCTCCTCTCGTAGGGTGGGCAACGCCCACCACCATTG
>JBKQML010000219.1:0-9897 GCA_052326545.1 Dehalococcoidales bacterium
CTGCTCCCAAAATTAGGTATCATGGAGAAGTCCAAAGCTGTCAAGGAGAAAACATGAAGGACCTAGTCGAGTACATTGCCAAGTCAATCGTCAACGCGCCTGATAGTGTCGTGGTGACCGAAGAACAGGATGAGCAAGGTATTATCCTGAAGCTAAAAGTCGCCGATGAAGACAAGGGCAGAGTGATTGGCAAGCAGGGACGCATCGCGGAAGCCATGCGGACTCTTATCAGGGTGAAGGCGGCGAAGAAAGGTACTAAAGCCACCCTCGAAATAGTCTAAAACACAATCTTAGGCTATGATACTGGTAAGGTAAACAAGACCATCACCGCTTGTTTAACAAGGACATCTTAAACGTATTTTTAATGATGTTATTTTTCGTGGATATAAGCGACTTAAAAATTAACTGATAAACCACTCCCTTTCTCACCAAAGCGGAGTGGTTATTTTATTTCATGGGGAGTTATCACGAATAAGATGTGCCCCGGTAAAACGATCAGGCTGAAGAAGAATCTAAAAGCGCTGTCAATTTTAAGCATTACTTGCCCCATTGTCTTTGTAATATTAGAGATGGTAACAAGAATACTAAGTAATAAACTGGATATTATTGGAATCCCCTTAAGTGAATTGGCGGTCGGGCAATACGGTTGGCTCGGGAGTCTATGCTTTATCATGCTGGCGATAACTTTATTGGTGTTTACGCTAGCTTTATCCATTACACTGCCGGGAGGAAGACTATATAAAACGATCCTGGTCATCTTCTTCATTATGGGTGTCTGTTTTTTCATGGCAGCTTTCATTAAGACCGACATAAACCATGCAATATGGTCGACGCATCGTATAATTCATGAAATCATCGTTTCCATCGGTGCGGGATTATTCCCCGTCGGGTGTTTTATCTTTTCCGCCAGCATAAAACGAGACAAACAATGGGGCAGTTTATTCGGTTTCACGTTCACTACGGCTTGCATCGCACTATTCGTCACCGGCAGCCGGATGTTTGTGCTCACTTATTGGCCTTTACTTGGTCTTCAGGAATTGCTTTTACTATCCAGCGGATTAATCTGGATTGAAGTAATATCCTTTAAAAATTTGAAAATTTCCGTAGTTTAGCTTGTTTTCGTTAATGTATTATCCAGTAACGTAAACCAAAATAACCCAGATAAGCCAGAAACAGATATAATATCGTTCTCCCCGCCAGGCAAGCAATAAATACTTTCCAGAATGAGAAGCGCTCGGCTCCTAAAGTAAGCAAAGCCGGTAACTGAAAAGGATTGGGGATAACTGACATCAAGAACATCGAAAAGATCGCGTGCCGGTTCAAAAAGTCCAGAACTTTCCCGACTTTTAGCTTTTTTAAAAAACGGCCTTTGATTTTCGAGTATGCTCTGCCAACCGCATCAGGAATATTAAAGATCGACAAGAGTTTATAGCCGCCGAAGCCGGACCAATATACCATCATGTGTCCGATCGCAACACCCAGCCCTGCGATAAGTCCGACCGCGATGGGATTATCGACATTTCCCATCGTGAATACCAATACCACACAAAAAGTCGGTATCGGCAGAGGCGATCCTGTGATTAAGGCAATAACAAATAAACCCAGGTAACTGTACGTCTTGAGTTGGCTCATATAATCTCCTCGAGTCAACATCAAGAACGACGCAACCATGGTTACAACAAATATGATTGAAGAGATAATAAGTAATAAGTGTTTATTAATTGGATACTTGTTTTGAAATTCGACCATATTCTAATCCACGAATGGCATTGCTCTTCGGAGAATGGGAAAAGTCCGATTTACGCTCCGGAATTATTTTCTGCTTTTGATGCGGCCAATCCTGACACGTAAGTAAGGTCAGACGGTTTATCAATGTCCAAAGAAAAATTGGTGGATTGTGATTCGATAACAGCCACTTTCACGTTCAAAGTGCGATATACTGCTTGCTCGAACTTTGATTCGGTGATACTGTTTCCTAACAGGCCAAATACTAACTGCAGGGACAAAGCCATACCTCCTTTCCCGGCAATTCCGTATGCAAATCGTACCCAACCGATGACGCTATGTCTGTTTTTACGGGCATCTTCAATTATTTTCAGTATTTTTCGTGAAGAACTCCCACGGTTGTCGTGCGGCGCTGTTCGATTAAAACTGCCGATTAACTCCGGTATTTTAAAATTCCTGCTGCGAATGAAGTTTATCGGTTGAATAGAGTAATCACCGCCAAGTTCGTTGAGATGTATTTTGCGGAAACGACGCCCCATGTCATTTTCGTTAAGCAGACTTTTGCTAACAAACGTGGCACAATAATCGGCATTATTATTTTGTGCCTGGCCGATTAAAGCATTAAAGTCCTGAGCCTGACTTAAAGGAATATCACAGGGAACAAACATGATTTGTTTTTGGTTGAGGCCATTCTCGCCATAATATTCAAAAAGTCTTTCAAGGCCGCACATCAGACTATCGATCATTGCCGGATCAGGCCGTTTACACTCGATAAAAATGATTTTTTCATGGCTGGTAATAACTTTTTTGATGTCTTCATCCGATTCATGCACAATAAAGACTTTTTCCACTTGTGATTTGCACAATGCTTCCGCTACGAAATCAACAATCGGCCGTCCATCGAGCGGCAACAGCGCTTTGTATTTTATATTCCCGAATTCCGGAAAACAATTGGTGACACCACAGGCGAGTAAAACCGCAACAACAGGTTTATCGGTCTCCGCTTGCGAAGCGAATGGTAAAATTTCTCTTTGTTTCATTACACCGCCATGAACTTTGTCTGGAATGGATATCAACCATGATGAGAATCATATTGTTGTATTAGCATACCCTATCAGAGTCATCTTTTGCAAAGCGCGGTGAGGTCAAAACAATTCAGTTTGAGCAGACCATCGATTTTCAAGAGCGCCGGTTAGTTGGATTCCTGTACATTCACGTCGTGCAGAATACATTACGATAGAAGTACAAATTCACTTTGTTCAGTGCTCTAGCCTACGCTGCGCTGCGGCCTTCGGCTTTCGCGGTACATTACGACGGCGGTCATACATCAATCTTCGGTTGAGTACCTGCGGAGTATTTCCAGGCTGTCCGAAAATGGTTCTTTACAACGGTAAACATGGATCCCCGCTTTGCGGGAATGACAAACCGAAGCTAGCAGCCATTGAAAAATATTTCGGACAGCCTGTCAAGAAAGACAATAGAGCGGAGCATTGTTATCCGGTTCTGTTTTAAAGCCTTACTGCCCGCACCCGCTCACCCATGTCTCCAACCCGCAGATGTTGCAGGAACCGGTGCGACAGTCGGGAGTCACTTCGGCACTGATGGCCTTGGCATATTCCACTTTAAGGTAATCCCGGCTGACGCCGACATCGATATGCGCCCACGGCAATAATTCGTCCTGAGAGCGTTCTCTTTGCGCGTAAAACTTTATGTCAAGTCCTGATTCTGCAAAAGCTTTCTCCCAGAGCTCCCATTTTAATAGTTCATCCCAGGCATCGAAGACAGCACCCATCTGCCAGGCGCGGTAAATAACCCTGCCCAAACGGCGGTCGCCCCGGGACAAAGCGGCCTCCAGTAAACTGACCTTAGCGTTGCCCCAGGAGAGTCTGGTGCCCCTGCGCTGCATTGCCGCCCCCAGGATTTCGTGTTTCGTCGCCAGTTCTTCTGCGGTGTTCTGTGCAAACCACTGAAACGGCGTGTGCGCTTTTGGCACAAAAGTAGATGCGTTGACCCTGATTTGCGGCGTTTTACCGGAATTCTTTTTTGCCAAATCGCGGATTTTATCCACCAGCTGTCCGATGGCCTCGATATCCTCTCTGGTTTCGGTGGGCAGTCCCACCATAAAGTACAGTTTGATGCTCAGCCAGCCTTTCTGAAATACCTCGGCAAAAGTGTCCAGAATTTCCTGTTCGGTGAGCTGTTTATTAATGACCCGCCGCATCCGGTCGCTGCCGGCTTCCGGCGCGAAGGTCAGACCCATCTTTTTACGCGGTGATAGAGCCTCCATCAATTCCAGTGAGAAACTGCTGAGGTGCAGGCTGGGCAAAGACAAGGACAGGTTCTGATTATGTTTGGACAATTTACCCACCAATTCATCAATGCCCGGATAATCGCCGGAACTTAACGATACCAGCGAGACCTCATCATAGCCGCAATTATTGAGAATTTCTTCTACGGCTTTTTCGATTTCTGCCTGGGGACGCACCCGCATCGGGCGGTAAATCATGCCGGCCTGACAGAACCGGCAGCCGCGGGTGCAGCCACGCTGAATTTCGACGGCGCCGCGGTCATGGATGGTTTCGATATAAGAAACGATGGGTCTGGTGACCGGCGCGGGCAGCTTTTTGACAATTCTTCTTTTGATAACCAATTTGGCTTCGGGGACAGTCGGGTTAAAACTTTTTAGCGTACCGTCCGGTTGATATTCCACTTTATATAGACCCGGCACATAAATACCGTCGATCTTCGCGATTTGACGTAACAACTGCTGTTTTGCTGTTTTGTTGGTTTTCCAGTCGCGGATTAAAGGCAGAAGCTCCAAGACCACTTCTTCACCATCCCCGATGACAAAAAAGTCGAAGAAATCGGCAATCGGCTCCGGGTTGAGAACGCAGGTGCCGCCGCCAATGACGAGAGGATGAGACTCATTTCTTTCCGCCGCCAGCACCGGTATCTGCGAGAGGGAGAGCATCTCCAGCACGTTGGTGTACGTCATTTCATGTCCCAGTGAAAAACCGATCATATCAAATTCACCAACCGGATGTCTGGTTTCCAGACTGAATAACGGAATGCCGTTCGCTTTCATTTCGGCAGCCATGTCCACCCACGGCGGGAAGACCCGCTCGGCCAGAACGTCGGGTTGCGCATTTAACAACTCGTAAAGAATCGGCAGCGCCATATTGGACATGCCGATTTCGTAAACATCCGGATAGGAAAGCGCGATGCGTAAGGGAGTCTGGCTCCAATCTTTGATGATGCTGTTCCATTCCCCGCCGGTATAACGGGCAGGTTTTTGGACTTTATGGAGAATGCCGTCGAGGTTGGTCAATTTTTCCCCTTAGTTTTTTCTCACCCTGATTCCCAGCCTGTTAAGTAGTGATGGAGATTCTTCGTCCCGATTTCATCGGGGCTCAGAATGGTGAGTTATCCACTTAAATTTTATCCAACTCTGCCAAATCATATACCAGGCCGTCGGTGGCAGCGATGACTTTGCTGCCGGTTTTTGCCGTCAGTCCGGCGGCGACCAGCTCAGGTTTAGCACGCCAGACACCCATCCCGAAGTGCGTCAGGATGGTCGTTTTGGGTTTGATTTCTTTTATCAATCGTTCGGCATCCGGCTCCGAAAGATGGTCGAGCGGCGCACTCGGCCTCGCCGGGACAGTGCGCGAATGCAGAAAGGTCAGGTTTAACATCAGCAAATCACCGCGATAATAACTGCCCAGCTCTTCGAAATAGCGGGTATCGGTGATATAAGCGATAGTATGTTTTTTAGCCTTGAAAATCAGGCCGTAATTCTCCACCATATGCACGTGACGTACCGGAGTGGTAAAGGAAACATTCCCGACGGAATAAGTCTTCCCGGCTTCCAGATAGTTGATGCCTTCCAGGCTTTTTTTAAGGTAACCATACAGGATTGAGTCCGTCTCGATGGCATCCCTCGGAGTAAAGAGAAGACCGTGTTGATTAAATCCGCCGTCAGTCATTGCTTCGGTCATGACATTGACATCCGCCGAGTGGTCGAGATGCCGGTGAGAAACAATAATCGCGCTGAGCTCCCGGGGATTCAATTTGCGTTTGGTGACCTGCACAATGCAGCCCGGCCCGGGGTCCATCAATATCTGCGTGCCGTCAAAATTAAACCAGAGGCCGCCGGAGGCCAGCAGTTGACTGATGATCATAAAGCGGGCGCCGCCGGTGCCGAGAAAAGTAATTGTTTCTTTTGACTGAGTTTCGTTATCCACGCTGATTCTACTATAAGGTATGGCTCCTTTTTTTACAAACTATAGGGAGGTGATGAAAATTTGTCATTCTCTACATTCGCTTCGCTCAGTACTATAGCCTTAATGAAAGCGCGCGAATTTTCGTGGATTGTCGGGGCATCCTTCCGCTGAAGGACAAGCGCCCGACAATGACAATAAAAAGGCTTGTCATTCTTGAGCCTTAAAGCGAAATACTCACGACCGCAGGCGTAATGTACCGACCTGATCGGGAATCCATATCAATAATTTTCAAAAAAATACGTCGCGTCTATTTCGCATTCTCTTTGACTTACGCGCATTTTCTCGTATTAAGCAGGGCTTTGAGTTAGAGGAGCGCAGCCCCTCTTAGTAACCTCCTCCCTCGCCTTGAGTCCGCAGGCGAAATACTTTTGCTTTTAAAGCAAAATGTAGAGGAGAGGGAGCCAGAGGGTGAGGAGCCACCGCATAAACGATAAAAAGAAGCTGAGTTACGTCTATTTCGCATCCTCTTTGACTTGTCAGCGCAAGCCGATTAAAATATTAAACGGTAACTAAATATCCGGAGATGGAAAATGGAACAGATCTGGGCGCCGTGGCGAATGGAATACATACGGATGGAAAAGCCGAAAGGCTGTTTCCTCTGCGATGAACCGAATGAAGATGACGACGAATGCAATTTTATCCTGTACCGCGGGAAATGGAATTTCGTCGTGATGAATAATTACCCCTACAATCCCGGGCATCTGCTGGTGGCGCCCTACCGGCATATCGCCCTTCTGGATAAATTACCGAAGCGGGAACTCCATGAGCATATGGACCTGATTACAAAATCGATTACGGTGCTGAAAGAAGCCTTTAACCCGACCGGTTTTAACATCGGGATGAATATCGGGACGGTGGCCGGCGCCGGCAATGCCGAACATATCCACACGCATATCGTGCCGCGCTGGCAGGGCGATACTAATTTTATGCCGGTCATCGGCGGCCTGCGCGTTATCCCCGAAGCGGTAGCGGATACCTACCAGCATCTCAAGAGCGGGTTTGAGAAGTAAAAAACTGTTATTTGGCCATTTTATCAACAATGTTAGATAAAAATATTCCCTATAAAAATATCATCATGAAACTGGACTGTGATAAAAACCCGGCTTTATCCGAACCGGTATTGCCCGCCGGTTTCTCTTTCAGGGCCTTTCAAAAAGGCGATGAATTGGGCTGGGCGGAAATAGAATGCGCGGTGCTGGAATTCGATGCGAAAGAACAGGCGGTGGCATATTTCCGTAAAGATTATCTGCCAGATCTTTCAGAACTGGAAAAACGGTGCGTATTTATCGTCAATCAACAGGAAATACCGATTGCAACGGCCATTGCCTGGTGGGTGGATTGTGACGGAAAACGCCAGGCCTCACTGCAATGGGTCGCGGTCCGTCCGGATTATCAGGGTAAAGGATTTGGTGAAGCGGTGGTGCAGAAAGCTTTATCCCTGTTTCCGGTTTACGAAAGAAACCGGGATATTTATTTGCATACGCAGACATGGAGCCATGTTGCCGTGCAACTGTATTACAAATCAGAGTTTCGCCTGGCAAAAACGGCCAGATTCGGCGGGTTAGGCAATGACT
This sequence comes from Dehalococcoidales bacterium, assembly GCA_052326545.1. GTDB lineage: Bacteria > Chloroflexota > Dehalococcoidia > Dehalococcoidales > Fen-1064 > Fen-1064. Next base: position 7,580 of record JBKQML010000219.1, read on the forward strand.
ACGCGGAAGCTGTTGAGATATTAAAGTGCGTCATGGACAAAGCGGTTTATCTGGATTTAGTAAATACGGCGAGATAGGAGCATGACTATCAGTAAGCAGCTCCGGTCTTTCCCAAAACGTCAATTTAAACTCAATTACAGCATCATCTCAGGTATTGCCCCAGGAACAACGGCCAGACCACGATGCCGAGGATAATCTTCCACCAGATTAAATTGGCGAAGCCGATGGTAAACAGCCACCCGATGAACCAGATGACGCCGGCGCCAAATCCCGCGCGATGACCCCTGTGTTTTTCCATTTTTCTGCTCCTTTCCGATTATTATTCCTGAATATTTTTCTCATCCGGCCGGTATTCCAGGATATCTCCCGGCTGGCAATTCAGGTACTTGCATATGGCTTCGAGAGTGGAAAATCTTATCGCCTTTACTTTGCCCGTTTTGAGATTGGACATATTGACGTTCGAAATCCCGACTTTTTCCGCGAGGTCGTTCATCTGCATTTTTCTGTCTGCGAGGACTCTATCCAAACGAATAATAATCGCCATTCATATTCCCCTTATAAGGTCGAATCAACTTCTTCCTGCAAATAATTCCCGTACCGGAAGACACCCGCCAATATCAGAATCAGGACACCGGTCAGTAATAAAGTTAAATCGATTGAGTAACCCAGGCTCATATTGGCAATTTGCAACGCTTTAATTACTTCCGAAGCGAATCTTGATGCGAAAATATTGACGGTCAATGAACCTGCAATCAGGGCGCAGGCGATTACCGTCAAATTTTTGGAATTGCTCTTTTCAAACGGGTTGTCTTCGCAGACTGTTTTCAGGATTCTTTTAACTTCGAATAAAATTACTGCTACCATCGCCGTACCGACTGTCAGCCACAAAAACAATGCCTGTAAGACCGGTTTAATCATGATATTCCCGTTTGTTTGCGGATTAATCCTGAAGATGGAAATACCGTTTAGCGAACCGCTGAATGACCCGGACAGGTTGGCCGGCAATATCAGGTCCTTGCCCGGGATAAAAATTAACACAAAATTCACAAGCAGGAAGATACCGAAAAGGGCGGCCGCCACCCAGAATAATATGATGCTGGCGTTTTTCAATACTTTAGCCAGCATTTTCATTTTGACCTGACCATTCTTGACCATAACCTCTCCTTCCTTGATTGAGTATTACTCTTAGATTATAAACAGATAATTTATCGTTTGTCAATAACTTTTTTATGTTAATAGATAATTTATTTATGTTTATAGTATAATGAACGCTCAAGTTAGTAATTTTCCCACCAGACTTGACACCGCCAAAAAATGCAGATATGCTGATTAGCAGATATTAGTAATCAACGAAAAGAGAGCAAGATATGACATTCGGACAAGCGATCATCACCGCCCGTAAAGCCAAACAGATGAGCCAGAAACAACTGGCCTCGCTGATCATCAAAGAAGACGGCAAGCCCATCTCCCCGCAATACCTGAACGATATCGAACGGGACCGCCGCAATCCCCCCAACGACCAGTTCATCAGCCAGTTCGCGAAAATCCTGGAAATCCCCGAAGAATATCTGTTTTATATCGTCCACGAAATCCCGCCCAAATACCGCCAGAATGCGCCGGCGAACCCCGTCGTGGTACAGGAAGCATTCGAGGCATTCGAGAGAAGTTACCGCCGCGGCGAGGGTTACCAAGAAAAATGAAATGGGTAGTCGATAATAGCGGCCGTTTCGGATGGCGGCCTTATTACGACCGGACGGAACTGGACAGCGAATGCGAGCAAATCGTCGCGGATTTCCTGATGCATAAATACGGGGCTATCCGGTTCCCGGTGACCACTGACGACCTTGCTGTCATGATTGAGCGGGATACCTCGGACCTGGATTTATATGCCGATCTCTCCTGTGACGGCGAAGATGTGGAAGGTACCACCGATTTCTTTCCCCATAAAAAACCGGCCGTAAAAATCGCGCAGGAATTGTCCCTCGACAGTTCCCGGTACCTGAGGCTGAGGACAACATTAGCGCACGAGTACGGTCATGTTAAATTCCACAATTTCCTGTGGGGCATGACTGCGCCGCCAAAACCGCCCGCGAACATGATGAAAAAATTATCGTCACAGCGCCAGGCAATGTCCCGCCTGCGTCAAAAAATAAATCAAAAACCACTGAATGATAGTGACCGGGAGGAAATGCCGTCTGGAAGGCGATCCGTCCCCCGATAATAAAACGGTGATTAAAAACCCTGTCGATGTCGCCGCGCTGGTCAAAAACAAACTCAACGGCAAAAAGAAGGAATATTTCATGACGGTGCTGCTGGAC
>JBKQML010000220.1:0-3417 GCA_052326545.1 Dehalococcoidales bacterium
ATTGCGTTTGCGTGGACCATACCTTCGTCCACAACTAGGCGACAAGGGATTTCGGCTACCAGCCGATTTTCACCCCGGAAGAAGCCTTTAATATCACCCTCGAGTGGTTGAAAACTCAAAAATTTTAGAGATAGAATGAAACAGAAAAGGTTTATGATCCCATGTTGTGCGGTCTGCCAATACTAAAAGAATCAAAATTCAATAGTCAATAATCAATAAAAAGCCCTCGGTAACGGGGGCTTTTTATTATTTCTCTTTTCCCTGCTGTCTTTGCGATCTACAAAAATCTTTATTTGGGGGCTTCGACAATAACATCGGAGGGTTCGCCTTTCAGCTGTGCCAGTACCCGTTTGGCTTCTTCCTCACGGCCCTGCGGCACCGGAAAACGCGCGATGTATTCCCCCCGGGCATAACCTGACGGCGACGAATAAATTAATTTTATTACCGGCGGGTTGCCCGCTTCATAAACAACCGTATGCAGATAAGCGGTCGGCAATTTCCAGTAATGAAACGCCCTCCCCAGCAAAGCGCCGGATTTGCCGATGTACACATCACCGGGATGTGCCAGATTCATCCGGTAAGTCGAAGAGATGGAAAGAGCCGCCGTAACTGCAATTATGGCAATTAACCCCGGAATAACCACCAGTATCACCGGCAGGGCATCATGCACAAAAATCACAAAAACTATCCCCACAACCACCCCGATGATGGAAATCAGGCGGAATAACGCCCATTTGTCCCTGCGGTCGCGAAGATGCTCGGTTTCAGTGTAATGGGACCATTCATCCCGGGAGTAAGTCCAGTGTGCCAACAACCCTTCTCCGGCCACCAGCCGGTTCAGATTACCGGCCAGTCTTTGAAAAATGATGGCGCTGATTATTCCGGTAAAAAAGATCAGAATCGCCACAAACATGAGCGCAAAACCTAAACCGTAAGTCGCGATGGGGAATACGATGGGGTAAAAAAACAGCAGCACGCCGACCAGGGCGCCGATCCAGCAATTACGCGCGACAGCGGCAGGCGGATTATAAACTCTCTTATCATTAGTCACAAACTGCCCCCTTCATCGCGTTAATCGTCAATTGTGCATAAAATGTTGCCAATGTCCTCTATTTTAAACAATAATCCCCGCCATGTCTATTCTCCCCCTGTTTCTATAAATCATCGCCGGTGGTATAATAGTCACCAATCCATTTGCAGATTATCAAAAATAGTAATAAATTTTCTCTCACCGCTGGGGGAGAGACCCAAATGAGGGGGTACTAAATGACTCAGGGTAATAGATTCTGCACCGGCTGCGGCGCAGCACTGACACCTGCCGCCCGTTTCTGTGCCTCCTGCGGCAAACCGCTGGCTGCTGCTGCCCCCACTCCACCTGCCCCTGCTTATATGCCGCCGCCCGCACCGGTTTACTACGCTCCCCCACCGCCTGCAGCTTATACCGAAGCGCTCATCGGGATTATTCCTGCCGTATCACGTCGCAAGGGCATCGGCACCGAAGGTTTCAACGTGATTGTTACCCAACGTCGCATGATATTCGCCGTGATGACCGGTGATATGATCAACCAAGCTGCTAAACAGGCTGCCAAAGAAGGCGGTTTCTTCGGCGGAATGCTCAATGCCGCTACCGTCGGTTATGACTTCTACAAACGTTACCTGACCATGCCGCCGGACACTGCTCTGGCAGAGAACCCGCAGAATTTCGCCGTCGAACTTTCCCGGATCAGAAAAGTCCAGATCACCGGCGGCAAAGAAGTAGACGACTACTTCACGATGAAAGCCAATCAAAACAGCATTCTCCAACAACATCAATATCAGGAAGGCACGATTTCAATCGAAACGGTGGGTGGTAATTTCATCTTTAACCTGCCCGCCAGTTCTATGGGCATGGCACTGGAGACCTTAAGAAAAGCCGGATTGTATTAGGTAGTTGCCGTGCCGGAACAATCAATTTTTTAGCTATTTCTTTTTGCCAAATTATTCTAATTGCCCGGTATGTTGAACTCCGTAATCTTGCCGGTCACGGGAGATATCTGGCCGATTTTGTTGACCCCGTTTTGTGTGAACCACAGATCGCCGCCAGGACCGGCGGTAATTTCATTTGGAGCGGCTTTGGAAACCGGGATGGTATACTCGGTAACAGTGCCTGTGGATGGTGAAATCCTGCCGATTTTATCGCTGTTTTGCTCGGTGAACCACAGGTTACCGTCAGCACCGGCAGCAATGCTGATAATTCCGGCATTGGTGGTCGGGACATCATATTCGGTAACGCTGCCTGTGGATGGGGATATCTCCCCGATTTTATCGCTGTTTTGCTCGGTAAACCACAGGTTGCCGTCAGCACCGGCAACAATGTCACCGGGACAACTGTTGGCAGTCGGAATGTCATATTCGGTGATCGTACCGGCGGTGGATATTTTTCCGATTTTATTCCCGGCGTACTCGGTAAACCACAGGTTACCATCGGGGCCGGCAATTATACCGCTGGGACCGGATTCATCCGTCGGAATAGTATAAGCGAAAACAGCGCCGGTTGACGGAGAGACATTACCGATACTGCTATTGAGCGCTTCGGTGAACCAGAGGTTGCCGTCAGGCCCGGGAGTGATACGGTAGACGGCAACTTCGGGAGTATCAATATTATACTCGGTAATCTTGCCGGTCGATGGGGATATTTTAGCGATTTTATTCCCCAGGTCTTCGGTGAACCACATGTTGCCGTCAGGACCGGAGGCAATGCCGATCGGATAAGAGGTGTCAGTAGGAATGGAGTACAGCGTGCTTTTACCTGTCGCCGGTGATAATTCCCCGATTTTATTCCCGCGGTTGTCCGTAAACCAGAGGTTGTCGTCCGGGCCGGCCGTGATGTCATAATTTCTGGGGTCCTGCGGCGTTTTACTTTTGCAGCCGGTCAGTCCCTGTAAAACCGCCAGACAAACAATCAGGCAATATATCCATAAATTTATTTTATACATCGCCGGTCTCCTATTTATTTCCTTAAAAGTTCCAGTAGCGTCTCGGTTTGCCATTTCAATTCCGCAACTTCAATTGACCAGGTCGAATGGGCGGCGTAGAGGACGTTGGAGGCCATCTGCGCGACGTGGGCAGCATCAGCCTGATACTGATAGCCGTGGGCGTTATCGGCGGCAATATCGGCGGCGATGTGCGCCGTCCAGGCAGCAAACGCGGCCTGAATCTCATCAGCGGCAAAAGCGTAATAAGCGGCATGAGTGGCGGAATGCGCGGAATGCGTGGTATCGGCTTCATATTTCGCATAATCAGCGGTTTTCGTCACAAAATAAAGCCGGGCGGCTTTGATCGCGCTCTGCACCCTTTTGTCGTTGGGATATTTTGCTTCGAAAAGCGGCAGGGCATGTTCGGCACAGCGGCAGGCAAACTCCAGCAGCAACTGGAAAG
>JBKQML010000221.1:0-3703 GCA_052326545.1 Dehalococcoidales bacterium
ACAGCTCGTCGTCCTGATGCAACCGGCTAACCGAACCGTCGCTGCGGTAAACCGACGCCGTGCCGGACTCGGGATGGATCACCCAGACCAGGCCCACCCCCGCTTTCTGGTAGTCCTCGACCATATCATTTCAACCACAAAAGGAAACGGTCGGATATTGCCCTTTATGTGTTTCCGGAACGATTCCTCTTTTTGTTCAGCGATAATATCCACTTCTTTCTGGGAGACAGCGGGGTCGATGTATCTGCGAATAATTTCATTATTGCGTCTGCCGAGAGTAAATTTATAAATATCATCCGTAAAATCGATACCATGTCCGCGAAAAACATCATTCCACGCCAGCCTATGATAAGAAGCAGAATCTACAATTGTTCCGTCCAAGTCCCAAAGCACAGCCTTACAGGAATTGTTCCGAATGTCAATTTTCATTTTATCCCTCCACTATGCGGTTCTTCGAACGCTGGCTCTTGTTTTCTCCGGTATACACGCGAATTTATTATTTAGCGAAAGAATTACATATAAAAAACGAATTTACTCCCCTCACAAACCAAGAAAACTACCTGCTTAACCTTAATTATTAGTGTCGGCCGGAAGATCGCGGTAAATATAATCGATTTCAGCCAACTTCCTGGTTTTCGCCCATAAATAGGCATATCTAGCTTTTGAAGACATAAAAATCCATTTTAGTGGAAAAATAATTGTTTTATAAAAACGTTTCATCCCTTTCACCCCCTGTCCAAACTGTTTTTAAGATGTTTTAAATTGTCTCTACCAACGATTCACCCACATGATACGGGTTACCGAATATAATAGTTATAAAAATTTACTGAAAGATATTACAGAATCATGACATTTCGCAAACAAGCAGAAGGACCGAAAAGGAAAATTTGCACGAATGTTTTTTATATTATTTGTTAAAAATATAGCCGATTTTAGGCACCATACCGATAATTACAGGATTAGCAGGGTCTTTTTCGATTTTCAGTCGTAACCGGCTGATCCAGGTTCTTAATATCTGAACGTCATTTCGGTATTCCGGACCCCAGATACGGGACAGCAGGTCATAATAGGTCATCAAATGTCCGGCATTACCCGCCAGTTCGCTTAGCAGCAGCCACTCAATTCTGGTCATCTTCACTTCTTCTCCGCGAACAAAGATACGGCGCTCCTCAAAATTAATTTTCAAATCGTGCGCAACCATTTCCTTCAGGGCCATTTTTCTTTCTATCGAACTGAGTCGGCGTTTAATTGCCCCAATTCTGGCTACCAGCTCGTCGGGATTGAACGGTTTGGGCAGGTAATCATCTGCGCCTAATCCCAAGCCTTTGATTCTATCGGAATCATCTCCCCTGGCGCTGAGCATAATGACCGGTATCGTGGAAAAAGAACGCAGCTCTTTTAAAGTTTGAAAACCATCCATTTTGGGCATAATTACATCAAGGACGATCATATCCGGTTCCTGTTCCCGGATTTTATCCAGCGCTTCAACACCATTGCCGGCCGTTATCACATCGTAGCCGGTGCTTCTCAGCTTAGTCTTGAGAAAATTAAGAATGCGTTCCTCATCGTCGACGATCAATACGGAAAATTTATGTTTCACCGGGGTAACTGGTACGGCGCTCGCCTTTTTGTATTTTGCCATTACTGTCATGATTATTCCTCCCCTTTTTCCTGGTGCTGCCTTTATTAACTGAAATTGAACCTTGGATGTAAATAAGTACTATTCCTCTGTAATCATAGAATATCAACAATCACAAAGGTATAAAATTTGGGCGGTAAATGTCACAGAAACATTACATTTAGACCATTTCCAGAATATAAATTTGCCATACTCGAAAAGATCACTACAAATGGGTATTTGTAAGGTGACAAAATCCTGGAAATATTCATCACCCATACGGCATAAAAAACTCTGCGAGTCTTTTCCAAACCATAAAATGTTATTTATTTGTAATAAAATCCTGACTAATATTATGATTTGTATATATTTATACTTTTATAATGTTTAGCGACGCATGCTTATTGCCGGAATGTGCAAAATGTAGAGGGACAACATGGACGAAGAAATCCGAAAAAGCGGTTTAGCAATCATCGGGGATATTCCCTGGGGGACGCACTTCTGTCAGTTTTATCAGACCAAACAGGATTTACTCGATATTCTGGTTCCCTATTTTCAGGCCGGCCTGGAGAATAACGAATTCTGCATGTGGGTGACCGCGGATAACCTGACGGCGGCAGAAGCCCATAAAGCGATGGCCAAAGAGGTCAAAGATTTTTCGCTTTATATTAAAAAAGGACAAATAGAAATACTACCTTATACCGAGTGGTATTTGAAAGAAGGTGTGTTCGACAGCGAGAGGGTGCTCGGCGGCTGGGTGGAAAAACTGGAACAGGCACTGAAAAAAGGTTACACCGGACTGCGTTTGACCGGTAACACTTTCTGGCTGGAAAAAAAAGACTGGCAAAATTTTGCCGATTACGAAGAGACAATAAATAACGTCATCGGCAACTATAAAATAATAGCACTCTGCACATATTCACTGGAGAAATGCAGCGCTGCGGAAATTGTGGATGTCATCCGCAACCATGAATTTGCCCTGATAAAGAAGGACGATAAATGGGACATTTTCGAGAGTTCGCGGTATAAAAATACCAAGGACGCACTGATAGATAGTGAAAAACGATTCCGGTTAGCACTGAAAAACGCGCCGGTGACCGTGGCGGCCCAGGACCGCACCATGAAGTTTCTGTGGGCATATAACCAGCGCACCCAAAGGCCGGAGGACGTACTGGGAAAGACCGATTTTGATATCTTTCCGAAGAAAGACGCAGAAAAATTGGTCGCCCTCAAACGTCGGGTACTGGAAACAGGCAATAAGCTTAATGAAAAAATGTGGGTTACGAGCGACGGTAAAAAAGTATATCTGGACCTCTTTGTGGAACCGGTAAAGGATGGAATGGGGAATATTACCGGCGTTGAAATTGCCACGGTCGACCTGACCGGTCAGAAACTGACGGAAGAAGCGTTAAAGGAAAGCGAAAATAAATACCGCCTGTTGTTTGAAAATATGAGCGAAGGGTTAGCGCTTTGCGAAATGATTTTTGACGATAACGGGCAGCCGGCGGATTACCGCTTCCTGAAGATCAATCCGATTTTTGAAAAGTTTATCGGCCTCACCAATACTCAGATTAGCGGCAAAACCACGCGCGAAGTCCTGCCTAATGTCCAGCCAAAGGCGATTGAAACTTTTGGGCAGGTTGTAATTAACGGGGAACCGGTCCATTTCGAAAATTACAGCCGGGATTTAAAAAAATGGTTCGATGTCTTTGTCTATCGTGCCGGCCGGAATCGGTTCGCCTATATGGTGATGGATATTACCGCACGCAAGCAGGCAGAGACCGCGTTAAAAGAAAGCGAAGAACGTTTTCGCCTGCTTTCTGAGGCAAGCCCGGTTGTCATCTCCGTAACACGTATGTCCGAAGGAACCGTGCTTTATGTTAATAAAGCATATACCGAATCACTGGGTTACCGTGCCGACCAGGTCATCGGCATGAAAGCAACAAATATCTATTTCAACCAAACAGACCGTGAGGCTATGATTGCGAAATTAAATCAGCAAGGTTTTCTGAATAATTACGAAATCAGGGTAAAAAGAGGTGACGGAACTCCCTTCTGGGGTTCAACCTCTGTGCGTTTGGCAGA
>JBKQML010000222.1:0-21972 GCA_052326545.1 Dehalococcoidales bacterium
TTTAATTTACGTACTCTGTGGCATCTCTGGTCCAAATTAATGAGATTAGGTCGTAATGTTAACACAATTATTCCTGATAGATTAGCAAAACCCATTATCATCGCTCGATTTTTCGATACAAATCATAAAACGGCATTTATTTTAAATTTCGCCTAATAGCTTAAATTCTATTTTTGAGACAGGCTCGAGAGTCAACCTCTACTTGAAACACGATATATCGAAATATGGCTGAATAGTGATTTTGAACCTAAAATTATTCAACAGGTTAGCTGCTCTCCATGTTAAACCGGTATTAAAATTCGTTTTTGTTATCGGGTCAATTTTTAAAATTAAAATCTTCAAAAAGAAGAAATAATAAAAAACCGTTTCAAATCATAACACCTTAATTTTTAATTTTCTGAAAAGATGGCCATGCTAAATCTGTTGCCGTTTTTAAACGTCCTCTATTCTCTTGGTACAAGATTTGCCTTTAGGATATTTAGCCATATCAAGAAATGCGGTTAGATGCCAATCCGATGAAAAACCTTCCATTAGTCATGTAGCGACGCCTCTCGTCATCAATTTGAGAGTTGAAATGCCCAATTTTCTTGCTTTCATATTTTCTTTTCGTTTTGTTTGAAATGTTGGTAACGGAATAACGCTTACCCATTCTAATTATCCCATTGCTAATGTCTCATTGAATATTTTAGTTTCCGGTCTATCCAGAACCGCGCCGGATAGAAGAAGAGCAGTTGAGGACCTCCTGTATCTGCCGAAGTGGCACCGGATTGACCTGTATAACCTTTGAGCCAAGGCTGATAGAGGTTAAAGGTTTTTGTTTGACACAGAGATATTGTGAAATGTTGTCGCGCGATATATCTATTCGCGTCGTTAACTATTTGTCTCGTTTCGTCGATGCTGGTGGCTAGGATAGCTTTAGTATAGAAAGCATCAAAAACAGGATCGTTGATCATCATGTAGTTATGGGGGTACCCCGTTATAAGACCGTTAAGGTGCCGGATGGGTTCATAGGAAAGACCAAGTTGCCCACCGCCTGTGCGCTGAGCCAATTGGTCCTGGTTATGACCGCTTTTCACAAAAGACATCCAGACAGCCGGTTCCACGGGCCTTATCTCCATGTCAATACCGACTTTGGCAAAGTAGGACTTGACAGCTTGAAGCAGACCCAAATCCCCTGCATTATCGACCACGATGTTGGTCTTGAAACCATCGGGATAGCCGGCATCAGCTAGAAGCTTCTTAGCCGCTACGGGGTTATAAACGTACTCGTCCTTTAGATCTTGCGGCCACTCCTCGTACGGCCACCCCCACCCGATCATATATTTTGATGTCAACGAGGAGGGGTTGGGATCGGCATTGCCGCCGTAGTAGGTTTTAGCTATATCGGGCAGGTCTATGGCCATCTGCATTGCTTTGCGGACCCTGATGTCATTAAAAGGTGCTTTGTCATTTCTCGGGTCTATGGTCTCTACACTTGATATTGTTGGTAATTGCGATATTTCAGGGTTCGTTTTCTGCATCGCCTGAGCTTGTTCAATCGAAACACCTTCGATGATGTCAAGTTTACCGGCACGCATAGCCGCCATCGCTGCAATATCGTCAGGAACAATAAGAACCTTGAGTTTATTTATATAGGGGAGTTTGTTCTGTGGATATCGTTCGTCATGCCCCCAATAGTTAGGGTTCTTGATCAGGGTTGCCGAATCACCAGAAACAAAATCCTGCAAAATAAACGGGCCGGTACCAATAGCGTGATGCCAATCTCTAACATCTCCCCACTTCTCCACTGCCTCACGTGCCTCAATACACTGCATCAGAGCGTTTGCTTGCAAAGTCTCTATTATGAATTCAGGGTTAGTCACATTCCATTTAAAGGCAATAGTATACCTGTCAACGGCGTTTACCGATACTAGGTATCTATAGGCGGTAACTACGGTGGCATGGTACGGACTGGGCGCAAGGCCGCTGCCAAGGCCAAACAGCCTGTGATAATGATAGGCCACATCTTCAGCTGTAAACTCGCGGCCATTTACTGGTGGAATATCCTGCCAGTGAATTCCCTTTCGCAGGTGCACAACATAAGTTCCGGGATCCGTAAATTCCCAACTTTCAGCCAAGTGGCCCTTTACATATTGATTGGGACGAAGGGGCATCCTATAGTCGTATACTTTTGGATCCAATGTCCAGTCATCCACGTGAAGTCTTTCCAGCCAAGCCGATTGTATGGTCGTGAGCCTCTCGGCGAAATAGGGATCAAAATTCATAATGTCCCGCTTGCTTCGAATAACCATTTCCCCACCATACTGCGGTTTCCCGAGTTTGTTCCACCACACAATTTTATTTTCCATAATGCTTCTCTTATAGTTATTTTTGGAGCTTTCCTGACTCAGCTCTTAACATGCCGACTTCGAATCTAATATTCTCGCTCACTAGTCGTTTATTTTGAGAAATAACAGCGTATTCCAGACCTATTGCAATTGATATTATCGGGATTGTTTTCGGTTTTTGTGTAGAGGCCACATGAGATTCCTAAAAGATTCATATCAATAACTTCCATAAAATACTTCTATTGAAAACCCCAAGAGCAGAGTACCAAGTGCTTGCACGTGGGTGAATGTAAAGGAGAAGGATTTCTTCCATTTTTTAAATTATATTCTCCCAGCTTTAGATAAAGCGAAGCTTGAATCGTTACAGAGCCGCGAGTTTACTCGTGGGTATCTATTTCGCAATTAAATAACATCCCGTTTTGATTATTTTCTTTGATTATAGCAAAAACGACACCGGATAATTATTAAGGGGCAAAATTTTTTCAGTCTGTTTAAATTCAGAGTTCATTTCGCCAGAATTGTTAGTGCTTCCTTTTTTGACTTAAATCTTGACGCTATGATAGAGTATCCCTAATTAAATATCGAGATTACTCTTTAAGTTGATAAGCCTAAAGCCAGAAGGTATGGTTTATCGACTGCTGGGTTTCTAACGAAGCTCAAAGGGTATCACAGGAAATGGTGATGCCCCCCGTATTTCAAAAGGCGAGAACGCTTTAGATATTGGTTTGCTATTTTTATAGGGCATTTCCTGAGCGCTCTTTTTTTATATGAAAAATGTTAGAAATTCAACAGATTATGAATAATAGTAAAAGGATCAAACAAAACATGAAGCAATACAAGATGTGGATAGGTGGGAAATGGGTTGATGCCGAGTCAGGTAAGACGTATCCGGTATTCAATCCGGCTACGGAGGAGATAATCACTGAGCTTCCCTTAGGTAGTGAGGCAGACGTTGACAAGGCTGTCGCGGCAGCCAGAAAAGCTTTCCCTTTATGGTCAAAAAAGTCGCAGGCGGAACGTTCGCAAATCGCCGTAAAACTAGCTGAAATGCTCCGAGAAAACGCCATAGAATTCGGGCGAATTGATACTCTAGACCATGGTAGTCCGACGAAAATGGCGGCTTTCACGCCAATTGTGACCGCAGACAGGTTTGAATGGGCAGCCTATAACGCCAGATCCCTGATGGGTCATACCATCCCGATAAGTCCTGAAACCCTGGCATATCTCCAGCGGGAACCAATCGGTGTTATTGCCTGCATTACTCCCTGGAATGGTCCCCTTCCAATGATTGTTTCGAAATTGGCCCCGGCGCTTACCCTCGGCAATACTTGCGTGATAAAACCACCAAGTATCGATTCGCTGGCCGCTCTCAAATTAGCCGAACTTCTGGAAAAACTGGACTTGCCGTCGGGCACGGTCAATGTCATCACCGGCCCTGGCAGCACCGTAGGTGAAGCGTTGGCCTCTCACCGCGGTGTCGACATGGTTACTTTTACCGGAAGTTCCGAAACCGGTAAGAGGATAATGACCATGGCCAGCCAAACCGTAAAGCGTTTGCAGATGGAATTGGGCGGTAAGAACCCTGTGATCATTCTGGATGATGCTGATGTTGATACTGCCGCAGGTGAAATGTTTATGCATCAATTTGCCAACTCAGGTCAATTATGTGGCTCACCCGGTAGATTTTATGTCCACGAGAAAGTCTATGACGAATTCCTTGAAAAATTTACGGCGAGAGTCAAGAAATTAATTGTCGGTGACCCCAACGATGAAAAGACCGAGATGGGGCCGTTAGCCAGCGCTGAACACCGGGATAGAGTAGAGGGCCATATCAAATCGGGAATACATGATGGCGCTAAGGTCATCCTGGGCGGCAAAAGACCAATGACACCGCCTATGAATAAAGGCTATTATGTAGTGCCTACAATATTCACCAATGTTACACAGAATATGAAGATCGCCAGAGAAGAAATCTTCGGTCCGGTGGCTTGTTTTATGGAGAAATTCAGCTCAGACGATAAGGTCGTCGAGATGGCCAACGATAATGTATATGGGCTTGCTTCCTGGATCTGGACCAGGGATACCGCAAGAGGTTTGAGATTCGCCAATGAAATAGCCGCCGGCACAGTGTGGGTAAATAGCGGCTTTCCTGGCGGGCCGGAATTGCCCTGGGGCGGATATAAGGAAAGTGGAATCGGTAAAGAAGGTTCCTTATACGGCTTATATGAATATACTAATCTTAAAAGGATACAGGTTGATTTAGTGACGACGAAAAAAGAAGCGTAAATAGACAGTTAATAGGTTAATTACCTAGTAAAAATTGTTAAAAACAATCAGTAACCAAAGGAGCGTAAAACATGAAACAGTACAAGATGTGGGTCGACGGGAAATGGGTTGATGCCGTGTCAGGCCGAAGGTATCCGATATTCAATCCGGCTACGGAGGAGATAATCACTGAGCTTCCCTTAGGTAGTAAGGTAGATGTTTATAAGGCTGTCGCGGCAGCCAGAAAAGCTTTCCCTTTATGGTCAAAAAAGTCGCAGGCGGAACGCTCTCAAATCGCCATAAAACTAGCTGAAATGCTCCGTGAGAACGCCAAAGAATTCGGGGAAATTGATACCATGGATCATGGTACCCCATCGAAAATAGCGGCCTTTATGGTTGCCGCGGCATCAGACAGGTTTGAATGGGCAGCCTATAACGCCAGATCCCTGATGGGTCATACCATCCCGATAAGTCCTGAAACCCTGGCGTACCTTCAACGGGAACCAATTGGAGTTATTGCTCTTATTACTCCGTGGAACCTTCCCCTTATGATGATTTGTCATAAATTAGCCCCTGCGCTTACCCTCGGCAATACCTGCGTGATAAAACCGCCAAGTATCGATTCGCTGGCCGCTCTTAAATTGGCCGAACTGCTGGAGAAACTGGAACTGCCGCCGGGCACGGTTAATGTCGTCACCGGTCCCGGCAGCACTGTAGGTGAAGCGCTAGCATCTCATCGCGGCGTCGATATGTTGGCGTTTACCGGAAGTTCTGATACAGGCAAGACAATAATGGCTCTAGCTAGTGAGACTGTAAAACGTCTCCAATTGGAACTGGGTGGTAAGAACCCGGCTATTATTTTGGATGACGTTGACGTGGATGCTGTAGTAGGCGCAATGATAGGAGAGCAAAGTTTTAATTCCGGCCAGACGTGTGGTGCACCCGGTAGATTTTACGTCCATGAGAAAGTCTATGATGAATTCCTCGAAAAGTTTGTGGCGGCAACAAAGAAATTAGTCGTCGGCGACCCAAACGAAGAAAAAACCGATATGGGTCCACTAGTTAGCGCTGAGCATCGCGACAGAGTAGAGGGATATATCAGGTCAGGGATAGATGAAGGCGCCAAAGTCATCCTTGGCGGCAAAAGACCAACGGCCCCACCCATTAACAAAGGCTACTATGTAATGCCTACGATATTTACCAATGTAACCCAGAAAATGAAAATAGCTAGAGAAGAAATCTTCGGGCCGGTGTCTTGTTTCATGGAGAAGTTCAACTCGGATGAAAAGGTGATAGAGATGGCTAACGATAACACCTTTGGGCTTAATTCCTGGGTTTGGACCAAGGATATTGCCAGAGGCATGAGATTCGCCAACGCAATACAGGCGGGGACGGTGCAGGTAGGTCAAAGCCGTGGCGGAGGACCGGAATTGCCCTGGGGCGGTTATAAGGAGAGCGGTATTGGTAAAGAAGGTTCTTTATATGGTTTGTATGAATATACCAACCTTAAACGAATACAGGTAGATTTAATGACGTTAAAAAAATAAGTGTGGACTTACTTGTCTAACAGTCCTTCTTTTACTACTACTCATTGAAAAAAAACTTGCTGTAATAGTAAAATCCGGTATATTTTAGCCGCCGGAAGAAATGAAATGAAAAGGTAGATTACTATGAATGGGAAACAGTTCCGATTTGTAGATTATTTTCTAGCTTTATGTGCAATAATATCCTCAATAGCGTGTATAACAGCCTGCTCACAAAAAGTGAATAAAGTGATCTTAAATTCCATCTCGGTAACTCCAGTCTCTCCGCCGAATTTATCAGTGAGTTATACCCAGGGATTTGACGCCACTGCAACTTATTCTGATGGGTCAACTGCAGCCGTTAGTACTCAGGCTTTGTGGCGTAGTTCAGACACCGGTGTTGCCACAATAAATTCAAGCGGTTACGCCAAGGGAGTCTCAGCCGGAACTACTAAAATTACTGCCACGTTTGATGGAATCACCAGCTCTCCTATAATCTTAACCGTGATTACGTTATCTTCTATTTCGGTGGAACCAACCTCAACGAGTAATATAGAAATAGGCTCAACCGAACAATTTACAGCAATTGGGAACAATTGGGACGGTTCCACTATAAACATCACATCTCAGGTAACCTGGGCTAGCAACGATAATAATGTAGCCGCTATTGACTCCACCGGTTTAGCCACAGCGATATCGAATGGAACGGCTAAAATTACTGCATCATATGAAGGAATAACCAGCCAAACTGTATTTTTAAATGTGATGTCGCTGACATCACAGTGACTATCGTAACCCTAAACATATTATAATAATTTTCTCAATCCTTAGAATCGAATTAAAACAACAAGAGACGTTAATAAAATAAACTGAGCGAAAATCAACGTTTTATTTTTAAATTTTTTTAATTTTAATTTGTTAGCGTTGATAAAAGCCATATAAATCAGGAAGGTAATTATGACGGTAAAAGATAAAATAATTATTATCACCGGTGGAGCAAAAGGGATCGGCGCTACTTTATCTCGCAAGTTCGCTGAGGCTGGAGCTAAGGTAATTATTACGGAACGGGATGATGTTGCAGGGAATAAACTAGCTTCAGAAATAACGGAAAAAGGCTATTATGCAGAGTTCATCAAGGCCGATGTTTCCAGCGAACATGATACACAGGTACTGGCAAAGCTCACAGCACAAAAACACGGACGCATCGATGTGCTTCTAAATAATGCAGCTTACAAAGGCTCCGACAAAGAGAGAAATAATCCTTTTGACCAAATCCGCGTCGAAGAGTGGGATAAAGTGATGGCCGTTAATCTGCGGGGCACATGGTTGTGTTGCAAAGCGGTTGCTCCATTTATGAAAGCTCAGAAGAAAGGTAAAATAATCGTAACGTCTTCATCATCCTGGGATGTTGGATATGGACCGTGGTTGCATTACAATACGAGTAAAGCGGGGCTAATTGGTTTAACTCGCGACCTCTCCAGGGAATTAGGAGAATTCAATATTAATGTAAACTGTGTGTCTTACGGCAGCCAATTAAGTGATCAGTTCATCAAGAAGCCGCCAACGGATGAAGACCTTTTTGGAACAGTTCTGTTTTTAGCTTCCGAGCAGAGTGATTTCGTGACTGGCCAGACAATTTATCCGAATGCCGGCGCTTATCTTCATTGAGGACTTTCAGAGTTCAAGGTAATAGGGGGCTTGATAACGATGCGCGAAAAAAATGTTGATAACGCTGCCTGGATTGATATTAGCGTGCCATTAAGAGAAGGAATGGCAGTTTTCGCTTACGAAAATAAGATGCAAATCGAACGCCGCTTCTCCATGGAACGCGGTGATATGGGCAACAACTCCAGCATTCACATGGGTATACATACCGGTACACACATGGATGCGCCAAGACATGCTATCGCTGACGGCAGGACGATTGATGAGATGCCAATAAATGACGCAATTGGGCCCGCCCGTGTAATCGAAATAAATGACCGCGTAGCCGTCAAGGCACAAGAACTCAAGCAACACAACTTTAAACAAGGGGAACGGATTCTGTTTAAAACCCAAAATTCCGAACGATGCTGGAAAACAGACATTTTTGTTCCGGATTTTGTTTATATCGCCGAAGATGCCGCCCAACTCCTTGCCGATTCGGGAGTGAAACTGGTCGGCATCGATTACCTGTCTGTAGGCGGCCCGGGAGCAACGCATAAAATATTACTCGGAGCCGGCATATGGCTCCTCGAAGGACTGAACCTTTCCGGTGTAAATGCCGGGAAATATAACCTGATTTGCCTGCCGCTGAAAATCATGCAGACTGAAGGCTCCCCGGTGCGGGCGGTGTTGCAACCTATATTCTGAAAATAGAATGTCGCTGCTATTTTAGCCCGGCATTTTAAAAATTACCAATCATGCGGTTTAGCTTTATTCTCCTCATTATGAAACGGTTCCCAGACCGACGCTGTCCCGGGATTCCCGCCGGACATTACAAGGCAGTCTTTGCATAATATCATATCGTCCCAGACAAAGGGAATATTCTGATGCTCTGCAGATATTTCAGCATCTGAAAATTCGAGACCACATTTTACACATTTAACGTTTTCAAATTTCCTTGCCGGTTTATTTTTGAGTGATTTCTCTTTTTTAGTCATGTTTGCTCCTTTTCTAAACTAATACAATCTATAAATTTTACGGCACAAGTTTAACAAGTTGATTATGTGGAAGTAATAACATCCATAGCAAACAGATTGTAAAGCTGTGAAATTTTTATCGAATAATCCCCTCATTTCATCAGCACTATCTATGTCAATTCCTGAAAGCATCGATGGAGGTAACCCCGGCACTCTGCGGCGATCTCCATCTGCTTCGACAATGGATATGTAAAAGCTCCGATTATCAAAATATCAATTGCCTTATTATAACCCACCTTTTTCAGATTTTTCAGGATTTTGGGGAAATCGATGTCACCCCGTCCAAGGATTTGTTCCTCAGGAGTAGCTTCATATTGATTCTTTGGAAGGTCACGGAAATGGGTGTGAACTATTTTTTTACCAATCTTGGAAACAAATGTTGAGGGATCGTCTCCGGCCTTGGTCAATTCTCTCGGGTCCAAAACTATTCCCAGGGCAGGTGAATCTACAGCAGCTAACAACTGCAGCACCGTGGCAATATTGTAAATTGAACCGCCGGTATGGGGATTGAGCGCTAAAGTTACGCCTCTATTCGCGGCACCTGCAGCTAAAATCTTAATGTATTTGATTTCCTGCTTCATTGCCTCTTTGTTATCGGATTTTCCCCCGGAGCGAATTGCGACGATTGGAATATCCAGTTTTTGGGCTATTTCAAACATGGTCATCATCGAAAGTGTTCTATCTTCACCTGGCAAATCTCCAACATCAGGGTGAATGGCAGACAACTCCACTCCATGTTTCCCTGCAGTTGCCTTGACCTCATCAAGATAAGACTGATTTGTGTTCAATTCGATATGACGGGCCCAATTCGCCAGACACGCCAACTCAACCCCATCATAACCAGCCCAGGCGATGTGCTGGAGTGCCCCGTATAAGTCTAATTGGTTAAAAAGAGCCGAATCCAATATTAATTTCATACAGATATTCTCCCGCGATTTTGTCAATATCTTATGCTATACACACACAGTTGTCAAAAATTATCTTGCAGTTTAGCTGCCGGAACAATATTTTTAAATTTCACACTGTCATAAACGGTTGTATTAATTTCTGTTTTTTGCTAATCTTTTACTACTATCAATTCAAAATGATGGGGGAAAGCATGGAAAAGAAAGCCGTTAAGTGGTGGAACAAACTTGGCAAGCCGCAATATGGTGGCGAAATGGTTATTCGAGCCAATTGGAATATTGAAAATTTCGATCCATATAATGCGCCGTTTGGGAACATCCATTCGGCCTGGATGGAAACACTGGTCACTGATGATTGGACTTTAGACCCAGCAATATTTGACTTTAAAACTCACTGGCGTCCTTTCCAATACCAAAAAGGTTACCTGGCGGAAAGATGGGAGTTTACAAATCCAGATACTTATGTAGCTTATCTGCGAAAGGGAATTCACTGGCAGGATATACCGCCGGCAAATGGACGCGAATTTACTGCTGAAGACGTAGTCTTTCACTATAACCGGATGTGCGGTCTGGGCGCCGGTTATACCAAGCCCGGTTCAATCACCGATGCAGCGTTCAAAGATTTGATATCGGTTTCTGCCCCAGGCAAATACACCGTTGTTTTTAAATTTAAGACCCCCAATCCGGAGTCAATCATAGAGGCACTGCACACGGTGAACCCGACGATGTGTATAGAAAACCCAGATGCCGTAAAGAAATGGAAAAACCTGGATGATTGGCATCACGCCATCGGCACAGGGCCATTTATTTTAGAGGATTTTATTTCGGACGGTTCAGCTACCCTGATTAAGAACCCCAATTACTGGGGTTATGACGAACGTAATCCACAGAACAAGCTTCCCTACGTAGATTCAGTTAAATATCTCATCATACCTGACAATGACATGGCAATGGCGACCATGCGCGCCGGCAAAATTGATATCATGGACCACATTTCGCCGTTGATGGCGCAATCAATGCGAAAAACTAACCCTGAAATTTTACAGATAACCCATCCTGATTCAAATGCTGCCTCAATCGAACTGAGGAATGATGTAACGCCTTTTAGTGACATCAGAGTGCGAAAAGCTATGCAGTTGGCAATAGACCTGAAAGAGTTAGCGCAATCTTATTATGGCGGCACCATCGAACCTTATCCTGCTGCATTAACCTCCAGGTATATGGCAGGCTGGGGGTTCCCCTACGAAGCATGGCCCCAGGATTTGAAAGATGAATATGCGTATAATCCATCGGAAGCTAGAAAACTCCTGACCGATGCCGGTTATCCAAACGGATTTAAGACAAACATCGTAGTTCAAGCTGATTCGGATATGGGTTTGTTACAGATAGTCAAATCGTACTTTGCGCAGATTGGTATCGGCATGGAAATCCGGATAATGGAAACGGTTGATTGGAACGCTTTTGTGGCGCATGGTCACAAGCATGACCAGATGGCACACCGGACCGTAGGACCGCTTGGGCATACTTCCGCACCGAATCATGATCTTACCCTTTTCCGAAAAGGGGGCCGCAGTAATTGGGCGATGGTTAACGACCCCGTTTTCAATGCTTTCTTGCCGAAAGCATTGAACGCTGCCAGTGTCGATGAAATTAAAAAAGTGATAAAAGATGCGAATGAGTATGTCGCACGGCAGCATTTCACAATATCCCTGCTGCAACCGAAAGCATACTCACTTTGTCAGCCTTGGATAAAAGGGTTCAACGGTCAATTCGGTTCGGCTTGGGCTCACGGTTCGGGTCCGGCCATGTTGAGTTTTTATCTGGCGAGATTTTGGATAGACCATGACCTGAAAAAATCCATGGGACATTAGTAGCACTATTCGTCTAATTTGACCGGTCTTCGCTAAAATCTTTTCAGGAAACACTTAAAATGACGAAAGTTATTTCGGAGGCGCTACCAAATCCACCTGGACGCACTTCAGGTTGGTAAATTCATACATACCATACAAAGAACCCTCTTTACCAATGCCGCTTTCTTTATACCCACCCCAGGGGAATTCAGGTCCCCCGCCGCGTCCCTGACCCAGCACCACTGTGCCGGCTTGTATTTGGTCTGCGAATCTCATAGCTCTCGCCATGTCCTTCGTCCAGACCCAGGATGTAAGACCATAAGTATTATCATTAGCCAACTCGATCACTTTATCATCGGAATTAAAGTGCTCCATGATGCAGGAAACCGGACCGAAAATTTCTTCTCTGGCAATCTTCATATTCTGGGTGACATGTGTGAATACTGTCGGCATCACATAGAAACCTTTATTTAAAGGCGGAGTCGTCGGCCTTTTACCTCCCAGATTGAGTTTAGCGCCTTCATCGATACCTGATTTAATATGAGCCTCGACTCTATCCCGGTGTTCAGCGCTGACCAATGGGCCAAGTACAGTCTTTTCATCATTAGGGTCACCGACGACCATATTTTTCATTGCTATTATAAACTTCTCGACGAACTCATCGTAGACTTTTTCATGAATATAAAATCTGCCGGGCGAACCGCAAATTTGGCCGGAGTTAAAGCATTGTTGTCGAGACATTCCATTAACGGCCATGTTTACATCGGCATCATCCAGAACGATAACTGGATTCTTGCCACCTAATTCCAGCTGTAGCCGTTTTACGGTCTGGCTGGACAGGGATATAATCCGCTTGCCGGTTTCAGAACTCCCTGTAAATGCTACCATATCGACTTTAGGGTGGGAAGCCAGCGCTTCACCGACGGTACCTCCGGGACCGGTAATGATATTCACAGTACCGGACGGCAGATTTACTTTTTCGAGTATCTCAGCGAGTTTAAGAGCCGTAAGAGAATTAATACTGGCTGGTTTTATCACGCAGGTATTACCGAGGGCAAGGGCCGGCCCCAGTTTCTGAAAAATCATCAAAAGGGGCAGATTCCAGGGTGTAATAATTGCCACAACACCTACCGGTTCACGTTTCAGATACACAACCGTCTCGCCGCTTACGGGAATCGTATGCCCCATCATTGAACGAGCGTTATAGGCCGCCCAATCAAACCACCCGGGTGTATCGGCAGCTAAAAATTCGGCCATTTTTGCTGGAGTGCCATGTTCGAGAGTATCGATCCTGCCTATTTCTTTAGAGTTTTCCCGCAACATGGCCGCAATTCTCATGACTGTGTCGGATCGCTCCATCTGTGATTTTTTAGACCAGATTGGAAAGGCTTTCCGGGCAGCCGCAACCGCCTTATCCACGTCGGACTTATCTCCAAGTGGAACTTGCGCGATTTCTTCACCTGTAGCCGGATTGAAAACCGGGTAAGTCTTACCCGACCCGGCATTAATCCACTTTCCTTCAATCCACATCTTGTATTGTGCCATATTATTTACCCTCCTTTAACATTCAACGTAATAGCGTTATTTGATTTATAAATACCCAAAAATGCACCTCCTCGTTTTATGCCGGAAGATAATAAACAGAAGGATCCGTCCCGAGTTCCTTTAATAATTGGGTACCGTGTCGGGATTTGATTAATTGTGATACATTACTATTCGGGTCATCCAGGTCTCCAAAATATCTGGCTTTACCGATGCATGTCCTGACACAGGCCGGTTCTTTTCCCTTTGCTACCAGATCAACACAGAAGGTACACTTTTCAACTACTCCCTGTTTGTGCCGCGCATATCCGATTTTTTCCATCTCCGTAAGTTCGGTCCCGAAATACCCGGCTAGTTCACCATTAAAGTAGCGAGCGCCATAGGGACAAGCTTCGATGCAATATTTGCAGCCCATACATTTATCGTAGTCGATTATTACAATGCCGTCTTCGCGCCGGTGACTGGCCCCAGTTGGACACACCTTCACACAGGGTGCCTCCTTACAATGCATACAAGGGGTTGGCAAAAATACTCTGGTGACCATAGGATATTCGCCGAACTCCTGGTCTTTGACGACGTTCCAGAAGATGCCCGGCCGCGTTTGGTTCTCGGCCTTGCAGGCAACGGTGCAAGCCATGCAGCCGACACAATTTTTCAGGTCTATCACCATACCATATCTCATTTTGCACTTCCTCTTTAATTCTCTTTGTAGATTTTGGCCTTGACTGCAATCGACTGCTGATTGCCGGTCATCTTGTCTGTCCAATCATTGTTTATTGATACCAGTGTTGAAACTGTGGCCCTCCGGGTTTCTTTGGCTACCGGCATGGCGTATTGTCCAAACTGCCCGGATATTAACAGGCAATCCGGACGTATTCCCTGGACCAATTTGACTTTTTGCTTTACCTTACCGGCCGGCGATTCAATCCATATCATATCTCCGTCTGCAATTCCCTTTTTCTTAGCTGTCCTGGCATTCATCAAAACGTTTCCTACACCTTTCAGCTGGCTTGAGATTTCATTTACCCAAGGGAGTCCAACATTAGACCCCCAGGAGACCGGTGCAACGCGGCAGTTAACCACATAGAAATCATATTCTGAAGGAACCTCATCCAACACAGGTGAGAAATATGTCGGAAGTGCTGTATATTCGTCCGTTGGCCACCAGTCGATACCTTGTTTAGCCAAATTGCCTTTAAGTTGATCCCCTGTTTTCTTCACTATTTCAATATAGGGAATTTGGTATCTCAGTTTTTTGGCTTTCATGCCGAAATAAACATCATATTGTTCTTCAACACTGACCGGTCTGACAAAAACAGGATTTTTCTTAAACTGCTCCAGGTTATATGTCCCATTGGTATAGAATCTGACTTTTCTGTCAACTACTTCCTCCCAGGAATATTTTTTCCCCGGCTCAAGTCTGTCAGTGTCATTCGTATTATAGCCAATGATTTTATTCATTTGCTCATTAAATTCACCCAAAAAACCAGCCCTGTCAGCCAATTCGATAAGAATATCATTAATATTCATAGCATTTAACGGCGCATCTACAATTGGCCGGTGCAAGGCCAACATAAAATATTTGCGTTGGCACGCCGGTCTGATGCCGAAGTATGGGATATAACTTTCCAATTCAACTTTGTCCGGGAGAATGATATCAGCAAAGTCCGTTACCTCATCCAGGGTATACGAGATACTTACCGTGTAAGGAATCCTCTTTAAGACCTCAATTACATACTTAGGTTCGCCCAGCGCCAGTATAGGATTACAGTTATGTCTTAGCCATACTTCAGGTAAGGGCGGGACCGGCAGTCCCCTGGGAGGGTCCACCAGATTTCGCCAGTCAAGATGGTCCATGCTGTAAATACTCTCGGCCGGATTCACGAACGGAGGTTGGGGAAATGGATAATCGTCCATAAACGGAATCAGCATTTCCCAACCGCTATAGCTGATAGGCGGCCATTGGAAAACACGGTGATGGGTATCTCGCATACCATCTTCACCGGCTTCTACCCCGGGGCTCCCGCAGGAAAGTTTAAAGAGGATGCCATCTTTGCGGGTACCGCCAAAAAATGTGTTACCACCCATGTGTCCCCCGGGTACTTCTAGACCACCAATCAGAACCGCCAGAATATGGTCGGCCAACACCGTTTGATAAGAATGTACTTGCCCGGTTACTCCCCGACCGACAAGCGTTGCGGCGGGCCGGTACGGTAAACGTACCCCGTCAATATCAATCGTACTGCCAATCTTGGCAGCATCTATGTACTCTCCGGTTATTCTCCGTATTTTGTCAACTGAAATATCGGTGACAGCGGCTGCCCATTCCGGCGTGTATTGTTTCACATGATCCTTGAGCATCTGGAATGCCGGTTTTGCCTTTTCCCCTTTAATTTCAAAAACTCCCTCCAGGGCGAAATCTTTAATACCGGCATCATCATATGGTTTTGCTTTTTGGTCGATGGAATCCCAGACCAGTACCTTTCCCGTAGATTTATCTCTCAGCCAGTAGCCATCGGGACCAACCAGGTAAGACGAATTTGTCATTTCCTTAAGATACGGGGCATCATAGACATTGAGCTCATACAGCATGATATTAATCATTGCTAAAATGAAAGCACAATCTGTGCCCGGTTTAATTGGCAACCATTCATCTGCCTTGGCTGCAGTAGGAGAAAGCACCGGGTCAACGACAACTACTTTAATACCTCTGTTCCTGGCTTCAGCATAAAGTGGATTCTGTGCGGCGCCGCCGGCGGCTGAAGGATTGGCGCCAAAAATTATCAAGTAGTTACAATAGCTGAGATCAGGTTCACACCCCCCCGCATCATGGATTGCACCACCAAAGGCGTGTTGAGCCTGGCGGCAGTGAGTCGAACGACCACCAAATAGTATTTGGGTCGGTCCAAAAGCCTCAAGAAATGCGGCCCAGCCATCATAGCGAATTGCATATCCCCGGGCTTCGGCCAGCTTTATTGTATCTGAGCCCCTGATATTTCTTAGTTTTTCGGCGATGGTATCGAGGGCTTCATCCCAGCTGATTTCAACCCATTTTGGATCTACTCCGACTCCTTTTTCCGGGTTTGTCCTTTTCAGTGGACTCTTTATTCGATTCGGATTATAGACTTTTTGCAGCAGCATATATGGTTTGGGACAAAGTCTACCCTGCCCATGCACCAGATTTTCAAAGTTTTCGATATCGTGGTTAGGCTCTATATTGATAGCAACTCCATTCACCCGATGCACTTTCATTAAACAACATTCATCAACACATTGTGCCGTACACACAGCGGGAATCCAAACATCTTCCTGCACTTCTGCTGTTTTACTACTGTCAGGAGATACCACAAAGTTTTTCTGTTTGTTTTCCATAAGTCCTCCACTAAAAACGATGTTATAGCAGGTTTCTTCGAGGGGTCGGTCACCTAATAAAAGGGATTACGGAAGATAGTTGTATTTTTAAAATTCTACCGACCGGTGTACTCCGGAATTAACCACACTGAATCTTAATAGCAGCGCTCCAATCAGTATCAAAACTCCGGAAACGCCATCTAAAATGCGGATGCTCCGAATATCCGGTATCGAGACGCTGACAATTAACAAAGCGAGCGGTAATATCATTCCGGCAATCATGACTCCGCCAATAAAAAGCGGCGTTTTCAATAACCGGACGGATGCGGCTGCAGTTATTCCCGATTGACGTACAATTTCGAGATAACCAAACAGAGCGACTAATAACAGGACAATGAGTACAATATCGATTGCGCCTAATAAATGAAAACCTCCAATGTCAATTGCGGACTGCAAAAACATTGATATCAGTACTAGTGAAGCGATTCCGGTATCTAAACCGGATAAAAAGAACAACGGAGGTAAAGCCGAGGTATTCCATAATGGAATACTTTTGATCACCCCGAGAAGCAATCCAGGGTAAATAGGAACGATTACGGATAAAATGGCTGCCATAATGCCGATGCCATGTCCTAATCCGGATGCCTGAGTCCAGGGCAACCAGTTAAAAACATCAAAAGCCGGTAAAGCATAGGCCAGGCCGAAGATAATAAAACCCGTTAGTATCCAGGCCCCGCGTGTCATCCAGGAAGTCATCAATGTTTTGGGAGTGGTGAAAAGACGGTAGGCCCTGGAAGGCGAACCCAGGTCAAAAAGCAACATCACAGAAGCGAGTAATACAACCAGCGGCCCCATGAGTGCGCCGATTCTGGCTATGCGCTCATATTTACCTGCAAAAAGCAAAATAAAGCTGAATAAAAAAGTGCCGCCGCCCAGACCGGCAAGAAAGATGTAAAGCACAATCATCCAACCCCAACTTTTTTGCTTTTCTATCTGGCTCATATGTTATTCTCCCCTATTATTTGAATACACGGGTAATAATCTATTTTTATAATCGGCCATATAAATCTTTTTCCGATATATTTATTATAATATCCCGCCATGTATTTTGCGTTTTCCCACCCCACGGCAACATGCCTTTATTAGCCCCGGAGATATTAATTAAATCAGTTAATCACAGGTTATCGCGCGCACCACCCCGGCACCGGGTTCAGCCCATAACCCGCACCATGTCACCTGGTCACCATTCCTTCGCCGTTCGGCTACGAACTCGCCATTTTGATCGAAATGGCCTTCTTCGACGCTGATGAAATTCCCCAAAGATGTATTTCGCCAATCACTGCCAAGCAACGGCGGTTGCATTTTGTCAATAGACGGTTTAGGTCGGAGATAGAGCTGGTAATTGTCACCGACAAGATAGAACTCTTTCTTATTTGCCTGGATAATCAGACCCCAACCGCGGGTACTGCCGGCCCGTTCCCGCTTCTCCAGGTAGAGGAAATGCATCAGCGGTCCACATTGGACCAGTCCCATATAGCCATCGAAGTCAAAGAGCTGCCTGGTCAGACCATCTTCCTCGATCACAGAATGAACCTTACCGGTACCCTGATATTTTAACAGGAGCGGAATAACTGCGGCCACACATTTACAGATGTCTTTTTGGGTCTCAGACTCAGGATCGATGTTACCATCCTTGCCCAAAAGGGGCCGGATTTCCCCAAAGTATCCGATGGCATTATAGTCGGCAATGGCACGGAGCTTGTGCGGACCTTTGAGAACTGATTCAGGAATGAATAGAGGGTTATCGTCACGGGCATAACTGGCACAAACCGATTCAAATGCCCTGAGATTATCCTGATAGTTATCCGGTGCGATCAAGTCCACGTGTGGCGTGAACCATTTGTAGATGTCCAATACTTTAATGACGGCGCCACCCGACGGGTACGATTCGCCTGGAATTGGCCACCAACCCTGTCCCATTTGCCAGGCATTAATATACATCGGAAGGTCATAAACGGCTTTTCCAGCCGCGGCTACATTATCGATATAACTGGCAATACTCCAGGCCGTCATGAATTCGCCGCCTTCCCAACCGAACAACTCAGACCAGGTGCCGGAATTTTTACCCCCGGCTTCCTGCCAGATATCGTATATGTGACCTTTGCCGGCTTTTTTCATCGCTTTTACCAGTTTAGCGGGCACCGGTTTATCAAAAACCTCCTGACCTTCAGGTCCATAATCTCGGTCGCTGCCAAGAATACCCGATTCATTCTGCACCTGAAAGCCAATAACAGTATGATCGAGATCTTTAGCCTTCAAGTGACCGCAAAGCGCTGCAAAAGCAATTTTATCGGCATCCAAATTTGCTTTACAGAAAGAGGAAAGATTCCATAATTCTTTACCGGAAAAAGATATCACTCTTTTAAACCGCTTCGGGTCATTCTTGACCCAGGCGGGCGCATAATCCATGTTGCCGTTCTTCCAGGTTCCAAACCACAGCAGGATTAATTTCAGACCACACCGGCGGGCGCCAGCAATGAGGGTATCAATACTGGAAAAATCATACTGACCTTCTTTAGGATTGAGCTGGTCCCAATATATATCAATCATTGAAGTATTACAGTTGGCATCTTTGACCGCCTTAAAGGCTTCTTCTGTTTCTGATTCCTTGCGGACACTGTAGCCGCTTACATAAAGAGACTCGCAGCCTAGAGGATAGAAAGGTTTTCCATCAACCATAAACACGCGTTTAATACCAGCCATCGAAAATACTCCCCTTTTTTAAAATAACTTCCTTTTAAGAATATCCAACAACAGGATAGCTTATTGACCGTAGAATATCCGCGGCGGTCGAAGTTCCCGCCAGATTTCATCACACGATCTTATTTCGTCCGTTGTCATTTTTAATTCTAACGCTCCGATATTTTCTTCAAGCTGCTTGGCAGAGGAAACGCCTATGAGAACGGAACTAATCGACGGATTATTTAATACCCAAGCCAGAGAAAATTGAGTAAGACTTTTTCCCGGAGCACCAGCAATCTGCTTCAGACGGGCAACAGCCTGGAAATTAGCAGGAGACCAATAACGCTCTCTATCTACGGGCCCAATTCTTTCCAAACTAAACCTGGTATCGGGTGCCGGGGGCTTGTTCGGGTCGTGTTTCCCAGTAAGAAGCCCGGCTGCCAGAGGATTAAAGACAGTCATCCCAACCCCTTCACCAGTGCAGCAAGGAACTAATTCGTACTCGATATCACGAGTGAGCAGATTATAGGGAATCTGAATACAATCAAAACGGGCTAAATTGTACCGATCGCTAACCCATAACGCTTTCAGGAGCTGATATGCCAGTGCATTGGCACAGGCGATGTATCTTACTTTTCCCTGCTGTACGATCGTATCAAGCGCCCGCAGTGTTTCTTCAATCGGGGTTGTGTAATCGGGAGTATGTGCATAATAAATGTCAATATAATCAGTATCCAGACGTTTCAAGCTCTCTTCAACCGCCCATAAAATATGTTCACGGGAGAGTCCATGATCATTAGGGCCGGGACCCTGCGTGAGAGCTACTTTTGTAGCCAGAACCACCTGATGCCGTTTGTTCTTGATAAATTTTCCGACAATCTCTTCCGATTTACCTTTAGCATAGCTATTAGCGGTATCAAACAGGTTAATTCCTTTATCAAAAGCTAAATTCATTATTTGCAGCGAATCGCTTTCATTTGTATAGGAGCCGAAGAAACCAGTGCCCATCGCCATCGCTGAGACTTTCAGACCGGTTCGACCTACTTTTCTGTATTGCATATTCCATCCTTATTACGAAGATAATTAATTTGATTCTTTAAATTTCTACATTTTATTATTAGGTAACTTTTGGTGCCACAAATAATCAATTAGATGTTATAACGCGTATTACACAGTCATTGACTCCCACCCAGATACCACCGCGTACCGAATCCCCGTTCCGTCGACGGTCGACTACGAATTCGCCAGTTTTATCGAAGTGACCTTCATCGACACTGACAAAGTAGTTGCAGAAACTGGGATGTGATAAGTCGTTGCCGGCCAGTAAGGCAACGGAGGCCGGTTTGGCGCGTAAAAGAAGCTTGTAATTGAGCCCGACAAGATAGAACTCATTCCGATTAGCCTGAATGACCAGGCCGGCGCCGCGCCCGGACGGTTGATTGCCGTAATCGTTCCCGAATTCAATCAGTCCCATATAGCCGTCAAAATCCATTTGCATCCCGAATAATCCGTGATGTTCCATGCCTTCCTCTTGCTCAACCGCCTGAATCTTACCCGTTCCCTGATACTTGAGCAAGAGTGGGATGGCTGCCGCAACACATCTCCCGATATTTATTGTACGGGTATCATCAGCAGTGATTGTTCCATCCGTTTTTTGTTCGAAATGCACAAAATAACCGATGGCATTATAGTCGGCGATATCATGGAACATCCCTTCGCCGGGAGCTTCTACGATGAGCAAAGGATTATCGCTACGGGTATATTTAGCATTAACTTCCCCACGCTGCCGGATGTTAGTGTGCGGATTATCCGGCGCAATGATATCTATATCCGGCGCAAACCATTTGAAGATGTCGAGGACTTTGGTGACCGGACAACCGGATGGATAGCATTCTCCGGGAACCGGGAACCAGACTAACGAGCTTACCCAAACATTGATGAACATCGGGATATCGTAATACGCTTTACCGGCTTTTGCCACATCATTGATGTAAAGAGCCAAACTCCAGGCAGTCATTATCTCAGCTGCTTCATCACCGAATAACTCAGTCCATGTCCCTGATGTTTTACCACCGGCTTTTTGCCAGATATCATACACATCGCCCTCACCGGCTTTTTTCACGGCAGATACTAATTTTGTCGGCACAGGACTATCAAACACGGCCTGCCCTTCAGCACTATAATCCCGGTCGCTTCCGAGGATACCCGGTTCGTTTTCTACCTGCAAACCGATCACTGTTTGTTCAACACTATCAAAATCTCTGAGATGCTTGCACAAAGCGCCGAACGCCTTTTTATCCGCTTCTAGGTTCGCCCGGCAATGTGAAGATAGAACCCAAACGTTTTTGCCATTGGAGGCTACGACGCGCTTAAAGCGTTTTGAATCGGCCTTCATCCATGCCGGAGCATAGTCCATTACCCCATTCTTCCAGGTAGCAAACCATAAAAAGATAAGTTTTAATTCATAACGGCGGGCAATGGAAATTATCGTATCGATGCTGGAAAAATCGAATTTACCTTCTTCCGGTTCGAGTTGATCCCAAAAAATAGCCAGACATACCGTATTTCCGTTGATGAGTTGGGCTGCTTTGAAATTAGACTCTATTTCAGCTTCATTGCGAACACTGTAACCACCCATATAAATGCGGTGCCTTCCCAGCGGATAAAAAGGTTTTCCATTTACTGTAAATAATCGCTTATTACCGGCCATTATCAAACCTCCTGACTAATATTTAAGACGACCATTACGGACGAATTACTAAAAAACAACTTCGCCTGGAAATACT
>JBKQML010000223.1:0-4027 GCA_052326545.1 Dehalococcoidales bacterium
TGGTCACGATCATGGCCGCGAACAACGAGATCGGCGCCTTGCAGCCGATCCGAGAGATTGGTGCCCTTTGTCATGAGCGTGGTGTGCTGTTTCACACGGATGCGGTACAGGCGATCGGCAAGGTCCCCTTCAATGTGATTCAGGACAACGTAGACCTCGCTTCGATTACGGCCCACAAGCTCTACGGCCCGAAGGGCGTGGGAGCGCTGTATGTGCGGCGCAAGAATCCTCGCGTTCAGCTGGTAGCCCAGATTGACGGTGGCGGCCACGAGCGGGGCATGCCCATAAAATACAAATTTAAGATTACGCATAAAGAATGTCCCGATATCAAACAGATTAAACTCTATGCTGAGGGGATAGTCTCAACACGGCATCTGTTCCATCACGTGCAAGAAATCCCCGTTTCGAATGAAAAGGTTGTCTCCTAACTTTATCGCTAAATTTGCAGTTTTCTTTTAACTACTTCATTAGAGAAACGCATCACCATCTCTTATTCGAATAAAAAAACTCATTATTTTCAATGACCCACTTGATACAAGCAGTGCTAGGGGCGAGATGAAAAATTCATGGCACATCGGTCACATCGCCGGAATTGAGATTGCATCCATTATACGTGGCTCTTAGCATTGCTGATCTTCACATGGTTGGTGGGACAGGAATTTGCTGCGACCTATCCGGGCTGGCATTCTTATCTTTACTGGATTGCCGGTTTCTTGGCTACTATTACTCTCTTCATTTCAGTATTAATACACGAGTTGGCGCATTCCTTGGTGGCTAAAGCACGTGGTCTAGCGGTTTCCAGCATTACCCTATTTATCTTGGGTGGTGTGAGCAATCTAACCGAAGAACCGGAAAAACCGGGAGTGGAATTCACGATGGCCATCGTGGGACCACTCGCCAGTCTCGTCCTGGGAATCGTATTCTGGATATTGTGGTATTTCATGGCGCACACGTGGGTCCTTCCGGTGTTTAGCATGAACGTTCCTCTCAGCAAACAGTCGATGGGCTTGGCAATCATCGGTTTCATGGCCTACGCCAATATCGCTTTGACGATTTTCAATCTTTTACCCGGTTTTCCACTGGATGGCGGACGAGTTTTCCGTTCGATTCTTTGGGGTGCCACCGGCAACTTAAATAAAGCGACGAATATCGCGACAATCGTCGGCCGTATTTTTGGCTGGGTTTTCATCGCATTGGGTGTCTGGGTAGCCTTCTTCGTGTCTGGAGGTCTTTTAAATGGCATCTGGTTTATATTTATCGGGTGGTTCCTGAACAGCGCCGCCGACAACAGCCGCAGGGAAGCGACGTTACGGGAACATTTGACAGGAGTTCTGGTCGAACAAGTAATGCAAAAGGATATTGAATCAGTTCACCCCGATACAAAGGTCGCCGACTTAATACAAATGATCTTTGTTCAAGAGCATAAGCGGGCAATACCTGTTACAGAAAGTGACAACCTTGTCGGCATTGTAACTGTCAGCGACGTAAAAAATCTTCCTCAAGAAAAGTGGCAAACAACGCCGGTAGAACAGATAATGAACAAGGGAACGCTGTACACTGTAAAACCCGGAGATGATTTAGGAAGAGTGATGAAACTGATAGCCGAACATGATCTCGACCAAATTCCGGTGATGAATCAGGTGAAACTAGTTGGTATGATAACCCGGGCTGACGTCATCAATTATCTTCATCTTAGTCAGGAATTAAGCTTGAAAGGCAAACGCAAATCAGGGACGTCCGGCGCTGAAATTAAATCCTGAAATTTTCAGTTTTTACCGACGTTTAATAGAGAAACCGTGGAGCCCGTTACAGTTATCTCATCGCCTATTTGCACCGGCCGCATAATGGCAAGGATCATACCAGACACTACATTACTGATCAGGTTCTGTGTAGCAAAACCAATAATCACACCCATAATGGTACCGAGACTTATTGCCAAGGCCGGATTCGACAGCAGTGTAGAAATAATCGTGACGGTAAGGATGATATAGACGGCCCCGCGTATAATTGTACAAAGCTTAATGGCCGTGAATAACATGAAGGCCCCTCACAAACATCGGGGTGCCTTCAAAAGTTTCGAGAAAACTGAGTGGATCGATTCTGATTTCGCAAAGTGAAGTATCTGAACAACAAATAACGACATTAATACCGATTTGTAATTAATTTGTTATGTATTTTCTTTTTTATTTATGCCTTTGTCATGCTTCGTATATCATAATTAGATTCGATTTGATTGATGTAAATTTGGCGGAAACCATTTGGCCAAACAAAACAGAAAACTTCTCGGTGTCTGACGTAAGCGGAGGAAAAGGGCAAGCAATGAAAACTGATAAAGAACTAAAACAGGATGTTATTGATGAACTATACTGGGAACCGACCGTCGGCGGTGGTACGATGAATTCGGATGCCAATCCCGGGATAAAGGTTTCGGCTATTGATGGGGTTGTTACATTGGGTGGCGAAGTTGACACATATGTTAAGAAATGGGGTGCTTATCGTATTGCATGGCGGGTCAGAGGGGTTAAAAAGGTTGTGGATAATATTACTGTTAAATTAGCGGACTCCTTTAAGTTGGACGACGAGGAAATCCGTCGCGCAGCCGCACATGCGATTGAGTTGAATGTATCTATCCCGGAAGAACGCATTAATGTGAAGGTGCAGAAAGGAAAAGTCACTTTGACCGGCGAGGTTGACTGGGCATTTCAAAAGGAGGCGGCTAAAGAAGAAATATCCCATCTTAAAGGCGTGGTATGGGTTGACGATCAAATAACCATCATGCCGGTTGAACCTCTGGATATAAAGGATAAAATTAAAAGTGCATTTCGGCGAAATGCTTTGCTCGATTCAAACCGGATCGGATTCGCGATTCATGGCAGTACCGTGATATTGACAGGCAGTGTACAGTCCTGGGCGGAGAAAGAAGAAGCATTAAGAATAGTCGGGGCAGCACGAGGCGTATCTCAGATCGAAGACCACATTCTTATTAATTCATTAGAAGAATAGAATAATGAAGCAGTGTCTTAAGCGGCTTCCCATCGTAAATGTTCCTGCTTGGAACTCAGGGCTTCGGCTAAACCAGGGACAACTTCCTCCCCGATATCAACTAGAGCCAAACGGGCCTTTTCACGTACTGATCCGTCACTATTACCCAACTTGTTGAACTGTTATTTTTCCAGGTCCATAATAAACTTCAAAGGTTCTAGCTACCGTACAATACCGTCCATTTGCAAGGCTCGAAATGTTATGCCTATTTTTGAGCATCCTTGAAGAGCAACGCATTAATCTGGTCCGCCTGTTCGCCATCCGGAAGAGACAAAAGAGATCTCAAGCGCCTCACTACTCGTGGAACGGATGGAAAGAAAACTGCATAAGAGTGTGCGTATGCACGTCGTCGCACATCAATACACATCTTTGGGTTTTGTTACAAAAAGGAATAATGCATTACAAAAATACTGCATCATCCCTAATATCGAACTTTTAGCCGAAAAACGAGCCCAATTTGGAAGATCAAGCGATAAAACATCTGGCAACGGGTAGGAATCACTCAACCATTCTACACAATAATCAGAGATTCAGTTAAGGAGTTTAACATGGATATCGGGACTATCCCTTTATTTTCAATCATCGTTTGATTTGTATTTGCATTGACAGTTATCCACCATCAGCGCGTTCACGGAATTTCACACTGAAACCTACGGATTACACCTGATTATGTTCCGTCTTTGGTATTTATCCGGGGCAATTTGTGTCCATCAAATGCCGATCGGTAGACACTACTAATTTTTAGCATTTTTAACAGACAATTGATAATACCCGTTTCGGTGGACAGTATTGCAGGCGGTTGATATTACTATGACGCTGTTCCCGACGTAAAGTGAGCCACTCACACGGCGTTGACTAGACCACTACTTAAATTAATCGATGACCATAGAGCCGCAAAGGCCGATCAGTTTGATTTTAGTGGTTCTAACATTTTTGACAATCATTTATCGTGGGTATACCATGACTAGAGAAATATCGCATCTTT
>JBKQML010000224.1:0-3095 GCA_052326545.1 Dehalococcoidales bacterium
GAGGCAGTTATCGACAGGAATAGCATGGCGACCAGAGCACAGAGGAAATAGATGGCGATCAACAGATGTCTATTACGAAACGAGCTAAAAAGAGTGCTCATGGTTTTACTTTTCAGCTAATTGATTAAATTATCCGAGATTATGCGGCATCCATAGATAGTTCTGTCCCAAGAGGTTTGGGAGCCTCTTTGCCCGAGTAAATTCTCCCCAACGGTCCTCTTCTCGAAGCCAAATTTTCTCGTCGAGGGCATGTTAGCGCAAATTTGGGCGGAAAGTCAATTTTTCCCAGAGTTCGGGCCTGCAAATCCCTCGGCGACCAGATGCTATCGGGCTGATAAGCCTAAGGACCCCAGGCCGGGCACCGCCCGGTAATGGTGCGCTGGAGGAAAAGCGGAGGCCACCTGGACCTGCCACCTCCGGGCGTTGAAATGGGCCAACTGACAAAAATTGGACGGCTAGCGACTATCTTGTTAGGAGCGAAAATTATCGGCGCAGAAGTATAAGTTCCAGATATGATTTGGATATGACAAGTTTTTGACACCTTGATAAGTTTCCAGTCATAGCAGATAGCATCACGTCCAGGCTATTGAATAATTTCTCAATACTCAAGCGCACCGGGCTTGAAGTTGGGCCGATTCTGGGTGCCAATTTAACTATTCTTATCCTCAAAGAAATTTTATCATTTCCCAAGAGAATCTCATTCATCCCCACTCTCGGCCGCGGTTCCGACTCGTGCTCCCTAAAAGCTAACCATCGATAATTTCAGGATTTATTTTCCTGGCCCACCTTGGCATGATCCTTGGATCAATACCTGGCAAAGCCTTTGCCGCCGCTATCCCGGCCAACCCAAGGAAAGGAGACAAGGATGCGAGGTTCGGTCGCAGGGTTATCGTCCCCGAACCCTAGAATGGAGCTGCTTTATAAATCACTGATAGCTGTCCTCCGGCCCTGAAGGACAAGGACATCCATTAACCCTGAAAGGTGACCCAAATGAATATAAAATCATATCTGATTAGGATAGTGATCTATCTACTGTGTGGTTGCATACTTTACATTTATTGAAGCAAACTCTTAGCACGCATTATGAAGAGAACATTGGCAAAACGAATAGCTTTGTCTGTATCCTTAGTTTTGACCCTTGTCGTATTGTTTTTGATGACCTGGGCTTATCTTTTTATATGGAAGGAGGTGTTCTGCTTTGGCACGCCGGTTTAAGTTTTTTTCTCGATGTGATGGGGTCGCGGCGGTGGAATTTGCCCTGCTTGCTCCGCTCTTAATCTTGATTCTCTGTGGGATCTTCGACATTGGCAATGTGTATTATCAAATACATACCGTCAACGAGGCCGCCCGGGTAGGAGCGCGCCTGGCCGCCGTGGGGGGGACTCCCGCTCAAGTTACAACAGCCGTTCAACAATTTCAACAATCTGGTATTATTTTAACCACTGCTCCTTATATGAGCCCCACGAACCCAGTATCTGGACAGACCATCACAGTGACAGTCAGCACATCTGTAAGAATTATCACCCCAATAATTAGTGCCTTCTTTCCACAAAATCCTTTCACTTATACCGGAACATGCTATATGGAAATGGAATAATTGGTTACTTCCCCTTAGAAAGTAGGTTGTCGGATAAATACACTGAAGTAGGCTTCAGTTATCAATTAGGAGTAGAAAACATGAGAAAAGCTTTTTGGAAAAACGAAGAAGGCTTTATCGCAGTAGTGGTAGGAATAATGCTCACCGTTTTATTCGGATTTATCGCCCTTTCAGTAGACATAGGAAACCTTTATTTCGTGAGAACCAGGTTGCAAAACACGGTAGACGCCGCAGTCTGCGCCGGCGGGCTATCATTACCCAATACCGCCTCAGCGACATCGCAAGCAAATTATTTCATCAATCGCAACAATACCAGTAATGGCTTCACTTCAGCCAATGCCACAATAACATTCAATCAGGATATCTACGGAAAAAATCCCAAGAATTATCCAGAAATTAATTGTAGCCTGACCTATAACGCACCAACATATTTTATGGGATTGTTTCGCTATCCAACTGTTCCTATTCAGGTAGTAGCAGAAGCCATATTGATTGACGGCACCGTGGGCGGCGTGTTTAATTATGCTGTGTTTTCCAACCAGAATATAGTATTAAGTGGCACTAATATAATCACCGGGTCAGTGCACACAAATAATGACTTAATATTTAGTGGTTCTAATACAATTACTGGAACAGCAGAATGTTCGACCGCAATAGGAAGTGGTGGACAAAATATAGGTACCCTTGTCCAAAATACAAGTACTATGCAAATGCCAGACTTGTCCTCACAGATAGAAGCTATTGCTCAGGCGCAGGGTACAGTTTACAGTGGCAGTAAAACCCTTAGTGGAACAACCAATATAACTGGCGATATCTATATTAATGGCAGTTTAACAATAAGTGGTACAATAACTGGCACCGGGGCTATTTTGGCTACTGGCAATATAACCACAAGTGGTTCGCTAAATGTCAGCGGGGGCAACCAGATTGCTCTTTATTCATCAACTGGCAATATTACAACTAGTGGTTCGGTTACTAATGGTACTGGAAGCTCAATCCTATACGCTCCCCATGGTGAAGTGATATATAGCGGGAGCATGACAATTAATGGTGGCATAATAGCAAACCAAATTACCGGTTCCGGGGCTCTTACGGTTAATGGAGGTGTCCCGGTAACGAGCCTTCCCGGCGGCAAAAATCATGTGCAATTAATCGAATAGAATCTTCATTGGGTAAAAGCCGTCTGCGCCGTAAATAAACCTTGACATTTCCTGGCCGGGTCTTCTTGTTAATGGTACCAATGGAAGCGAAATCATATACGCTCCAAATGGGACAGTAACAATTAGCGGCAACACGACCATCAACGGTGCCATAATAGCAAATCAAATCGTAATTTCCGGGTCACTTACTGTCGATTCAACTGGTTTTCCGGTAACGACTCTCCCTGGCAATCCTACTGTGAAACTAATCAGCTAATTCGATTTTGACAGTCCAGCACCGCCCGGTAATGATGCGATAGAGGAAAAGCCGAGGCCACATGGACATACCACATTCGGGA
>JBKQML010000225.1:0-21733 GCA_052326545.1 Dehalococcoidales bacterium
TACGGACAAAGGGCGACGGCGAAATTATCGATATTACATCCAAAGTGCAAAAACAACTGGCGGAATCGGGAATTACCGGCGGCACCGTGACGGTGTTTGTCGAACATTCCACCTGCGGAATCGCAACCGTCGAATTTGAGCCGGGTTTGATCGAGGATTTGGGGAAAGCGTGGGAAAGACTGGCCCCGAAAAATATCCCGTATGCGCACGATGCGCATTGGGGCGACGGCAACGGCTACGCCCACGTGCGGGCTTCCCTGCTGGGTGCTTCGTTAACTGTGCCGTTTACAGACAATAAACTCGCGCTGGGCACGTGGCAGCAAATTATCCTGGTGGATTTCGATAATCGACCGCGCAGCCGGATAGTTGTGGTGCAGGTGATGGGAGAATAGAATTTTCTGAGAAGTGCGTCCCCTCACCTTAATCCTCTCCCGCTCACGGGAGAAGCGAACGAAAAGTAAAATTGTTTTTGTCAACCACACAAACGATAACCTTCCTTGACGTTAGATTTGAGAAGTGCTTAAATGAAAGTAGAGTAATGTAAAACAAGAAGGTGATATAAAATGGCAAACCAGATTGGAAAAAGATATCACTGCACAAAATGCGGTAGCGAATTTATCGTGACAAAAGCAGGCGCCGGTACACTTACCTGCTGCGGCCAACCCATGGAAATCAAGAAATAAAACGGTTCTCCTGAGGAGGATTTATTCATGGCGAGTCAACTTGGGAAAAGATATAAATGTGAAGTTTGCGGTACTGAAATTCTATGCATCAAAGCCGGAACCGGTGTGGTGACGTGTTGCGGTAAAGAAGTTAAACCTCAAGAAGCGAAACCGATTCCATCATCCGATTAAATTTTTTTATTTTCCGTTTTGAATCAACGAGAAGAACTCAGCGCGGCTGGCGGCATTTTTACGGAATGAACCTCTAATCGCAGAAGTGATGATATTTGTTCCCGGTTTTTTCACGCCGCGCATTACCATACAGAGGTGCTCTGCCTGAATGACAACACCCACTCCCTGCGGCTGTAGCCCTTCTACAATCGCATCCGCAATTTGTGTTGTCATTCTTTCTTGAATCTGAGGCCGGCGGGCAAAAATATCGACGACCCTGGCAAATTTACTGATACCCACGACCCGACCGCTGATATCAGGAATATAGCCAACATGTACCACTCCGAAAAACGGCAGCAGGTGATGTTCACACATCGAGTAAAAT
Source organism: Dehalococcoidales bacterium (assembly GCA_052326545.1). Taxonomy (GTDB): domain Bacteria; phylum Chloroflexota; class Dehalococcoidia; order Dehalococcoidales; family Fen-1064; genus Fen-1064. The sequence goes on from JBKQML010000225.1 coordinate 1,219, forward strand.
GGGATATCCTTGAGAATCACCATCTCCCGGTGCCCTAACTCATAGCCAACTTTTAGTTCGGCAATCGGGTCCATTTCCATCCCGGCAAACAGCTCGGTATACATTTCAGCGATCCGTTTGGGAGTGCCTACCAGACCCTCTCTGGCCGGGTCTTCCCCGATAGCCGTAATAATCGATGCCACGGCTTTCTGGACTGCTTTTTCAACGACCATATAATCCTCCTTTGGCAGATCAGACTTTCAAAATTTCAATCCGGCCGGTTAATGCCAACCGAGGACTGATTTCACCGCTGCTTCGGTAGGCGCTACTCTGACGAAGGCGGGCGCATCTCTCAAGACGATATCCACATCTTTCAAACCGTTGCCGGTAACCACGCAAACGATCTTTTTACCCGAGAAATCCATCCCCTGTTTCTTTAACTTGAGCAGTCCGGCCAGCGGAGAGGCGGAAGCAGGTTCTCCGAAAATGCCTTCCTTTTGCGTCATTTCATGATAAGCATGTAAAATTTCATCATCACTGACCATATCGATAATGCCGCCGGATTCATCTCTGGCCGCGGTTGCTTTATGCCAGCTGGACGGATTGCCGATTCTGATAGCCGAAGCAATGGTTTGCGGATGTTCCACAATCTTATTTCGGACAATCGGCGCGGCGCCTTCCGCCTGGAATCCCATCATCTTCGGTAATTTTTTCGATATTCCCAGTTTATAGTATTCGGCAAATCCCTTCCAGTAGGCAGTAATATTCCCGGCATTACCGACCGGAATAAACAGATAATCAGGAGCCTCACCCAGTAAATCAACGACTTCAAAAGCAGCGGTCTTCTGTCCCTCGATGCGGTAAGGATTTACCGAATTTACCAGAGTTACCGGATATGACTCAGTCAGTTTTCGGACAATCTGCAGCGCCTGGTCGAAATTACCGTTAATTGTAACAATTTTTGCTCCATAGACAATTGCCTGTGCCAGTTTACCCAGAGCGATTTTACCTTCGGGTACCAGGATGATAGCTTTTAATCCACGGTTAGCCGCATAAGCTGCCGCAGAAGCGCTGGTGTTGCCCGTGGAGGCACACATTATTGCCTGACAGCCTTCTTCTATCGCTTTAGCCACTGCCAGCACAATACCGCGGTCTTTGAAGGAGCCGGTTGGATTACATCCTTCGAGTTTGAAATACAGTTCCTGACACCCGATTTCTTTTTCCAGCTGGTTGCTCCTGACCAGCGGCGTATCGCCTTCGCCCAGGGAAAATACCGGAGTCCTGGCCGTAACCGGTAAATATTGTTTATATTTTTCTAAGACGCCAGCTTTCATCTTCCTATCTGCCTGTAAAAAGAAATATTCAACTAATTGTAGACGCATTGCGGGTAAGAGTGCAATATCAGGTTGGGAAAACTGCGTTATTATTTAGTGATTCCGGCACGGATTATGACCGGAAAATTCACAGACTGCTGCGGCTCAATCCACAGGCTTTGCGCCGGGTCGCCGAGGGCAAAGTTATCCCGCGTCCAGGGTTCGAGACAGATAAAGTCTTTTCCGGCTAAATGCCAGATCCGGACAAAGCGAAAAATAGCCGGGTCGTTTTTAATCGTTAAATCTTTACCCGACATTTGGACCTCAATCAGACCGAGGTTAGGAAATGATTTATCGAATTCTGCCAGCCAATCAATATCGCCGGGATGAAAGCCGGTAATATTAGCTTTCAGACTCGGTTTTTCGGCCTGGAGGATTTTGAAATAGGGGTGGATGCCGTAGGCCGTGGGCATCGGTCTGTTACCGGTGTTCGTTACGGTCATCGAATGGGTCAATTGGTTATCGGACAAAGCAACCGTCAATTCCAGCCTAAAATCAAAGGGATAAACTGTCTTCGTGTTTCCATCGGACTTAAGCTGCAACGTAATCGAATTTTGATTCTGTTCTGTGATATTCCAGGCCCTGTTTCTGGCAAACCCATGCCGCGGCACCGGATAGCGGATGCCTTGTACCGGCCCGGCGTTGGGGAAAAGCAACGGTATCCCGCCGCGCACGTTTTGCGTATCGTCCTCAAATGTTGCCCGGTCCAGAAAGAATATTTCCGTATCATGCACAGAGAATGACGTGACGAGCCCGCCCCGCGCGGGGGCGATTTTCGCCCGGGTTAGTCCGGATGACAGCGGAATTTCTTTGCAAGTCTGTTCCATCATAATTCCGTCTACGTCGCAGGATTTTTTTAATGACTGATATTATTAACTGCCGCCGGGCTTTACCAGGGGGATTTTAGCTTCACAAAGCGGACATTTTTGCGGCGGGTAGCTGACAGCTTCAGCGCGGTGACAACCAAAAAGCGGGGCGCCGAAATCCGGCTTCTGTTCGGTACGGTCAACCAGCACCCCAACCCCGACGACAATTCCTTTCCGCTCTTTAACGGCAGCAATTACTTCCCGGATGGAGCCGCCGGTAGTGAGGACATCGTCGACTACCAGCACCCTATCGCCCGGATTAATCGCAGCACCCCGCTTAAAGGCAAATGTTTTATTTTCGGATTTTTCCGCGTAAATTGCCCGGACTCCCATCTGCCCGGCAACCTCGAAGGCCAGGATAATGCCGGCGGTCATAGGCCCGGCCACCAGGTTGATGGATTCATTGCGAAAATGGTCGGCAATCATACCGCAGAGCTGACGAACATATTCAGGGTACTGCATTACCTTGAATTTTTCCCAATAGACCGGGGAATGCCGGCCTGAGGTCAGAATAAAGTGCCCCTCCAGAATTGCGCCTGATTTCCTGAACATCTCTTCAGTATTCATTCATAACCACCACATTGTTAATTATTCTTTAATTGACGGTCGTCGTAACCACCGTCGCCGGTTGCCGGTAATTGGGCGCTAATCCCCACATACCGGGAGGCCAAATGTTGAGCCACGCTTTACCGATTATCTCATCCCGCGCGACAAACCAGCCGTAGTGAGAGTCTTCACTAATATCGCGGTTATCTCCCAGGACAAAATATTCATTGGGAGGGATGACGCCGCTGCTATAACTATAGGTAAACGATTCCTTAACATAGGGCTCCTGCAAAATAAAATGACTGCCGTTTGGTTCGATGATAGTGACTACACCCTTTTTAATCACTACCTGTTCACCGGGCAGGCCGATAATACGTTTGATAAACGGCGCGGTACTGGGAATGGGAGGATGGAAGTAAACGATATCCCCTCTTTGCGGCGTACCAAAGTCATAGGCCAGTTTATCAAACAATATCCTTTCGTTGGGCACGTAATTGGGTTCCATACTTGGTCCACTCACGTAATAGGACCCGATCACTAAACGCAAACCGAAAAACAACAGCACGGCAAAGAGAATTATGGCAACGTCTTCCCGAAATTCCTTGCTCTTAAATATTTTTTTCAAATTAATTTTCATTATACCCTTTTTCACTGAACATGGAACACATTTTTATCGGTATTATTTATTTTTCACTCTCGGACAATTCCACCCGCATATTATCCGGAGCCTCTAAAAATGAAATTGTGAGTTTGGGATGGATTTTAGTGATTTCCATAGGGAACTTCACATCTTTAGCTTTGAGTTCGTCGACTGCCTTTTGCAGATGAGGAGTACTCATGCCGAAATGGGCTAACCCGTATTTTTTCTCGTCATTCGTCTTCGAGATCAACACGGTTACTCCGCCGAGGTTCAGGCTGAGCATGGCATTGCCGTTGCCCGTGTCAAATGATTCTCCCATGGTGGCGCCAAAGGTCTTCTGATAGAACTCTGCGGTTTTTGCCGGGTCGGGACTCATTAAATGAATGTGGTCGAATTTGTATTTAGACATGTACTCTCCTTTGTTATTAACTGAAAATAATAATATAACACGATTGGCATATTTAATATATTCTACAATAGAATCCAGCGGCGATGTTTTATTCAAGCTTCATGACAATTGCTAAACCCGAATAAAATAAACAAATAGTAATTTATTACAATTATCCATAAAACAATCTGATTTATATAGTTATCCCATTGTTAATGAGACAACAACGCCCCATTCGTAGTTGATATGAGAAAAATAAAATTATAACCAATGCAGGGTATTTTCTAATTGCCTATTTTCTATTTATCGTATAATTAGTCAGATGAAAAATATCATTATTCTGATTAAAACGGCTGATAGTTGGTACAGATGGGAAATAACACAATAATTGTCATCGGGGCGGGAGCAAGCGGCATGATGGCCGCCGGGCGGGCCGCCGAATCAGGCGCATCCGTACTGTTGCTGGAAAAGACAGAACAACCCGGTAAAAAAATCCTGATCAGCGGGAAAACTCGCTGCAATTTAACCAATTCAAAAGAATTGAATGAGTTTATTACGATGTACGGCGTAAACGGTAATTTCCTCTACCGCGCATTTAATCACTTCTTCCGCAAAGAATTACTGGAATTTCTGAGCCGGTACGGCGTTGAAACAAAAACCGAACGCGGCGGACGGATTTTTCCGGTCTCGGATAATGCTGAAGATGTCGTAAAAGCTTTTAAACGTTATTTAACCGATAATAAAGTCCAGGTTAGAACCGGCGTCAGCGTCGTTAAAATACTGGTAGAAAACGGACACGTGACCGGCGTGCAAGCAGGCACAAAAACATACGCGGCCGCGGCAGTGATTCTAGCCGCCGGCGGCGCTTCATATCCGGCAACCGGTTCCACCGGTGACGGTTACCGTTTAGCGTCTGTAATCGGCCACACAATCATTAAACTGCGCCCGTCGCTGGTCCCACTGGTAGTAAATGAAATCGAGCGCGCTAAAAGCATGCAGGGCGTGAGCCTGCATAATGTCCGCTTAACCGCATTTCAGTGCACCGCCGATGAGATTGACCTTTTAAAAGCTCCGACCAAAGACACGGGACGGGGAATACCGGGAAAACGGTCTCAAGCACCGGTGATCGAAAGCCGTATGGGCGATTTGATGTTTACGCATTTTGGCATCGGAGGGCCGGTCACTTTACAAATGAGCCTGGCCGTAGTGGATGCGCTGGAACGCGGTCCGGTTAGTGTCGCCATCGACCTTAAGCCGGCCATCAGTTACAAAGAACTTCGGGCTCGTTTACAGCGTGATTTTGACAGCTACGGGAAGCGGACATATCACAATATCCTGAAAGAGCTATTGCCGCAAAAACTGATTGAACCGTTTATGGTAATGACCGGAATATTACCGGATAAATGCGGCTGCGATATCACCTCCGAAGAACGAGGACGATTACTAACTCTGCTGAAATCGCTGAGGTTCAACATTAAATCTTCGCTGCCCTTAACTTCGGCAATGGTTACTGCGGGCGGAATTTCCCTGAAAGAGATTGACCCGCAAACGATGGAGTCACGGCTGGTAAAAGGGCTTTTTTTCGGCGGAGAAGTGATAGATATCGATGCCGAAACCGGCGGCTATAATCTGCAAGCGGCGTTTTCCACCGGATATCTGGCAGGCGAAAGCGCAGCGGCGTTCTGCACATGTAACTAATTCTTTTAGTCTACAGATTGCCCGGCCACTGGCGGGACGACTTCGGTGACAACCGTTGGGACTTCCTGGTCGGCTTCGATGGCGGCTTTCATCGCCGCAATACCGACTTTGAGTTGTTCATCATCCGGCTCACGGGTAGTGAGCGCCTGCACCCATAAACCCGGAGTCAGCAGGATTTTGATAATCGGGTTATCGGCATGATTAGCGCCAAAATAGATGAACTCATAACCCAGCACCGCAATTACCGGTACGAGCACAATGCGGCTGAGAATCAATACCCATAGTGCCGGCTTTCCAAAAATCCCAACCAGTGAAAAGACCAGAATCGCAATGATCAGTACCACAAACAAAAAACTGCCGCCGCAACGGATATGAGCCTTGCTGAATTTTCTGACCGAATCGGGCTCAAGCGGCACTCCGGCTTCATAACCGTTTACTGATTTATGTTCAGCACCGTGATAGGCAAATACACGCTTAATATCCGGCATCAGCGACACTAACCACAGATAAATCAGGAACATCGCCAGACGGACCAGCCCTTCGACCAGACTAAAAAAACCTGATGAGGTTTGAACGCCCATTAATTTGGTCAAAAAGAGCGGGCCGAGAAAAAAGACAGCAACCGCAAAAACCAACGAGAATGCCAGGGCCATCCAAATCCACCCGCTTGTCTGTTTTGAATCCTCTTCTCCGAGTGCGAGATTAGCAGAATACGTTAGAGTCTGAACACCAAAAACCAGTGATTCAATGAGGACCACGATGCCGCGGATTAACGGGGTTGACCTCAACCTACCGGTATAGGCTTTTGGCAGAGGCTCTTTATTGACGACCACTTCGCCATCAGGCTTGCGGACTACGGTCACCATATTCTTTTCCCCGCGAATCATCACGCCTTCGATGACTGCCTGTCCGCCGTAATGAAATTTTCCGGTCGCCATTTTTCTCCTCGATAAACAAAAGGAGCGGTTTTTTATTCCGCTCCCTGTTTTCTTTAGGTCCGCAGTTAACTTTTCTTCTCGGTCTTCTCGTAACGCCGGCGGAAGCGTTCCACTCTACCGGCCGTATCAACAACTCTTTGTTCACCGGTGTAATATGGATGGCACTTGCTGCACAACTCTACGCTGATTTCCTTTTTAGTTGAACCAACGGTAAAAGTATTACCGCAGGAACAAGTTACCTTGGCATTCGGGAAATATTGAGGATGTATCTTTTCTTTCATATTCTCTATTCAGCGTAAACGCTGACCTTTCTCCTGTTATTGCTATAAGGTTCGTACTTCACAACACCGTCAACTAACGCAAAGATAGTATAATCTTTACCCAAACCGACATTGACGCCGGGATGAATTCTGGTACCTCTTTGCCTGACGATTATTGTACCGGACGATACTGTCTCCCCGGCATATTTTTTAATGCCGAGCCGTTGGGACTGACTGTCGCGCCCGTTCTTACTCTTGCCGCCGCCCTTCTTATGAGCCACTTTCGTTCTCCTCTTTCTTGGTCCGGCTAGCCTTCTTGACCGGCTCCGTTATTTCAATTCCGGGAGCTTCGATTTTGTCAATGGCTAACCGTGTGAAAAGTTGATGATGTCCGGTCTTCTTGCGGAATCTGACCTTGGACTTGAACTTGTAGACAATGATTTTATCACCGCGGACGGTCCCCTTTGAAGTAGCCGTAACTTTGGCCCCTTCGATATTGGGCGTACCGATAGTGGCGTTTTTCTCATCGCCTATTACCAGAACTTTATCGATTTCGACAGCATCGCCTTCAATTACATTCAGGTTATCGACATCAACTGTCTGCCCCTGAGTAACGCGATACTGCTTTCCACCTGTCTCAATTATAGCGTAAATGTTCGTACCCTCCACAAAAGAATTATTATATCAGCTTCTGTAATACAGCGTCAAGCGCAATCTCAGACATTAGTTTGATTCGGTTTTTTCAAAATATAAGTCAGTTATTTCTTTAAAGCTTTTCATTTTGCTACGACGACAGGGTAAGGCGGGCGTACATTGCGAATGAGGTCACAAGTATTTCGTTTAAAAACTCAAGGGTTGCAAATCAGTTAAAAACTGAGTATACATTACTTCGTCTGCCTCAGATGGACTATAGCCTTCGAAAACCCGTCACTTGTATCTTCTGCTATTATTCAGGTTTTCAATTGCTGCCATAATTCCTGAACTTTTTTCCGTAAATCTTCCGCGGTGCCGTCATTGTGAATCACCACCCGTGCGTGTTTGATACGTTCTTCATTAGACAACTGAGAACGAATCCGGGAACGGATTTGCTCTTCCGTCAGACCGGTCCGCGCCGCAGCGCGCTTAATGACATTGTCCTCATTCGAGACCACCACCCAGACTTCATCGACCAGATTTTTGGCATTCGCCTCAAATAAAACCGGCGCATCCAGGACAATTACCGGGGTGCCTTTGCGCCGGTAATCATCAATTTGCTTTTTGATAATTTCCGTTATTTGCGGGTGGATGATAGCATTTAGCCGCTTCAATTCTTCCTCATTACCAAATACGATTGCCCCTAATTTCTTACGGTCAATCGCTTTATCGGCTGCAAGGATACGGCTGCCGAATATTTTTACCAGTTCCCGCCAGGTATTTGTCCCGGGCAAATACACTTCGTGGCCAATTTTGTCAGCATCGATAATAACCGCTCCCAAATCTGCCAGAAACCGGGATACGGTACTTTTTCCACTGCCGATGCCGCCGGTCAAACCAATTACTTGCGTCATTTTAATACCTTACCAGAATGCAGAAATAATCCATTTCCCTACCCAAAAGGGATTCCCCGGTGAAGATTGAAGAAGATGAATCCCTCTTAATCTCTGTAAAACTATTTGCTTCATTGAGTTCTTGTAATTTTTCAGTATCGTCCTTACAGGGAAATTACTGCAACTCCGGTTCAATCAAGCTATAATTGCCGTCTTTCCGGAGGTACAGCAGGTTATATTCTTTGGTCGATGAATTGTAGAAAAGAAAGAAATCATGCCCCAGCAATTCCATCTGGGTAATGGCATCTTCCACCGACATCGGTTTCATCGTGAACCGTTTAGTTCTGACTACTTCGGGAGAAGGTTCTTCATCAATTTTAGACTTAATGGACGGACCATTTTTATTGCCTTTTCTAGTTAATTTACCCTTATATTTTTCAATCTGGCGATCCATCACCGGCACAACCTTATCGATGGCGACCACCAAATTCTCGGCTCTTTCTTCAGCCCGTAACAGAGTACCTCTGGCATCCATTGTCACCTGAACGCGATAGCGCTGGTCCTGTGATTTTGTCTGCTGCTCGCTTAATTCCACCTTGGTGTTATTGATATTCTGAAAATGTCTATCAAGTTTACCAAATTTTTTTTCGATGTAATCTTTGACCGTAGGCAGTACCTCGATGTTCTGACCGGTGATGATTAAGTCCATTTCGCACACTCCTCCACTTTTTTATATTTCTCTCGCCAGAGTCAATCCCCACACTGACAAAGCTCCGCCGGTTTTTAACGCTGCAGCACATGCGTTGAGAGTCGCCCCCGAAGTGGTGACATCATCTATTAATAATACCCTTTTCCCCAGCAGGTCTTCATTGACACAGGAAAATATCCCGATAACGTTTTGTCTTCTTTCTTCGACACTATGGGTTTTTGCCTGCGGAACATTATAGACTTTTCTTACTAAACAACTTTCGTTAACGGGTGATCCGGTAAGATCGCTCAACTCATTTACCAGCAACAGAGACTGATTATAGCCCCGTTCTCTTAGTCTCCCGGGATGCAGCGGCACAGCAACGATAACATCAAAAGGAATATAATTTTCGGCTAAATAATCTCCTATTAAATGTGATAATTGACCGGCAATCGCCCGCAGGTTCCGATACTTAAATTCATGCACAGCTTTGCGGATTACGCCTTCAAACCGGAATACAGAACGAATCCCATCGATATCTGTTTGCCAGTTGACACAACTAGAACAGAAGAATTGATTATCTGCTGGAGAATCGAAATGATTGGTTAGCGGCTTGCCGCATTTTTGACAGACAGGAGATTCGATTCTGGCCAGTTCAGTCTGACATGAATTACAAATAAAGTCGCCTTCTTTGCCACATGCCACACAGAATCGCGGAAACAAAAAGTCCAGTGCCACCCCTCTGAGTCCTTTCAATTGAGGAAGCACGTTCACCATATTTCATTTCCTAAAGGTTCAATCTACTGATTTACTGACGGGCACGATTGTTATTGTGTAAAGCGCCGCTCATTATCGGCTCATCGACATAAACATCGCCGTTTCTGATTTTTAAATTGAAACCGCACGCAGGATTAGTGCAAACCCAGGCTTTGTAGTTGATTGTTGCCCCCTGGCTGCCGAAATCAGATAGAGGAACGAGGTCCCCGGCCTTGCATTTCTGGCATTTGGGGAAATTGTTTTGTTCCACGAAGTCCACCTCCCAACCGAAATAAATCTTTATCAAGTATACAACGAAACTGAGCGTTTTTCAAGGTTATGTAAGCAGCGGGGAAATTCTCTTTTGGTTGATAGATTAAGTGAAAAAAATATATTAAATCTGTCTTATCGTTATCCAACGCCGCACCTGGATTTAGTTCGCAAAATATACGTTTATTGCACAGTGTACGTTCCGCTAGAGTATTTATTCCCACCATCAAGCAATACCCAACCGGATAAGCGCGGGGAAACTTCCTTTTTGTTTCTGAAACCTTGCGCAGATATTATCACATAAATAAGCCCGCCACAAATTATTAGTGTCTAAGTTATGTTTTACAATTGTTCAATAAACCGTGCCTGAAAAACTTTGGTTTATTCATATATTTTAGATTGACAAATCGTAAACAGCGCAGTATCATTCAGTTGATCTTCGCAAGCGGGTAAACTGCTCCGGTCGGCATTGAGTTTGGGGGTGGTTAAGATGAACAACGTGCGGGAAAACAAGGTAATTATTCGGCACATGACGCTTGATGATGTTCCTGCGATCATTGCTCTCGACCGGGAACTCAACTCGGGGAGTGGCCTTCTCAGCTATAACGACATGGCTACCATTGAACGTGGAGGGCGGCTTGACCTGAACTTTGTGGCTGAGGTCGACGGTAAAATAGGTGGTTTCATCCTGGCCCAGTTGACCTATTTAATGATACCGTTTACTGAGGTGTGCATTATCCAGGGTATATTTGCTGACCCTAAATATCATGAGCATCATCTTGGCAGTAAATTGATGCAGGCGCTCCTAGATCATTGCCAAACTGAAGGGATTAACCGGATACGCACCCTTATTCCCGAACACAACATAGAGCTACAACAGTTCGCCGAGAGGCACGGTTTCCAGCGTAGTAATATTATCAATTTTGATAAGATCTTTGACAGTTAGATGCGGGGGACGCTCTCGGACTGTTTTACGGCGCGACACTAGTTGATTTCTGGATTTTCTACCAACGATTAAAAAGATATATTATCTCAGTAAACAAAAACGACGAAAAGCGAACTGCATCATTATTTCAGTTTTACCGTGCCGACGCAGGTATGAATGGCACCGCTGGGGGTTAGCTGGCTTTTCATCAGGTTAGTCTCTTTTACCTCAATATTATGTAAAGCAGTGAACGTAGTTTCACTTAATAATTTGCCGATTCTCTGAATTTCATTGGGACGGGCTTCATCACGGACGCGTCCCAGTGTTAAATGGGGGCTAAAGGCTCTGGACTCGCGTTTGAAACCAAGCTGCGCGGTGTTTGCTTCAATGTTTTTCTGAAGTTGAGCCAATTTTTCCATGGCGCCGCTCACCCCGACCCAGATAACCTGAGGATGGTCAATGGATGGGAATGCGCCCAACCGGCTAATATCCAGTTGAAAAGGAAAAATATCCTGAACCGATTCTTCCATCGCCAGCAACAATTCGTCAATAGCCGAATCCGATGTTTCGCCGAGGAATTTGAGGGTGATGTGGATGCTATTCGGGTCAACCCATTTGATTACCGGCGGGCTGTTTTTTTTAAGTTGTACTTCAAGCCCGGTAAGTTCTTTTTTAAGCTCTGCCGGGAGTTCAACTGCAATAAAGGCCCGGATTAGTGCCATTTATCAGCTCCGTATCCACACCGGTGAAGGCCGGTGTCTATTTTTAACAAAAAAGTGTGGATTCTGGCCTCCGCCGGAATGGATGATAACGGACAATTTTACCGGTTGATCCCTAATAACTTTTTAGCGTTGCCGGCAAGGATTTTCTTTTTAGTATCTCCGGACAAATCCAGGGCGGCTATTTCCTTCAAGAAACGACGCTGGTGAAGCAGCGGGTAATCACTGCCGAATAATATTTTGTCGGCGCCGACAAGCTGCACTACCTGGCCGTACACTTGCGGAGTATAGAGAAAAGGCGAGGCAGCGGTATCGAAATAAACATTCTTCAGGGCGGCTTTTACCTCCGGCATTAACGCATAAAAAGGCAAACCACCGCCCCAGTGAGCGCAGACCAGTTTCAAATCAGGGCAGGCTGTGATTAACCGGTAGAGCATATCCGGGGTGGCTTCACCCTTGCCCGAGTACTGATGCCCGACCGGCTCGGAAGCATGCGTCAATAAAATCAGATTATTTTGAATAATTATCTCTATTATCGGTTTAATATTTGCTATAGAATGTTTTCTTTTCAAATGATCATCCAGCCGTAATTCCCCGATTCCTTTAGCGCCGCCTTTAATGCAGCGTTCAACTTCTTTGAGCGACGCTTCACCTTCAGACGGGACAACACTGCAAAAGCCCATCAGGCGTTTGGGATAACGCGCAACCGATTCCAAGATATAATCATTGACTTCAGCACAAAGCGATTGCGTCGACCACCCATAGTTCAGGACAACGGAAATATCCACACCGTCTTGGTCCATGGCGGTAATGATTTCTTCAGCCGTAGCCAGTTTCGCTTTAGGGTCGGAGTAGATGGAAGCGAAGCTGCGGCATTGGCGCGCGTAATCATCGCGATTCTGCTTTACTTTAGGTGGTACAATATGAGTGTGAAAATCAATTACCATTGGCTCGATTATAACATGAATAAATACAGATGTTAAAAACTCCAGGTTCTACATCAGCTAAAAGCTGGATTTACGTTTGTCTGCGACAAAGTACACATTCACTTCGTTCAGTGCTATAGCCTGCGCTTCGCTTCGGCCTATCGGCTAAAACCAAATTCCAAACAAGACTTACTTTGCGTATTAAAAATAATGTCTTTTTAGCTTCTTAGCAAAGAGCTATTAAGGTAATATCAGGACTTGGTGACAGATAATTAAGGCTCCGGGATTATTTTATGTGTTTTATTTCCTGCAAATGGCTGTAGATGGCTGTTAATTTTGTTGCGCTGAAATTTTATCTGGGCTATGATAAACATTAGCAGTCTCCCTTAGAGACTGCTAAATATTGAGTGAGGTGAGAGGAGAAGAAACATGGCTGTAAAACTACAACCGATGGGTGATCGCTTAGTCGTGAAACCCATGCAGTCAGAAGAAAAAACCAAGAGCGGTATCTATCTTCCGGACACCGCCAAAGAAAAACCCCAGGAAGGCAAAGTTATTGCTGTCGGTCCCGGCAGAATGACCGATGAGGGCAAGAGAATTGCCCCGGATGTCGAGGTCGGAGACATCGTACTTTATACAAAATATGGTGGCTCTGAAATCAAAATTGATGGCGAAGAGTTCATCATCATGCGGGAAAGTGATGTTCTCGCCAAGAAACCCAAGAAATAAACTCGAAATTGACAGGAGAATAAAATGGCAAAACAGATAATATTTGGAGAAGACGTCAGACACTCCTTAAAGAAAGGCATCGACACTCTGGCGGAAGCCGTCAGAGTTACATTAGGTCCCAAGGGACATTGCGTCGCTTTAGACAAGAAATGGGGCGCCCCGTCAGTGATTGATGACGGCGTTACCATCGCCAAGGATATCGAATTACCGGATCCTTTTGAGAACATGGGCGCGCAACTGGTGAAAGAAGCCGCCAGCAAAACCAATGATGCCTGCGGCGACGGCACCACCACTTCCACCGTTTTAGCGCATGCCATCATCACCCAGGGCTTCAAGAACATCGCGGCCGGCGCCGAATCAATGGCACTGAAGAGAGGTATCTCCAAAGCCGTGGAAGCGGTTATCGAAGAACTTAAGAAATCATCCACCGAGGTCAAGGGCAAAGAGCAAATCGCTCAGGTCGCCACCATTACTGCCAAAGACAAGGTAATCGGTGATTTGATTGCCGAAGTGATGGAAAAGGTCGGCAAAGACGGCGTGATTACCGTGGAAGAATCAAAGGGCATTTCCTACGAAACAGAATTCGTCGAAGGGATGCAGTTTGACCGCGGTTATATCAGCGCCTACTTCATCACCAATGCCGATAAACTGGAAGCGGTCATTGAGGACCCCTACATCCTGATTACCGATAAGAAAATTTCTGCCGTCGCCGACATCCTGCCGGCGCTGGAGAAAATCTTACAGACTTCCAAGAACCTGCTGATCATTGCCGAGGATGTCGACGGTGAGGCATTAGCCACACTGGTCGTCAATAAACTCCGCGGCACCATTAACGTCCTGGCCGTGAAAGCCCCCGGTTTCGGCGACAGACGGAAAGCAATGCTGGATGATATCGCCACCCTGACCGGCGGCGCAGTTATCTCCGAAGAAGTCGGACGGAAACTTGATTCCGTTTCCATCGAAGATCTCGGCAGAGCCCGCCGTGTCAGTTCCGATAAGGACAATACCACGATTGTCGAAGGAAAAGGCAAAGAATCCGATATTAAAGCCAGAATTAAACAGATTAAGGCTCAAATTGAGGAAACCACCTCTGACTTCGACCGTGAGAAACTTCAGGAGCGCATGGCCAAATTATCCGGCGGCGTGGCCGTCATCAAAGTAGGCGCTGCGACAGAAGTCGAACTGAAAGAGCGCAAGCATCGTGTTGAAGATGCCCTGTCCGCCACCCGCGCGGCGGTAGAAGAAGGCATCCTGCCCGGCGGCGGCGTCGGCCTGCTCAATGCCCTGCCCGTTCTGGACAAAATTAAAGCAAGCGGTGACGAAGAGACCGGCGTGGATATCATCCGCAAGGCCGTTGAAGAACCCATCCGCTGGATTGCCAATAATGCCGGTAAAGACGGTTCTGTAATCGTTGATGCCGTCAAGAAGAGCAAGAAAGGCGTCGGTTACGATGCGGAAAAAGATGAGTTCGGCAACATGATTGAAAAGGGTATCATTGACCCGACCAAAGTCGTGCGGTCTGCCCTGCAAAATGCGGCCAGTATCGCCAGCATGGTACTCATCACCGAATCGCTGGTAGCTGACATTCCGGAGAAAGAGAAAGCCCCCGCAATGCCCGGTGGCGGCGGCGGAATGGGCGGCATGGAAGGAATGTATTAAAACTTCAAAGAAGTTTTAAGTTTCAATAATCAAATCACAATAATCAAGAGGAGCCCCAAGTCGCAAGATAAGGGGCTCCTTTTTAGTTTCGTATCGGGCTAAATCTTTACTTTTTTGTAACATATTTCAAGCAGCCGATATGTGAAACACCTGTATTTGTTCGGAGTATAATTATAAAGTAGATACAGGTAAAAAACAGCCTCAATTACTCACCAGAAAATCAACCCGGAAATTTAATCACGCTGGTAAAAGGATTTATTAGGATGACATCAGAGACAAACGCTTACCCCACCGAATATAACGTCAGGGTAGTTTTGAAAGACGGTTCGGTGATTTTATTCCGGCCGATAAAAAAAGACGATGCGCCGGAATGGCTGAATTTTTATCACCGGTTGAGCTCGCGGTCGAAATATCTGCGGTTCCAGCGTTCGGCGCCGAACATGACAATGGAAGACGCAGTACGTTTTTGCACCATGGATTATGTCAATCAGTTCGCTTTTGTGGCGGAGGCAATTGAAGAGCATCAAAAACACATCGTGGCCATCGGCCGCTACGCCCGTTTACCGGCAACCCCGAAAACCGCAGAAATCGCCTTCGTGATGCTGGATTCTTACCAGGAAAAAGGTATCGGCACCAAATTTATCGAGTGGCTGGCAACGGTCGCCCGGAAAAATGAAATCGATACATTTGAAGCTTTTGTATTACCGGAGAATACGGAAATGATGTCGGTGTTCCAGGGTTATGGGTTCCACATGAAGCAAATTCTGGAGAATAACGTTTATCACATCACCTTCCCGCTAACCAGAACGAGAGAAGTAGTACAGGCTAAAGATACACGGGCTTCACAGGCAACATTGCGGTCCCTGGAGCATATTTTAAAGCCGCATTCCGTGGCAGTAATCGGAGCTTCGAACCGGGCAGGTACCATTGGGCAGCTGGTTTTCCAATCGATGATGCAGAGCGGGTTTAACGGTGTGGTTTACCCGATAAATGCGAACAACGATGCCATCATGTCGGTCAAAGCCTACCGTTCGGTATTAAGCGTACCCGGTGAGGTCGACCTGGCGGTTGTAGCCGTACCCGCCTCACAGGTACTTGGTGTTGTTGACGAATGCGGACAGAAAAAAGTGAAGGGAATCATTGTTATCTCCGACGGTTTCCGGGAGAAAAATGAGGAAGGCGCCGCCCTCGAACGGGAAATGGTGGATATGGCTTTCGGCTACGGGATGCGCATCGTCGGCCCCAACTGCATGGGACTGATTAATACCGACCCCCAGGTTAAACTGAATGCTACCTTCGCGTTAACTAACCCGGCACAGGGTAACATCTCCTTCATTTCACAAAGCGGCGCGCTCGGACTGGGCGTGCTGGAATATGCTAAAAGCATGAATATCGGTTTTTCCAATTTCATCAGTGTCGGCAACCGCTCCGATATTGCTTCCACTGATTTACTGCAATACTGGGAACAGGACCCGGCCACCCAGGTCATATTGCTGTACCTGGAATCGTTCGATAACCCGGATATTTTCAGCCGCGTATCCCGCAGAATTGCCACAAAAAAACCAATTCTAGCGATTAAAGGGGGCAGTACTCCCGCAGGCTCACGGGCCAGCCGCTCACATACCGGCGCGATGGCAACTTCCGATGTGATTTCCGATGCCCTTTTCATGGAAGCCGGTATTGTGATGGTTAATTCTATCGGTGAGCTTTTCGATTCGGCAATTTTACTGGCGAACCAACCGGTGCCCCGCGGCAAAAATGTTGCGATACTAACTAATGGCGGCGGTCCGGGTATTTTAGCCGCCGATGCCTGTTCTCACAATGGGCTGTCAGTCCCGGAGTTATCCGCAGATACGCTGAGCAAAATTAAATCAGTGATTAAGCGCGATATCCACATTGGTAATCCGGTTGACCTCACTGCCGGGGTCAGCCCGGAAGAATTCGAGGCAGTCCTGAAAATACTGGCAACCGACCCGGGAAACGACGCAATATTAACCATCGATGTACCGCCGGCCGGTACAAACATTTCATCAATGGAAAATGCGATCAGCCGGGCGTCCTTACCGGTCAGAGAGAATGGGAAACCGCTGCTGTCCTGCTTTTTAGGAATCACCGAGGCAAAGGGTAAGATAATGGAAGGCCATTTCGTGCCCTATTATCTCTTCCCCGAAGACGCTACTACTGCCCTGGCTAATGCGGTGAAATACCGGGAATTAAAAACTAAGCAAATCGGTTCCGTGCCGGAATTCGCGGATATCGAAAGAAGCCGGAGCCGCCAGATAATCAACGAAATACTGATGAGCAGCCCACAACGGCCGATCTGGATTAATAACGACAGGATCAATGAGTTGTTTAAATGCTACGGCATCCATTACGCCGAAACTCTGGCCGCAGGTTCCGCTGAAGAAGCTGCCGCAGCAGCCGTAAAAACAGGGTTCCCGATAGTTCTGAAACTAAATTCCGCCACGATTACCCATAAAACCGACGTCGGTGGTGTTATCCTCAATGTAAAATCACCGGAAGAAACGATAACCGCCTTCAACCAAATCAAGTCTAACCTGGCGAAACTGGGGCGTGAAAAGGAAATGCAGGGTGCTACCGTGCAGCGTCAGGTTTCAGATGGAGTGGAAGTAATCGTCGGGGTCAGCAACGACCGGATGCTGGGACATGTCATGATGTTCGGACTCGGCGGGATATACGCCGAATTGATAAAAGATACCGCCGTCAGATTACATCCTTTGACCGATATCAAAGCCAGAGAACTGATTAATTCCGTAAAAATGTCGCAACTGTTAAAGGGCTACCGCGGGATGACACCTTATGATGTTAAATCACTGGAAGACCTGTTATTGCGGATCTCAGCGCTGGTGGAAGACAATCCGCAAATCACCGAAATGGACCTGAACCCGGTCAAGGTACAAACGGACGGGAACGGCTACTGGGTGGTGGATGCCAGGATTATGGTACAGTAAAAAACAATAACCAAGATTCAATAATCAAGAATCAAGCAATAAATGACGGCAAAAGGAGACCGAAAATGGCGGAAATCAAGCGGATTTTTAAGGTAAATGGCAAGCCTTTCTTTCCCATCGGCACGGAGACTGTTTATGCAGGGTATGCGCTGATACCGGATGAGCATGAAAACGTTTTCCGGGGCTTGAAAGCGATACACGGCAACAGTATGGCCATTCCCGTCCACTGGGATGCCATCGAGCCGAAAGAAGGCAAGTTTGATTTTTCCAGTGTGGACACTATTATCGCCGACGCGCGGAAATACCACCTGAAATTAATATTGCTGTGGTTCGGTACCTGGAAAAACGGCGGCATGGAATATACGCCGGAATGGATAAAATCGAACCCGAAACGTTTCCAACGGGCATTAAACCCTCACGGCCGGGATTTATGGTCGCTTTCCCCTCATTGCCGGGCGACACTGGAATCCGATAAAAAGGCTTTTACGGCTTTGCTGAAATATCTGAAAGCCAAAGACGCCGTCGAACAGACCGTAATCGCCATTCAGGTGGAGAATGAACCCGGTATCGTCGGCAGCGACCGTGATTACGGTCCGGAAGGAGAAGCCGCCTTCAAAGCTCCGGTTTCGCCGCAGTTCATTGCCGCGATGAAGAAACAGGGCAAGGGGGTAACTTTTGACCTCTGGCAAAAAGCCGGGGCTAAAGAATCCGGCACCTGGTCTGAAGTCCTGGGATGGGCACCGGATGCCGCGCATTTCATGTACGTTTGGCACATTGCATCGTTCATCGATGCGGTGGCTGAAGCCGGGAAATCCGCCTATTATCTACCGATGTTCACCAATCTCTGGATGAATCCCAAATGGTGGACGCTGCACGGCGCGCAGGCAGTTGACTATGTTGAACGCGAAATATTAATGGACATTTACCGCTGGGCAACGCCGCATCTGGAAACCATCGCGCCGGATATTTATGCACGCGGTTCCAGGGATTTTGAGACCCAATGCGCCATTCATACCCGCGAGGATAATCCCCTGTTCATGACCGAAACCTCCGGTGACCAGAATATGTTCCGTGCCATCGCACAATTTAATGCCGTAGGCTACCACATGGCCGGTATCGAAAACATCATCGATAAGGACGGCATAGTTTATCCGGCGACGCAGCATATCGCCGATAACATCCAATGTGTAGCGTCGGTGATCCCGTTATTACTGAAATACCAGGGAACAGGCAGGATTCATGCCGTGCTCGAAGAATTCGGCATGGACAGCTTCTGGCTGGGCGACCTGGAAGGCTATGTGGGCGTCGTGCAATTCGGGCCGCCGCGCCAGGGTGTGCCTTCCGACTTCCGTCACCGAAAACCGCCGGCCTTCGGCGGCGGATGGAACCCGAATACGGCCGGCCGAGGCTTGATTATCCAGGCAAACAAACACGAATTTTATCTGACCGGTTTTGGCTGGCGGCTCTATCTCCGACGAAAACTGGAGCCGGATAAGAACCGCGCCGTACTGTGCGCCGCCGATATGCAGTTCGAAAACCCGGAAGTGCACTATATCTCGGTTGACCAGGGGTATTTCGACGAGAACGGGATTTTCGTTACGGTGCTCCGGCGTAACGGCGGGCATGTGGACTGGGGATTATGGGTAGAAGGCGATATCGGTGTCGTGCGCGTGCGATTGTGCGACTGATAATTAATAATTTGAGTTAATAATTAAGGCGGGTCAGGTAATGACTTTTACCTTCCCCGCCTTTTTATTTCCAGACATATGAAGACAATCCTTAACTTGGCCCGATTCTTTTTTCGCAATGATGGGTTTTAGGGTCAACCCTGGTATTCCACACATTAAAGAGAGACCATTTATGGCAGTCAGGGCAGCTGATGTACCTTGAATTCCCCAGGCGAATCGAAGTAAATGTAGCCAGTGGTAAATAGGCGTAATCAAATTCCGCATTACATTTCGGACATTTCAGATGTGATAACTGGACAGGGCCTTTCACTACGCCTTTTCTGGAACGCAGCATCAACACAGCGACGATTACTATTATGACCACCCCAATAATTAT
Source organism: Dehalococcoidales bacterium (assembly GCA_052326545.1). Lineage (GTDB taxonomy): Bacteria > Chloroflexota > Dehalococcoidia > Dehalococcoidales > Fen-1064 > Fen-1064. The sequence goes on from JBKQML010000225.1 coordinate 21,141, forward strand.
CCCAATGTACATCGCTCCTCCTCAAAATGCGAAAAACCTTAATTAAATCTCTTGACAATATTATATCACCGCAATAAACGTCTTTGGTAAAAAACGGTGCAAAGTTCTCCTGTTTTTTTCGTATAAATAATTAGATGGGGTTTCAGAAAGAAAAGGAGAAAGAAATGACAACGATAACGAAATTGTCTTCGTCAATTCCAGCTTCAGAAAAAACAGAAAACCAAAACTCCGCCAGCGAAAAGAAAATTTCAAGACCGTTCAGCCCGAAAGACCTTGTCCCGCGACTTGGCGCCAGTGAAGCGATGGTGCGTATTTTTCTCCGTAAGTATTATCCTGACGTCCATATAAAAAATAAATCATGGAGCCTCAGTCCGGAACTGGCGAAACAAATCGAGACCGATTATAAAAATAAGGTAAAAGCTAGATAAGCTGAGAAAAAATTGCGAATTGAGAAGGAGCTATCCGGCATAGATACCCACGAGCAAGCTCGTGGTTCTTCATAACTCAAGCTTCGCTTGTCCTGAATCCTGCCTCTGTTGGTACTCCACGTACTTCAGTATCCTCTCCCTTTCCACCCCAACAGTCGTAACAAA
>JBKQML010000226.1:0-3687 GCA_052326545.1 Dehalococcoidales bacterium
CTAATTATGTTCAATTTGATTTTTTTGTGAATGAGGTATTTTATTTGGTTGGAATCTAATAATAGACCGATATTTAGACAATACGATTCAAGAATTGTTAATATAGAATCAATAATCGAACCTCACCCTCTAGCTCCCTCTCCTCTACGTTTTGCTTTAACAGCAAAAGTATTTCGCCGGAGGGCTCGGGGAGAGGGAGGAGGTTACTAAGAGGGGCTGTGCCCCTCTCCCTTTAGCTTTGCTCAGGGACTTTGTAACTCAATCCCTGCTGAACCCGGATGTATTTTTTGACACTCCGCCTTGCGGTTGTTATGATGGCATAGGCGAGGTTAATAATTATGTTTCGTTTACGTGTCCGGTTCAGCCGCGGCGAGGAATTAAAATTTATTTCGCATCTGGACATCATCCGTCTCTGGCTACGGGCGATGCGGCGGGCCGGGATTCCGCTGGAATACACGGAAGGTTTTTCGCCGCACCCGCGCATTTCGCTGGCCGTCCCGCTCTCGGTGGGGATGACGGCCGAAAATGAATTGATGGATATTTCCATGATGAAAGTTGTTTCGCCGCACTGGTTTGTGGATATGGTGAACCGGCAATTGCCGGACGGCTTGAAAGTGCTGGAGGCGACGCCCATCGGCCCGAATGTCCCGTCTTTACAGTCACAGGTACGCTATACCCAGTATCAGGTCGAGGTTAAGACCGGGAAAAATGAGGAAGCAATCAAGACGGAGATCGACCGGCTGCTAGCGCTGGAAAGCCTGCCCTGGCACCACCAGCGGGACACCGGCCGGAAAAGTTACGACCTCCGGAATTTAGTCGATGATATCTGGGTAGTGGAAATGAAACCGGACGCGTGCATGCTGGGCATGATTTTGCGCTGTGATGCGTCCGGTTCCGGGCGGCCGGAACAGGTGGCACTGGCAATGGGATTCCCGGAATATCCTGTTTCAATTAAGCGGACGAAATTGCTGCTGGGCTCACACCGGTAGCGTTGTATTAAACACGTCTCCGGCGCTGTCAGTGAACCGCAAGGAGATTCTTCGGGTACTACGTAACCTCAGAACGAGAGATTAGTGAGTGTAATGTATGGCCGGAAAACCGGATGACAAAAAGCCGTTAGAGCCGCGGGTGCTCGATTTTATCCGTGAGAATCGGCTGGCGGTCAAAGGACAAACGCTGCTGGTCGCCGTTTCCGGCGGGCAGGACTCCGTTTGTTTGCTGCATGTGCTGCAGCAGCTGCAGCCGGAGTTAGGTATTGAGTTGCATGCGGCGCATCTCGACCATCAATTACGCGGTAAAGAATCAACCGGCGACGCCCGGTATGTCGCTCGACTGGCTAAAAGTCTGGGCATCCCGGCGACGATTGAAAAACGCGACGTCCTGGCGTACCGGCAAGAACATCACGTTTCATTAGAAGAGGCGGCGCGTGAGGTCAGATACCGGTTTTTAGCCGAGACCGCCGCGGCGGTCGGCGCTGATGCGGTAGCGGTAGGACACACGCTGGACGACCATGTGGAGACAATTCTTTTACATCTGGTCCGGGGCACCGGCACCCGGGGCCTGCGGGGTTTGCAGCCGGTTTCCCGGCGGCGTGCGTCGGGGCAGGAACTGAAAGTGGTGCGTCCGCTGCTGACCGTGCGGCGTACTGAAACCGGCGAGTATTGCACCCGCTTCAAACTAAAGCCGCGGCAGGATGCGACCAATTTATCTCTCGAACCGTTAAGAAACCGGGTCAGGCTGGAATTATTGCCGCTACTGAAAAATTATAATTCGGGAGTTGTTGAAGCATTGCAGCGCACAGCACAGATCGCCGGTGACGATATTGGCCATCTGGAAAAAGAAGCCGCGCGCTTTTGGCCCAAAGTGGCGGTTAAAAAGGGCGATGTCGTGATTCTGGAAAGAAAGGCACTGCGCAAATTATCCGTCAGTTTGCAGCGGTATCTTTTAAGACTGGCGATCGAAACTGCGGCGGGCAACCTGAAGGATATTGAAGCCCGGCATATTGAAGAAATGGTGCAGGCCCTTGAGAAACCGGCCGGCAAACAGATCAGCCTGCCCTACGGGCTGATTTTTACGGTCGATTACAACCGCTATCTGCTGGGCAAAGACCCAGCAGCGCTGAATCCGTTTCCCGCATTGAAAGGGGAACATTTGCTGAAAGTACCCGGCAAAACGGTAATCCCCGGCTGGCAGATTGGCGCCCGTGTCATCAGACCTGCGGAGATGATTACCGGGGATGACCGGTTTACCGCGCATTTTGATTACAACCGGGTTGCGGGTAATTTGATCGTACGTTCCCGGCAGGGCGGCGACCGTTTTCAACCTTTCGGGATGAAAGAGACGAAGAAGATCGCGCAGTTCATGATCGATGCTAAAATTCCTCATGACTGGCGCGACCGTATCCCGATTATCGCTTGCGCGGATGGTATTTTATGGGTGGCCGGCTACCGGATTGACGAACGGGTGAAGGTCACAAAGCGAACCAAAAAGGTGCTGCGCCTGGAGTTCCGGCTGGTTTAATTTTCGGAAAAATTTGTGTTACGATTGAAATTACGATTGGTTTGTGGTTGATTGGAGGGAAGATGCTCGACAATTCTTCCAGACAAGTCGCAATTATTACCGATAGTGTCGCCTGCCTCACCCGGGAGCAGGCAGAAAGGTATACCATCGGCGTGGTGCCGCTGAATATTGTCTATGACGGCAAAGCCTATAAAGACTGGGTCGATATCACTCCGAAAGAGGCCTACGAGTTTTTCCTGAAGAATCCCGATGTGTTCAGTACTTCGACGCCGACACCAGAGGATTTTTTGCAGGCTTATCGTACAGTCGGCAGACAGGTAAACAATATTTTATGTATTACATTGTCCACCAGGCTCAGCACGACCAATAATACCGCTAAAATTGCCGTCGATTATGCCCGGAAAGAAATGCCTGGATTAAATATCGAAGTGATGGATTCCCGCACCGCTACCGCCGCCGAAGGATTCATCGCACTGGCAGCCGCCCAGGCGGCCGGGGAAGGCCGGAGTTTCACTGCAGTAATGAATGCCGCCGAAAAAATGAGAGACAAGGTGACGGCCCTGGTGCTGCTGGATACCATCCGTCATGTTTACCGTTCCGGTCGTGTCCCCAGAATCGCGGCTCAGGTAGGCTCGATACTCAATCTCCGGCCGCTGCTCAGCGTGCATGATGGAGTCAATTTTATCGGTGTCGCCCGGAGCCGGGAAAAAGGGATAGATTTGTTATTACGGAAGGCCGGAGAAAAGGTTAGATCCCGGCCAATCCATGTCGCGGTTTTACACGCCTATGCCCTGGAAGCCGCCGAAAAATTGCAGCAACGGGTCACTAAAGAATTCGACTGCCGCGAAATCCGGATCAGTGAGTTCAGTCCGATTATGGGTTATGCCTGCGGTACCGGCACCCTGGGGCTGGCTTTTTATGCGGAAGATTGACCGATGCTCCTCAATAAATCATATTTATTTAGGTAAAGCCACTTCCCTCCCTTGTCTTTTTATTTCCGCTGCATTGATTTCTTTACCTAAATTTTATTAATTTCCCCTCAAAAAGACTCAAAAAGATGCTATAATATTTATATTATGGAAACTACAGAGATGGTTTCCATTAATCTGAGAGGTTCGGGTATTGCCTGAATTTCTCGAATTATTTTTATTAAAAGCGTTCTTGCAA
>JBKQML010000227.1:0-2666 GCA_052326545.1 Dehalococcoidales bacterium
GATTCGGTTTAATCGTGATTGAAGTACGTTTGTTTACGTATCGAATAGATGTAGTGCTGAAGGCCTTGCCAGTTTACTTCTCTCCAGATCATCATGCCGTTACGCTCGGCCACTCGGCGTGAGGGCAGATTCTCGGGGCGAATCAGGGAAATCAAGCGCTCGGTTTCCAGATGCGCGAAGGCCCAATCGCGGCAGGCGATGGCGGCTTCGGTGGCGATACCCTGTCCCCAGAAATCGCGGCGGAGGTGGTATCCGATCTCGTAAAAGTATTCGCCTTCGACCTGCTGGCGAACAATGCCGCAATCGCCGATTAATTCTTGTGTCTTCGTCAACTCCATAGCCCAGAGGCCGACACCGTCGTTTTGATAGCGTTGGCGGTTGCGCTCAATCCATTGTTCGACTCCGGCACGATCATAGGGGGAGGGGTAGTAGCGCATGGTTTCAGGATCGGAGAGAACCAAGGCTAGTGCGTCGGCGTCTTCGGGGATGAACTTGCGCAGGAGGAGGCGGGGTGTTTGGAGGATCGTCATGGTTCAATTCCTGCCGGGGAGTTTAGAACGTATCCGATCATCGCATAGCAAGCGACTGAGGGTTATTGGTGATGTCGCGATTTTGCGACAGTTATGGCTCTTTTCCGGCAGATACCCCCAGACCGGGAAAATACCAAAGCGTCTCAATCTTAAATTTAAAGCAAAAGCCTCGGACAGATTCGGATACTCACTGACAATACGGACAATTTCCGGTTCCAATGGAAGTTTTTTCAATGACGGTACTGCAGCTGCAGTACTGGCCGCAATATAGAGCGCGCCCCGGCCGTAACCCAGATTTCTGATTTTCACCGGGGCCGAAGCCGCATATTTCGAAGTCAGTTCTTCGATCCACTCCAGTCCGCAGATTCCCAGGTCGTAATTGCCGATTGCCACCTGAATCGGAATGTCTTTTTCCTGAAACACTTTGATTAACATTTCCGGAAAACGCGCCGATTTTAAACGGTAGTTGCGCATCGTCTGACTGTAGTCGTTCAACTGCCAGCTGGCTTGCTCCAGGAAAGCCGCCGTCTCATCGAGTAATTTTCCTTTGGGTAAAGCGATACTAACTGTCACTGTTCTCTCCAAGGAGCTTCAAAACGTTCTCAATCGTCCGGGCAGTCTGTTTACGCTGATTCGATTGGTTATAGACAACAAATTCCGGGGCCGTGCCGCTCACTTCGATCAACCATTTAAAGTCTGCTTTTTCCTCATTGTCCACCTGAATACTGACAATAAATCCTGCTTTCCGTAAGCTGCCTGCGGCGCGGTAGGTTGTTTTAATGAGATTCGGCTGGTCACCGGTCATGATTACAAGCACCTTGTTAACTTCCGGACCTGCCGGCGCAGGTATTTGAATTAGATTCATCAAGGTATTGATCTGTAAAGCAAAACCGGATGCTGGCGTATTTTTACCGCCCATCAATGGAATCAGAGCATCATATCTGCCGCCGCCGCCAAGTTTGATTTCACCATCGAAAATCTGGAAAATCATGCCGGTGTAGTATTCAAAGCCTCGACCGGAAGCGATATCAATCTCGTATTTCAATCCCATCGCGGTTAAAAGTTCGACCACACCGATGAAATTATCCAGTTCCGGAATAAATTCCGGTAGGCTGCTGCTGAACAGCGTCTTTAAATTGCGTAAAAATCCGGCATTGTTGCCTTTTATATCGAGTAAAGGCGTCAGCAGACGTGCCAGGTCGGGGGTTTCCGCCTTGAGACGGCTTAAAACCGCGACGTTGCCGTCAAGAATCCGGTCGAAGACTTTACCCTGTTCTTCCGGAGATAAGCCGAAACCGGTCAGTAAAGCCCGGATTAAACCGGCGTGAGACAGCTTCAGTTCCGCATTCTTTAGACCGAGTTTTTTTAGAACCTCCAGAGATAGCGTAATCAGCTCCACATCGGCCGATATCGAATCGGCACCGATTAATTCGACTCCACACTGCCATTTTTCCCGGTTTTCTGTACCCGTCTCCTCGAAGATAAAGGTATTGATAACATAAAACAGCCGCGCCAGTTTTTTATCCGCCATTTCATCGATATAGAGCCTGACCGCCGGGATTGTGCCTTCAGGGCGGAGCACCACTCTTTCACCGCTCCAGCCGTCCCAATCGAGGAAAGAGTAGACTTTGCCTAGCGTGCCGGGCGTGAGCGTACCGGTGGAAGTAAACAAATGCAGAGATTCAATCGTCGGGGTTCTGACTTCCTGATATCCCCATTTGCAGCAGGATTCACGAAAAGCGCCTTCGATAAAACGGAAACGCCGCATTTCTTCGGTCGATAGGTCACAGGTCCCTTTGCATTTTTGAACTCTCATTTCAGTACCTTTCCAGTTTAATTATTATCCAATTATACAATAATGGATTATGTAATTTGTGCTGATGTTATTCGTGAAATAAAAAAAGCCCGGGATTTTTGTCTCGGGCTTAACGCTACCTTTTACTATTTTTTGTTCAACGACATAGTGACCAAGCCCGATGGTTGGTTAAAGTATGATGAGTATGATGGATTATTTTGGCCTGGTTAAACATTTTACTCCCTGATAATTCAATTTCAATACTACAATGAAACGGAAAAGTTGTCAAATTTGACAGGAAGCAATCAGCTAACAGCTTTCAGCGGTCAGTTTGAAATACC
>JBKQML010000228.1:0-10473 GCA_052326545.1 Dehalococcoidales bacterium
TCCGGTTTTTCAGTACGTCATACAACCGCGTGATATTAGCTTTCCTTAATACCGGCTCCATCGCTTCCCTGCCCGGCGGTTGCGGATAACGGTCGCGGAAAGTAAAATTATTTTCCACTGATTCCAGCGTCATCCCTTGCTTAACAAGGACATCAACCGCATCGATCCATTCCTGCACGCGGGCAATCATTTCCGGGATGTAGGCCGGCGTGCAAATTTCACCGTGACCGGGGACGATTACATCGGCGTCCAGTGTTGCCAGCTTTTTTAAAGACTCCAGCCATTCGAACGGTTCTGCCTGCTGCAGGTATACCGGGAATTTATAAGTAATGTTATCCGCAGTGAAGATAACCTTCTCCTCCGGCACATAAACCCCCAGTTGATAGGGAGTGTGCCCCGGTAAATGCATGATTTTAAAAGTATGGTCGCCGAGATAAACGGTCATATCGCCGGTCAAAGTAATCTCCGGCAGGCGGTAGTAGAAATCCTTCAACAGGGCGTAATCCGCCGGTGAAGAATTTTTATATCTTTCTTTCGCTTCGGCGCCCGAGTAATTCAGAATTGCTTTTCTGGTGCCCTCGTGGGCGATGACCGTACCCGGGAAAAAATAATTTCCGGTGACATGGTCGCCGTGCGGCTCATTATTAATAATGTACTTGACCGGGCCGTATTTGGCGATAATTTCGCGCCATTTCACCGCGTTGGTCGGCACCTGCGGCGTGTCAATCATCACGACACCGTCTCCGGTCACTACAAAACTGTTATTGCTCCCCTCGAATTTTGTTTCGGCATAAACATTCTTTGAAATTTTCTCCAATTTTGCCTCCCAATGCCAGCGCTATTCGGTTCTCTCTACGGGTGAAGAGTTGATAACATTTTAATCGTAATTTCTACAAATAACAAGGAAGATATTTCCGTGAAATCTTACCGAAACGTAGACATCGCATAACAATACGTATTAAGATGTTAAGCAGTTACTTACTTTATTAGCTAAACCAGGTTTGGTTTTTTGCCAGAGTTATTTTATCAACAAAAGGGATGAATTCGCTGCACCGACGAGGTCATTTTGATGCAACCATCAGCTCAGATTTTCGCCGTCGCGATTTTCATCGTATTAATATCCCGGCACCGGGCAAGATGTCCGGATTAATTTATAAAGGCTGTGATTTTTAAACAAGAGGGTTGAAATGCCGGATTTCGTTATAGTCACGTTGCCGGTTGCGCCGGTGTGGGGATGGGCAATCGGGCTAATTATCATTGCGCTACTGGTGCTGATTTTGCCCTTCATGGTGAAATGGTGCGAACATCATCTGGAATTGTTTTTCCTGATTATGGGAATTTTAGCGGTATCCGTATCAACCCTTTTTGGCCATAATCTCTGGAATGGTGAATTAATCATTGAAGCCCTGAAAGCCCCGGTGATGATTGGCGCATTACCTGTTGGTATCTTTCAGGTCGTGCTGATTTTCGGTCTCCTGATCCACTTCTTTAACAAGCCGCTTTACCGTGCCATTAACTCCGCGGCTAAAAAAATCTCGATCAGATTCTTTGTCTTTATGCTAATCGTAATACTGGGAATTATTTCCAGCGTAATTTCGGTGATTGTCAGCTCGGTGATATTATCGGAAATCGTCGCCGCTCTGCCTATCGGCAGAAATGACCGCATCAAAGTAGTTGTTGCGGCCTGCTTCGCCGTCGGCCTGGGCGCGGTGCTGACTCCGCTTGGAGAACCGATGTCGACGATTCTAATACAAAGGTTGTCCGGACCTCCCTATTATGCCAATTTCAGCTGGGCGATTTCCCATTTCGCCGTTTATGTTATTCCTGCCTGTTTTGCCCTGGGAATCTTTGGCGCTCTGTGGATTGGCAAGACGAAACCCCAAAAAGTTGTTCCGGATATTGCTGACAGGGAAACCGCAGCAGACCCTCCGGCTGCCAATGAGCAGGCCGTAGCCGAATATTCAGAAACGCTGCGGTCGGTAATAATGAGGGCGGTTAAAGTTTTCGGCTTTGTTGCCGCGCTGGTCTTATTGGGCACCGGCCTGCAGCCGTTGATCGAATGGTTCCTGATTAAGGTCCCGGCCCTGGCCCTGTACTGGATTAACATGATTTCGGCCGTGCTGGACAATGCCACCCTGACCGCGATCGAAATCAGCGCCCAAATGGTCCTTCCCAAGATTATTGCGATAGTCATGGGATTGCTCGTCGCCGGCGGGATGCTGATTCCCGGCAATATTCCCAACATCGTCGCAGCCGGCAGGTTAAAAATCAGTATGAAGGAATGGGCAAAGCTGGGTATCCCCATCGGAATGGTGATGCTGATTGTGTTCTTCGTTATTCTGTTAATTTTCCACCGTATTTAAACAAAATAGAAGGTCCGTTCCCATTACGGGGAATCCGCCTCAGCTGTAATATTCTGTTGTTAAAGTACACTTCTTGAGATTTCACCATTTTCCAGCTTGCAGCGATCAGCTGTCAGTGGTTCAGATCCCAGTTGTACACCCTCATACATTCGTTGAAGCGAAGTACTATAGCCCTCAATGGAGAAGGGATTGATGAGCGGGGTGGTTTTTGTCACCAATTTTAGGAAGATGGTGACCAACCCCCTCATACATTCGCTGCGCTCGGTACCTGCGGCCTCAATCCTCTCCCTCCGAGCCGGGAGAGGCGGAAATTGGCAGGGAACTTATTCGCCACCCCTTTATTGCAGTAGCTTTCAGATAAAAAGGATTAGCAATTTCGACGGAGTTCAGTGAACCACAAGGGGATCCTTCGTCCTTCAGCGGAAGGACTCAGGACGTGATAAGATTTACCCTTCCACTACTGAAAGCGGCGGACAGTTTTCAGTTTTTGTTGTACACCCTACATCAGAATGTTTACGCAGGTATCGTAAACGTACTATAATTAGTACTTGGGAATTGTGCCCCTATAGCTCAGTTGGACAGAGCACTGGCCTCCGAAGCCGGGGGCGGGAGTTCGAGTCTCCCTAGGGGTACTTTATTTTGCGCATTAGAGATAATAATGTACGTGATATGGAGAGTGATTTGGTAAGCGAGTCAGAATTTATTGAAATCAGATGGCACGGACGCGGCGGACAGGGCGCCGTCACCTCCGCCGAGTTATTGGCGAAAGCGGCAATAAGTGAAGGTAAATTCGCCCAGGCATTTCCGTCGTTCGGTCCGGAACGGAGAGGCGCGCCGGTAGTAGCTTTCAACCGCATCGATACCCAGTCGCCGATTCGAATCAGGGCGGAAATCAGGGAGCCGGATGTGGTAGTCGTCCTCGACCCAACATTATTAAGTGTTGTAAAAGTTACAGCCGGTTTAAAGAACAAGGGTGTATTGCTGATCAATACCAGCAAAGACTTCGAAACGATACAGAAAGAATTCGGGGGTGAATGGAAACTGGCGCTGGTGGATGGCAGCCGCATTGCCCGGGAAGTCTTAGGTGTTAACATCGTAAACACGACGATGCTGGGGGCATTGCTCAAAGCAGTTGGTGTGGTCAAAATGGAATCAGTAACCGAACCGGTTAAAGAGCGTTTTGACCGTCTAGCAGAGAAGAATCTCAACGCCATGAAAAGAGCTTTCGAAGAAACCAAGGTGAAGGAGTAGTCTTAACTTGAAAAAGAGTGAAAACGAATTAACATGGAAAGACCTGGAAGTGGGGTGTATTGTCACCGAACCAGGAAGCTCCAGAGAATATCCGACCGGGGACTGGCGTTCCCAAAAACCGACGTATGATTTTACCAAATGTATAAAATGCGGGGTATGTGCGATTTATTGTCCGGAAGGATGCATCCGGCAGAATGCAGAAGGCCACTTTCAGGCAAATCTGTTCTGGTGCAAAGGGTGCGGTATCTGTCACCGGGAGTGCCCGACCGGAGTCATTGCAATGGTAGATGAGGAGGCATAATGGGCAAACGGGTAGGAATAGAAGTATCTCTGGCAATCGGTGAAGCCGTGAAAATGGCTAACGCCGATGTCGTAGCGGCATACCCCATCACTCCTCAGACACACATCGTGGAGCACATTGCGGACCTGGTGGCTAACGGTGACCTGGACGCCGAATATATTCCGGTGGAATCGGAACACTCGGCGATGAGCGCCTGTCTCGGTTCATCCGCCGCCGGCGCCCGTACTTTTACGGCCACGGCCGGTCAGGGATTGGAGTTGATGCATGAGGTCCTATATGTCGCTTCAGCGATGCGTTTACCGATAGTAATGGCTGTAGCGAACCGCGCGTTGTCGGCGCCTTTAAATGTTTGGGGCGACCAGTCCGACCTGATGGCGGTACGGGATACCGGCTGGATTCAAATAATTTGTGAAAACGGTCAGGAAGCATTCGACCTGACATTATGCGCTTTCCGGATTGCGGAAGACCAAAGAGTTTTATTACCGGTAATGGTGCATGTGGATGGTTTCTATCTGACGCACGTGGTCGAACCGATAGAGTTTCCCACACAGGACGAAGTCACCCGTTTTCTACCGCCGTTTAAATATCCATTACCGCTGAATCCGGATAAACCGTTAACAATGGGGGCTTTTGCGCCGCCATTTATTTATTCCGAAGCGAAGAAAGCGCAGGAAGTGAACATCAGAGCAGCAAAAAAGGTGATTCTGGAGCACTGGGAAGAATTCGGGAAGGCTTTCGGGCGTTATTATCACCCGATTGAGAAATACCGCACCGAGGGAGCCAAAACCTTACTAATGACACTGGGAAGCTTCGGGGAAACAGCGATGACCGCCGTCGATAAAATGAGAAATGAAGGGAAAGACGTGGGTTTGCTGAAGCTGCGAATGTGGCGGCCCTTCCCCTTTGAAGAACTGGATGAAGCAGTCGGCAATGCGCAGATTTTGATTGTGGTTGACAGGGCACTTTCGTTCGGCGGCCCGGGCGGTCCGGCCTACTCTGAAATCCGGTCGGCACTGTACAGTAAAAAGATACGGCCGAATATCGTCGGTTTTGTGGGCGGTCTGGGGGGCAGAGACATAACAGTGGGTGAATTTGAGGGAATGGTAAAGAGAGGCCTGGAAATTACGAATACCGGGGCGGAGAAGGAATTTGAAATGTTCGGGGTGAGAGAATAATGCAAAACTATGGGGTTTATGCCGCGCGTTTAGCACCTAAAATCGACGGTCTGGCTCCCGGGCACCGCGCGTGCACCGGCTGCGGCGAAGCGCTGGCGGTCAGAATCGCCTGCAAAGCGATAGGAGAGAATGTCATTGTGGTCAATGCCACGGGTTGTATGGAGGTCATTTCCTCGCAATTGCCGAATACGGCCTGGGATGTGCCCTGGATACACACTCTTTTTGAGAATACCGCGGCGGTGGCCTCCGGCGTTGAATCCGCTTTGAAAGCGCTGGAGAGAAAAGGCAAACTGCCGTCGAAAGGCACGAAAGTAGTGGCGATGGGTGGTGACGGGGGCACCAGCGACATCGGTTTTCAGGCATTATCGGGAGCCCTGGAAAGAGGGCATGATTTCCTGTATATCATGTTCGATAACGAAGCGTACATGAACACAGGAATTCAAAGGTCATCGGCGACTCCTTTCGGCGCTTCGACAACCACTTCACCGGCGGGTAAAAAAAGCATCGGTCAGAAAACACAGAAAAAGAATATGGCGGCGATTGTCGCCGCTCATGAAATTCCTTATGTGGCGACAGCATCGCCCAGTTATCCTTTTGACATGATGGAAAAGGTCAAAAAAGGTCTGGTGGTTAACGGCCCCGCATTTATCAGTGTCTTTTCGGTCTGCCCGACCGGTTGGCGGTCTGCGCCTGATTTATCCGTAAGACTGGGCAGATTGGCGGTGCAGACCGGTGTTTTTCCGCTTTACGAAGTAGAAAACGGGAAATACAAGCTCAATTTTGACCCGTTGCCGCTCAGACCGGTACAGGATTATTTCAAACTGCAGGGCAGGTTCCGGCACCTTTCGGAAGGAACGGTAAAGCAAATTCAGGATAGAGTAATCAGCGAATACGAAGCCCTCAAGGAGAAAGCCAGATGAAGTTGACCCGCAAACAATTAAAAACAAAACTTGAGGACATTGTAAAAAAATATAATAACGATAGTGCGATGCTTGTCCCGATTCTGCAGGATACACAAACAGAAATCGGCTACCTGCCGAAAGAAGCGATGATTGAGCTCCATAAATTGCTGGATGTGCCGTTGACTCAGGTATACAGCGTCGCCACATTCTTCAAGGCATTCAACCTGATTCCCAGAGGCCGACACCAGATTTTCGTTTGTACCGGGACTGCCTGTCATGTCCGGGGCTCGGAGAGAATTCTAGAAACCTTCGAAAGAGAGTTGAATATCAAAGCCGGTGAAAGCGATAAAAACCTTGATTTCACGCTGGAGACGGTCAACTGTGTCGGCGCCTGCGCGCTGGGCCCGATTGTGATCATCGATGGCAAATACAACGGTGAGATGAAAATTGAATCAGTGAAACCACTGATAGACCAATACCGCAATAATCTGGAAGTAGAGAGAGGAACACAACATTGAAAAGGCTAAGTTCCCCAACGGAACTGGAAGAACTACGACAATCGATAATAAAAAGCCGCGACCCTAAAAAGACAATAGTCAGCATCTGCGGCGGTACCGGGTGTACTGCTTTAGGTTCCGGCGATGTCATCAAAGCCTTCAGGGAAGAGCTTAATAAACGGGGTTTAGAGGACAAATTCGAAGTAAAAGTCAGCGGCTGCCGCGGTTTCTGTCAGCATGGAGCCCTGGTAACGATCGAGCCGCAGAGTATTTTTTACCAGCGGGTACGCACCAAGGATGTCACTGAAATTATCGAAAGCACACTGGTAAAGGGGCAAACGGTAGACCGGTTGCTGTATCATGACCCGGCTGCGACCGGGCAGTTTGTGCATGAACAGGAAGTGCCTTTTTACGCCAGGCAAAAGAGACTGGTGCTGGCGAATAGTTCGAGAATCGATCCCAAACGGATTGAAGACTATATTTTCTTCGGCGGGTACGGGGCGCTGGCAAAAGCTCTTGGTAATATGAAACCCGACAGCATCATCGAGGAGATAAAAGCTTCCGGTTTGCGCGGGCGCGGCGGCGGCGGTTTTCCCACCGGCAGGAAATGGGAGTCTACCCGCAAGGCGCAGGGCGATTTGAAATACGTGATTTGCAATTGTGATGAGGGCGATCCCGGCGCTTTCATGGATAGAAGTCTGATGGAGAGCAACCCCCACTCTATTCTGGAAGGGATGATAATCGGTGCTTTTGCCATCGGGGCTCAGGAAGGCTACATCTATGTCCGACATGAATATCCGCTGGCAGTGGAGAATGCGACGATTGCGCTGCAGCAAGCAGAAGAGAACGGGCTGCTAGGTGACAATATCCTGGGCAGCGGATTTAATTTCCGGGTAAAGGTAAGCCGCGGCGGCGGCGCTTTTGTGTGCGGGGAATCAACGGCTTTAATGGCGTCACTGGAAGGTAAGGTCGGTGAGCCGAGGGCAAAATATATTCATACATCGGATGCCGGACTCTGGGGGAGACCGAGCAATTTAAATAATGTTGAAACGTGGGCAAATGTGCCGTTAATCATCAATAATGGCGCCAAATGGTTCTCCGACATCGGTACCGCCGGCAGCAAAGGGACGAAAATATTCTCGCTGGTGGGCAAAGTAAGAAACACCGGTCTGGTCGAAGTGCCGATGGGTATTAGTCTGAGGGAAATTATTTTCGATATCGGCGGCGGCATTCAGGGTAATCGTAAATTCAAAGCCGTCCAGACAGGCGGCCCCTCCGGCGGTTGCATCCCGGAGAAACTGTTGGACTTACCAGTCGATTTTGATGAATTGACACGCGTCGGTTCGATGATGGGTTCCGGCGCGATGATCGTCATGGACGAAAAAAACTGCATGGTGGATATCGCCAAATACTTTGTCGGTTTCCTGAAGGGTGAATTGTGCGGGAAGTGTTTGCCGTGCCGTGAAGGTGTCAAGCGGATGCATGAGATTCTAACCCGTATCACCGAAGGTAACGGTAAGATGGAAGATATCGACCTGCTGGAACAGATAGCAGCCACTTTGACCGAGACTTCATTGTGCGGCTTAGGACAATCAGCCCCGAACCCGGTAGTCAGCACACTGGTTTATTTCCGTGATGAGTATGAAGCTCATATCAAAGAGAAAAGATGTCCGGCGAAGGTCTGCAAGGCACTGATCACCTACAACATCAGCGAAAAATGCCCTAATTGCGGTTTATGCGTCAAAGCCTGTCCTCAGGGAGCGATCACGCCGGTGGAAAAGAAGAAGCCGGTAGTGCTCGACCAAGCGAAATGCATCAAGTGCGGCAGTTGTCTGGATGTTTGTAAACTGCAAATGGTGGAAGTAAAGTGAGGACAAAAGAGATGGTGAAACTGACCGTAGACGGTATTCAATTTGAAGCAGCGGAAGGGGCGATGGTGCTGGATGTAGCCCGCGCCCATAATATATATATCCCGACACTTTGCAACCACGAATCGGTGTTACCTTACGGCGCTTGCCGGCTTTGTATCGTGGAGATTACCACCAAGAGCGGACGGAAACGTCTGGTTACGTCCTGTCTTTATCCGGTAGAAGAAGGACTAACGGTGGTGACCAATTCCGAGAAGGTGACCGCTCACCGCAAAATGCTGATGCAGCTACTAATGGCACGTTGTCCGGAATCCGAGGTAATCAAAGAGTTAGGGCAGAAGCTCGGGGTGGAGAGCACACCTTTTCCTCCGGAGGACCATCATAAATGTATCCTCTGTGCCCTGTGCACGCGTGTCTGCGCCGAAGTAGTGGGGGTATCGGCGATCAGCTTAGTCAACCGCGGCGTGGAGCGAGAGATGGGGATACCGTTCTTCGAGAACAAGGATGCGTGCATCGCCTGCGGTTCATGCGCTTATGTCTGTCCGACGGGAGCGATTACGCTTGAAGACAAAGGAGATACACGGATTATTCACCAGCCCTGGGATGAGATGAAGTTTAAAATGGCAAAGTGCAAGGTTTGCGGGCGTTATTGGGCACCGGTGAAACAGATAGAGTACATGGCAAAGAAGTCAGGACAGCCGATGGAATTCTTCGATAAATGCACCGATTGCCGTTCCTGATTAAAATCAGTCTTCCTTGACCTTTAACATTCGCCGCAGTTATACTGCAAAAGACGGGGTGTAGCGCAGTCTGGTTTAGCGCGCAGCGTTTGGGACGCTGAGGCCGGTGGTTCAAATCCACTCACCCCGAGTTCTTTAGTTTTGTTTTAAAAACAAGAAATTTCACTAATCCGTTCTTTTTAGCTTGCGCTTCACGACTATTTCAGCGCTTGAAGACAACGATTCAGATATCCTCTGGTTTCGGCCGCAATTCCCATCTGTCTGGATAAAGGCAAACTAAAAGCACCGATAATATCAAAGTCAATCGCGCCATCATAATCTATTTCTTTTAAACTCTGCAGAATTTCATGGAAATCGAGGGCACCTCTGCCGGGTATTTTTTCCTCAATCCGCGCGGTATAATGCTGCCGATCAGGAACGTCAGGGTATTCCCGTAAATGGACATGGACGATTTTCTTGCCGATCTTGCGGACAGTTTCCGCGGGATCATCTTTTACCTTATATAAATTCAGCGTATCAAGCGTGACGCCCAGACCCGGAGAATCAATTTCATCCAGCATTTGAAGCAATGTAGCGGTATTATAAATCGGCGTGCCGATGTGAGTTTTAATCGCCAGAGTTACTCCCCGATTTGCGGCCGCGGCGCTCATTTTTCTGAGGTATTCGAATTCTTCCTTCATTGACGCGAAATATTTAGAATTACCTCCCGCACCCATTGTTACAATGGGAATACCCAGTTTAGAAGCAATATCAAACAGTGTGACCATCGATGTTACTTTATCCTCGCCGGGCTGACTGCCAACATCAGAGTGAATAGCAAATAACTCCAGACCATGTTTGGCGGCGGTGAATTTAACCTCATCCAGGTACGATTGTTTAGTGTTTAGTTCGATGTGCCGGGCAAGATTGGCCAGGCAAGCCAGTTCAGCTCCCGCATAACCGGCCCAGGCGATATGCTGGAGGGCGCCGTAAAGGTCCAACTGATTGAATATTACCGAACTGCACCCTAATTTCATGGCGATAGTCCCCCAATTTTTACCCGTATCTTATGGTATACCCAGCACGATTGTCAATGACGAAAAAAGTTAAATATACCTCACCGCATCAAAATTTAAATTACCGACAAGGCGCGCTATATTTCCGATTCATTGTTTCTTTGCTGCTTTTCAGAACATTCTCTATTCCGCTATAATTTAAATTAAAGATGGGGTATTGGTTATTTCATCCGCTTGAGGCGGGATCGAGGAGGAATAACGTGGAGCAGAAAGGTTTAAAGGTAAAGCGCATCGATACTACCAGCACCCATGACCCGGTGACGGTAGAGAATGCAGAACTGGCGAAGGCTAATTTAAGCGTAGAAAGGGTCGATGCAGCAA
>JBKQML010000229.1:0-31714 GCA_052326545.1 Dehalococcoidales bacterium
AAAATTTACGGTATAATAAGACCGTCTCCTGAGAATGCAGAAGACACAGCAATTGTGTTGCACTCCTCAAAGGGAGATACAGAGGGATTTATCCGGGGGACAGTGCAGGGAATTTCATCTTCCAATTCGGCAGAATCGTTCCAGTTTGGGTCAAAACCCCAAATCGCATCTTATCATCATGTTTACCGCGAGGGGCGCCGCATACCTAATTTCAAGAAAAGTTCCCTGAAATTCTAATTACAATATTTTTTATTTTGACTATTTGAATTTGCCGAAGGCTGTAGGCAATGGCCGGAAGTACTTCGCTTCAGCGAACGTATCCTTCAACTGAAGGATAAGAACTTCGATATTCGGATTTAGAGTTTATTTTGGGGAATAGATAACAAACTTCACCCTCACCTCAGTCCTTTCTCCTTGAGACCTGCAGTCGAAATACTTTTGGCATTAAGCCAAAATGTACAGGAGAAAGTTAGATAGAGGGGGAGTTGGCTATTTCGGGATTTAGAATTTAGAATTTGTTTGGATTTTGGAATTTTCTTGATACTTGAATCTTGATTATTGGTTTATCATTGTCCGGCAATAAAATTTATTATATGATGATGGCAAGAATATAAATTCGGAGTTTAGTGGAGGTGGCTGATATGCCCGGACTTTTTGACCCAATTAAAATTAAGGGATTGTCACTGAAAAATCGCCTGGTAATGCCGCCGATGGCGACCGGCTTCGCGACCGAAGACGGCGGAGCGACCGACCGGCACATTGCCCACTATGTCGCACGGGCCAGGGGCGGCGTGGGACTGATAATTATTGAGCACACTTTTATTGCCAAAGACGGCAAAGCCAGCAAAGGCCAGCTGGGCCTGGATGACGATAAACTGATTCCCGGCCTTAAGCGTCTGGTGGACGCCATCCATGCCGAAGGCACGAAGGTCATTATCCAACTGAACCATGTGGGTGCCGCCGCTTCCCGTAATACCACCAGGCAGCAGCCGGTCGGCCCCTCCGAAGTAATGCATCCTAAAGGCAGCGAAATTCCCCATGCTTTGACGTTACCCGAAATGAAAATATTAGCCTTGAAATACGGCGCCGCGGCTCGCCGGGCGATTGAAGCGGGCTTTGATTCTGTTGAATTACACGGCGCGCACGGTTTTCTGCTCTGCCAGTTCCTTTCGCCATTGACCAACACGCGCACCGACGAATACGGCGGCGATTTAAAAGGACGGCTGCGTTTCCCCACCGAAGTCATCAAGGAAGTGAAAACAAAATTGGAGAAAAACTTGCCCCTGTTTTACCGTTTCGGCGCTGACGATATGCGCGAGGGCGGATTGACGCTTGAAGCGGGCAAACTCGCCGCGCACCAACTTGAGCAGATTGGAATAGACGTTTTCGATGTTTCCGGCGGAATGGGCGGCGACGGACAAAGGACCCATACCGAACAGGGATACTATGTCCCGCTGGCAGAAGGGGTTAAGCAAGCAGTCAAAGTCCCGGTTATCGGTGTGGGGCACATTACCGAACCGGAATATGCCGATAGGATTATCCGCGAAGGGAAGGTAGACATGGTGGCCGTGGGGCGTTTGTTACTGGCCAACCCCGATTTCCCCAAACAGGCCGCAGCAAAATTGGGGATAAAAATTTAAAACGATTGTCTTAACTTGGCCGATATAACCGGCTTTTAGATGTCTCCCCGTTCCACATCTTGCTGCATCAGGCGGATAAGCTCCGTATGGTACCACAGGAGAAACTGCTCCCGCTTTTCTTTGGGCCATTCGTAAAAACCTTTCCCCGATGCCATCCCGAGTTCTCCCCGTGCCACATGCTCGGCAATCGGCCCCCAAGATTGGACACCTTTAGCTTTGTTCAGGCTGGAGGCAAAATCCAACCCGATCAGGTCAAGACGCTTGAAATACCCGGTATAGCCCATGCGCCGGCCAAAACCGAAGCAAATAACATTATCGATCATTTCCGGCGTGGCCAGGCCTTCGTCCACCATCGCCTGGCATTCCTGCCCGATGGCGCGCTGGATGCGGTTCTGCAAAAACCGCGGCGTATCTTTACAAATGACGACCATCTTATGCATCTTCCGCAGTATTTCGGCAATAACCGGCACAATTGCCGGGTCTGTTTTATCTCCCGCAACCACCTCCACCAGCGGGGCAAAATGCGGCGGCTGGGTATAATGTGTTGCCAGAATACGTTCCCGGTGCTGAGAACCAGAAGCAATATCCGTAACTCTCAAACTGGAAGTATTGGTGCAAAGAACCACCGGCGACGGACAAATTTCATCCAGTTTAGCGAAGATTTCCTGTTTTAAAGTAAGATTCTCCAGCACCGATTCGACGACCAGGTCAGCACCATTGGCAGCCTTGTTAATCTCGATGCAAAACGTCAGACGATTCATTGCTGCTTTTGCGTTATTACGGGTTATGAGCCGCGTTTTTACCATCAAATCCAGGATTTCCTCAGCTCGCTGCCTGGCTGACTCACTGCTTTTTTTGCCGGTGTTATACAATTTAACATCGTACCCGAAGCGGGCATATTCAACCCCGATCCCTAACCCCATTAATCCGGCACCGATAACGGCAACGTTATGGATATTCCGCTCTTTCATTCCTACCCTCCTGTTTGAAAAAATCTTTGGAGTTTATCATATCATAATCGGAAATTTATCGTTATTATTGATATACTGATTATTATGATGTCCTGAAAATTGGAGGGTTGAGGCATAAAATAGACACAGGATATTTGAAGGGCTAATTCAGAATTTAGAAAAAGTATTCTGCCGGGATTGAAAAATGTTGAATTTTAGTTTATTGTTGAGAACAGGAATTTGTTAAATGTCATCTGAAATAACACCGGAACCGGTTCCGGAAGCTAAACCGGCAGTCATACCGGAACCAATTACGGAAATAAAACCGGAAATTATCCCGGAATCAATTCCTGAAGTGCCACCACGGAGTCGCTGGCAGCGATTTCTCCATTGGGAGTTTCTGGGACTTTTTATTATTGTCCTGGTTACAATGATTTTCCATTTTGTCGAGATAGAACGTTCTCCGGATAGTATCTGGGATGAAGTCTGGTATGTCGGGGATGCCCGGTCTATTTTCAGCGGCACCGGCGAATTGCGCCCCGAACATCCGCCTCTCGCCAAACTTTTCATCGTTGCGGGCGATTATATCTTCAACGGATTTAAAACCCCGGAACACAGTACCGGCGCAATGAATCTGCAAATTATCAACAGCAGTAATTCCAGCACTGTAATCGATGTGAATGACGCTTCAAAGTTCGTGGTCGGTACGACTATCAGAATCAATTCGGAACAGATGAAGGTCACGGCCGTCGATCTTACCCTGAATCAAATTACCGTCGACCGCGGTGCGGGCGGCTCTACCGTAGCCAGCCATCCCGAATTAGAAACGATTTACGTGTTTACGGATACCGCTTTCGATTGGCGCTTCTTCTCGGTAATCTTCGGAACGCTGGGCATTATTATATTCTACTTTATTTGCCGCAGACTGGGATTCTCGGCGAAAGCGGCGACAATAGCAACCTTCCTGTTCGCCCTGGATGATATGGTATTCGTTACTTCAGGGCTGGCGTTGCTTGATATTTACATGCTTACTTTTATGCTGGCGGCTGTTTTATTTTATCTGGATGAAAGATATATTTGGGCGGGTATATTTGTGGCTCTCAGCGCGAATTCTAAACTGCCCGGCGTACTGATAATTATTGCCCTTTTCGTGCATTGGGCCATCTATAGAAGGGATAAATGGAAAGCCCTTTCGGCAATGCTGGTCGTAGCCGCAGTTTCCTTTGTATTTTTCTTAGAGTATTTCGATTTATTCATCAGCAGAACTATCGAAAACCCTCTCACCCGAATCAACGCCCTGTTTTCGGGCACGGCGGCCGAGGTTTTTACCAGTCCCAAGCTTTCTATTTCCAGTCGTCCCTGGACATGGCTCTACCCGCAATGGCTGCAAGCATATTACATGGGGCCGAATGTTCCCATCATTGCCTATTCTTTCGTCCCGCAGCAATATCTCTCTTTCATCAGCCCGACAATACAGATTTTGATATTACCGATTATCGGGTACATGATTTACAAGATGATTAAAAAGAGTAAGGTCGCCGGTCTGGTCGTGCTCTGGTTCCTGGCAACATATGTAATCTGGATACCGCTGGATATGTTAACGAATCGCGTTACATTTGTGTTTTATTTTCTCTCCACCACACCGGCAATATGTATCGGCCTGGGAATCGCAATTTCAGACTGGTTGAACTATTTGAAAAAGAGACGGACAGAACTGAAGCGCTTAACCACCGGCATCGCACTGTCTTACAGTGCAATGGGGCTTTACCTGTTCCTGCACCTGGCTATTTTTATTGTCTTTAATCCGGCGCTGCCACCGCTGATCAAGATGTGGCTGCCTCCTTTCCACATACCGTAACGGAGGGCAAATCTGCCGGCTTCTGCCACCTGGTGAAAACCAGCACCACATAGGCCAGAGAAAGACACATCAGCGCACAGGCAAAGGTGACATAGACCCAGTCCGACATGTAACGGTCGAGCAATCCCAGATGCCGGAACATGGGAATAACCCAGGAATAGCCCGGTTTCGAATCATGGAACCACCACGGCAAATTACCCAGCCAGATCCAGGCAGCCGGTAATACTGCGAGCGCCAGTGTAAAGACTCTTTCTAATTTGTATTGTGTCCGGGAAGCCTGCAATATTGCCAACGGGATAAAAATCACCAGATATTGATAATTGATACGATAATAAAGACTGATAAAAACAAGAAAACCGGCCAATGCTCCCTGTAAAGGTGTTATCCTGCGGCGGTAACACAATATCGCGGTAATAATCAATACGACAAACAGTAAAGGCAGAGTGAGGGATATCAGCGTAGTCGTGTCCCACCCGAAGACATTATGCAGGAATGTCAGTAATGACCCGCTCCCGCTAAAAGAAAGACACAACGGATCCTGATAACCGGGAGATACACCGGCAAAGATAATAGAACGGGCATAGGCAATGAAATTACCCGTAACACAAAACGGTATTGAAATAAGCGCGATGACGCCGGCCGTAATGGCGCAGTTGGTAAAAAGCCGGCGGATATTCATGTTCCTTGCACAAACAATCGCAATCATAATGACCGGAATAAGAGTGTGCTGTTTGGTCATCACCGCCAAACCGGCGAAGACAAACGCCAATCTATCCTTACCTTTGGTCAGCAATATCACAAAAGTCAGGAGAAAAGCGACCGCGATGGCATCGAATTGACCGAACACGCCCGATTCAAACCAGGCAGTCGGATGTAATAACCACAGGCCGGCAAACAATACTTTACGGCGTTTTGAGCCGGGGACAGCCCAGTACAAAAGCAGACCGATGATAAGGTCGGCAGCGATAATCGGGATTTTCATGGCAAGCCGCCAGCTGGAGTTCGCAATCGCATTACCCGCGATGATGTTGACCTGACTTGACGGCGCGAATAATAAAGCCACTCTCGATATCAATAACCATATGGGCGGATAAACGAAACCCCAGCCTTTTGTGGGGAAAATAGCCAGTTCAGCATTCGCATAACGATAAAAATCCAATCCATGAGACTGGAAAACTTTGGCAAACGCCCAGAACTGTGCTACGTCCGGGCCGAAAGAAATCTCCGCCGCCCAGAGCCGGATAAAAGCGGCGATGACAAAGACAATTCCAAAAATAATGATAGGGATATGGTGCCGCATCCACATCAGACATTTATTGAAAATGTTCTGATCCGGAATTGCAGTTTGCGTTTTTTCAATTGTATCAGGAGATTTTTCTTTCATGTCGTTTCAGTGAAGATTTTACGGCAACACCGCTGCTTCTTTAAATCTTATCATATAAGCTGATTGCCGGAATATTTTGCAGCAGTCGGTCAAAATATTGTGATAAAATGATGGTAGATTTTTGTAACTGGAGATAAAAATGGCTGAATATGCGCACACAAAAGTACAATTACAAGAACGTCTGATGGTCAGAGAAAAGAGATTCGGTGAATTACTAATCACCGCTCAATCACCGATGCCGCCCCTGCCCGGTAAAGTTAATGCCAAAGGGATGTTGACCGTATCCGTCGACGAAATCGAAAAATACATTGCGATACAAAAAGCGCATGCCGCACATGCTGCGATTCAAGCGTTTTTAGAAACAACTTTCGAAGAGACCGACAGCTACTAATTAATTGACGGACGGTCTATTTCGCTAAAATCCGGACAGAAAACCGCCGGTCAGAAATGACCACAGCGGATTTTTCCAACTGCGTGGAGAATTACGGCTTTGATATTAATATGCAGTTCTTTTGGCATTTGTTTGGAACTTGATTATTGAACCTTCGGGGAATTTGGGTGTGGTAAGGTGGAGTGGAGTTTTATGGTGGGCGGTATACGGCTCGAACGTACGACCTTTGCGATGTCAACGCAATGCTCTAACCAACTGAGCTAACCGCCCTCAGATAACGCAATATCAATGCTACCAGATGACGTTGTTTCAGTCAAGAAATCCTCTGTAAACAAACAATAAACAATGTTTACTATATAGCACTATGTGCATACTTTAAAAGTTGTAATATATGCCGGCAAATAATGTATGATTAATAAAAGTAAACTCATCAGAGGAAATAATTTCTATGAACGACATCATCAGTGTAGAGCATATTTATAAAGAGCTGGGAAAACGTCAAATCCTGAAAGACGTGACTCTGGCCGTCCAACGCGGTGATATTTTCGGTTACCTCGGTCCGAACGGCGCCGGGAAAACGACTACCATCCGCATCATGCTGGGATTGATGGCGGCAAATTCCGGCAAAGTAACCTTGCTCGGCCAGGATGTCCAGGTAGATAAAGTCCGTCAGAAAATAGGTTTCGTGCTGGAAGCGGATGGACTTTATGACAATCTAACCGCTTACGATAATCTGCTCTTTTATGCCAAACTCTACGATATTCCCAAACCGGCGCAAAAAGTGGATAAAATCCTGAAACAGGTCGGGCTGGCAGATCGGTCCAGGGATAAAGTGTCGACATATTCCAAAGGCATGCGCCAGAGATTAGCCCTCGCCCGGGCCATCGCGCCCGACCCTGAAGTGCTGATACTGGATGAACCCACCGCCGGCGTAGACCCGACCGGACAAATAGAAATCCGTCAATTAATGCTGGACATGATTAATAAAGAAGGCAAGACCATCCTTTTAAGCTCTCATAATCTTGACGAAGTCCAGCGTATCTGCAACCGTATCGCTCTCATCCATCATGGGCAAATCCGGCTTTACGGCGCGCTGGAACAGTTTAAACGCGATATGGGGCAGGGCGGTTTGGTCATTGAGACAGCGGCGATGGTACCGGCGGATACTTTAGCCGAATTGCAAAAAATACCGGAGGTCAGCGTCCGCGAGCAAAAAGACGGCATGCTCATCCTGAACGTCGGGAAAAATACCGAAGCCTCGGATATTATCACACTCTTCGCCTCGAGGGGAGTAAAAATAGAGCAGGTTAAGAAACAGGAAGCCACCCTGGAAGATATGTACACCGCGATTGTTAAAGAATCGGAGCAAAATTAAAATGAATAAAATCTGGATAATTTCCCGGAAAGATATCAGCGATGCCTTCCGCAGCCGCAGCACCTATGTTTTTATACTCGTCATGCTTGTCCTGACTTTTATCTATATTTCCATATATACGGGAACAGTGAATTCGAATCCCTATAAAAACAATCCTTCGTTGATTGCTGAGTACAGCCATAAATATATCGACACACTGGCTTATCTGTTTCCGTTGATGTTCTCCAACTTTATCTGTTCTATTTTTGCCAATTACGCGGTCATTGTCGATAAGGCCAAACGGAACATCGAATCGCTGATGGCCACGCCGGTTAATATAAAACAAATTTGGATGGGGAAATCTCTCGCTGTAACGCTGCCCAGTGTCGGAATCGGAATTGGTGTGTCTGTTCTCGCCTATCTGGTTTTGGACATCGGGTTTGTGATGCCGAAAACCCACAGTTTTATTTCTCCGGGCATCGTCCCCATTGTCTCCGCGCTGATTATCATGCCGGCGCTGCTATTCGTCATTGTTGCCATTGTAACCTATATCCAACTGATTATAACCAATCCCCGAATCGGAAATTTTGTGTTTTCCGGGGTTTTCATCTTGCTGATGATCGGGGGAGAAACACTGCTGGCCGAAAATTATTCTACCAGTTACTTAGCGCTGATATACCTCGGTGTAATCGTGATTTGCGCTGTAATTTTGTATTTTCTTTCGTTCTCGCTGACCAAGGAGAGGGTGGTGCTCTCCAGCAAGGTATAAAAATGTCCCGCTGACGATTTACTGTGAATGCATTGATAGTTTATCAGAGCAGGGCCTATAATCAATTCGGCATGGTACACGAAAATAATGATTATAAAGCCAAATTTAATATTTAAAGGGGTGGAAAATTGAAAGCAGTAGTTGTCCACGGCAAAGGTGATTTCCGTTATGAGGACGTTCCCGACCCGAAAGCCGGCGAAGAAGAAATAGTTGTAAAAATCGGGCGGTGCGGTATTTGCGCCGCCGACCCCAAGATTTATCACGGCAATGCTTACTTTGCGCGGACAGTTTACGACCATGCCCCCATCGTCGCCGGACACGAATATGTCGGCGAAGTGGTGGAACTGGGTAAAGGCGCCAAAGAAAAATACGACCTCAAAGTCGGCGACCATGCGATTATGGAAATCCTCATCCCCTGTATGAAATGCTATTTTTGCAAGCGCGGACGCTATAATCTGTGCGAAGTGCACACCATTACCGGCATCTCCGGTCCGGACGGCGGCTGGGCGGAATATATGAAATATCCAAGGGGCGCCATTATCTGGAAAATCCCGAATGATATCCCCTGGTCGGCAGCGGTCACTATCGAACCTTTAGCCTGCGGAATACACGGCGTGGAACGCGCCAATATCCAGTTCGGCGAAACGGCGGTGTTAACCGGCTGCGGCCCCATCGGTTTGTTAATGCTGCAGGCGGCGAAATTAAAAAATCCGATGCAATTGATCGCGGTGGACACAGACGAGCACAGGCTGGCGATTGCCAAAGAAACCGGAGCCAATTTAGTGATTAATCCGATGAAGGAAGATGTCGTCGCCAAGGTGAAATCGCTTACCGGCGGCATCGGCTGTGACGTGGTACTGGAAGCCAGCGGCAGCCCGAAAGCGGTAGTGCAGGCCGTTGATATGCTGCGGCGCGGCGGGAGGCTGATGGAATTCGGGGTTTTCGCCGAAAAGACCAGCCTGGACTGGAGCATCATCAGCGATATCAAAGAACTGGAAATTTACGGCGGTCACCTGGGTTTTGATGCTTATCCGCAGGCGATAAAATACCTTCGAGAAGGTCTGGTCAAGCCGCAGAAAGTGGTTACTCATAACTTCCCTCTGAAGGACTGGAAGAAAGCTATCGATACGGCCGAAAATCACCTGGAAAACTCAATTAAGGTGACGATGACTCCCTGATAAATAATCAGCAGCCTGAGTGCCGGTTATTAAATTTATCTGAAAAAGTCAGAATTGGTATAATAATATCAGTAATAGAAACACAAATTAACGAGGAGAACACATGGGCGGTTGGGTTGGCAAGATAGCACGTGTAAATTTAACCACCGGCAAGATTACCGTTCAGGATTTACCGAAAGAGATGGCGGTTTCCTATCTGGGAGGGCGGGGATTTGGTGCTCGTATTCTCTTTGATGAAGTAGGGCCGTCAGTCGAGCCCTTTAGTCCGGATAATCTTATCATCCTGGCAACCGGTCCGCTCAACGGCTCCAGGGCGCCGAGCAGCAGCCGCTTCAGCGTTACCACCAAATCACCGCTGACCGGCACGATATTCGATTCTAATTGCGGCGGTAAAACCGGGATAAAGATTAAAGATGCCGGTTATGATATGCTGATTATCGAAGGAAAATCGAAAAAGCCGGTCTGGCTGATGGTTGATGAGACCGGAATCAAGATAAACGATGCCGTTAACCTCTGGGGTCAGGATGTTGATTTCACCAATGACAGTCTTTTAGGGCAGGTAGCCAACCCCCAAACGGCGAGCGTGGCTTGTATTGGACCGGCCGGTGAAAACCTGGTGCGGTTTGCCGCGATAATGAGTGACAAATCCCGGGCTGTCGGCAGGGGTGGTGTCGGTGCGGTCATGGGCTCAAAAAATCTCAAGGCGATTGTTGCCAGCGGAACATCTAAAGAAAGCGCGGTCGACCCGGAAACTCTCGATTTTATTGTTTATGAAGCAAGAAAAGTAATCAAACAAAGCCCGATCACTGCCATCGGTTTTCCCACCTACGGGACGTCTTCTCTGGTCCGCGTGATGGACATGATGGGCGCTTTCCCTTCTTATAATTTTTCCGAATCTTCCTTCGGCTACGTCAATGATGTTTCCGGGGAGACATTGAGGGAAAAGATTTTCGTCAAACAGAAGGCCTGCTGGGGATGTCCCATCGGCTGTAAACGTGTGACCAAGACGAAACACGGCGAAGGCGAAGGGCCGGAATATGAATCACTCTGGGCACTGGGACCGGAGTGCGGTATTCACGACATCGAAGTCATCGCCGAGGCAAATTACCTCTGCAATCGGTTAGGATTAGACACCATGTCTACCGGGGTAACCATCGGCTGTGCGATGGAGATGGCACAGCGGGGAATTGTGGATGCGGGTGTAAAATTCGGAGACATTCCATCTCTGATGACGATGATTGAAAATATCGCATACCGGCGGGGTTACGGCGATGCATTGGGGGAAGGTTCCCGCCGCTTTTCTGAAAAATACGGCGTCCCCGAATTTGCCATGCAGGTAAAAGGAATGGAATTACCCGCCTATGAACCACGTGCCATGGGTGTGCAGGGGCTCTCTTTTGCCACTTCAAACCGCGGCGGCTGCCATCTGCGGGGAAATATGCTCGGGCCGGAACTGCTCGGCGTGCCGAAGATTGTCGACCACTCCGGCGCTTCAGGCACCGTCGGCCTGCTAATTTATCATCAGCATCTTTCCGCGGCATTTGATTCCCTGGGTGTCTGCAAATTTGCAGGGTTTGCGGTCAGCGATGAAATGCTGGCCCGGATGATGACAGCCATTACCGGAATAGAATTTGTGCCGCAGCATCTGCATGCGGCCGGCGAACGTATCTGGAATCTGGAGCGGCTTTATAACCTCCGCGAAGGGTTCAGCAGCAAGGATGATACCCTGCCGAAGAGATTTACGGAGGAACCTTTAAAAAGCGGCGTGGCTAAAGGCAGGGTCGTCAACCTGGCTCCCCAGATGGAAGAATATTACCGTTACCGCGGTTGGAGTACCACCGGTATCCCCAGAAAAGAGAAACTGAAACTACTGGGATTGGAGGCATAATATGTTAGAAGAGTTTCAGCGCATCGGGCGGGATTTATTTCTGAGCGGATTAGTGAGTTCTCACGGTGGTAACATGAGTGTACGTATGGGCGACCGCATTCTAATTACGCACCGCGGCTCTCCGTTAGGTCAAATTACCGCCGAAGATATCGTCGAGACCGGACTCTATGATAACGACAGCGGCATCATGCTCGCTTCTTCGGAAACCCCGGTGCATCGCACGATTTACATGCAGACCGCCGGCCTGGCGATTGTTCACGCCCACCCGAAAGTCGCCGTGGCCCTCTCACTGTTTGAAGATGAAATCATTCCCATCGATAACGAAGGTTCCTACCTGCTGCATAAAGTACCGGTTATTTCCTCGGAGATTGCCTCCGGCACCGCGATGGCCGGCATCGTCGCAGAATCATTGCAAAAATACAAGATTACAATGGTCCGCGGGCACGGCTGTTTCGCCATCGGCCAGGTCCTCGAGGAAGCATGGCAGTGGGTCTCCTGTCTCGAAGAGTCCGCGCTGGTAATTTATTACGCCCGAACCCTCGGCGGCCAGACTAAAGAATTCCGCAAAAACGCCGACCAGTATAAAAAATGGTAATCAACCGGTACTCAGTTAATAGTACTGAGTTATGAGTTATGAGCCGGAAGTAGAAACAGGAAAGGACAGGCAGGGACGCCTGTCCCAACTAAGGGATACCTATCCGGCGATAGTGCATCAATCATTCTGAAGGAGCGTATCAATGAAAGTTACCGCAGCCGGGTTGGAAACACTGGAAACTGCCTACAAAGGATATCTCGAAGGGGCAATTATTGACCGGTTGTTCGATGAGTTCGGTATCAGATTTGCGGCCGGACTGTGGGCGGCCGGCAGTTTTAACGACCGTTTTGTCGGCAGCGGCTACAATCCGGGTCTGGACGACAGCCTGATTGCCAAAATGGACCGGGTAACGCAAGCCGGTATCAAAGGTTGTGAATTTCACGACTCTCAATTTATCAGCGTCGATAATGTAGTAGACAAAAACAAAATCGCGGAAATTAAAGCCGCGCTGATAAAATACAAACTGACGCCCACGAACATGAATACCGACCTTTTTTCCAACGCCAAATGGAAACTCGGCGGCATTACCAACGCCAATAAGTCTATTCGGGAAGAAGCCCTGGCTTTCGCGCTTCAGGGATGCGATGTTGCCAAAGAAATCGGCTGCACGACCGTGGCGTTATGGCCCGGTTCGGACGGCTGGGACTATAACTTCGAAGTAAATTACGGCCGGCTGCTGGACAGATTTATCGACGGCTGTATCGCGATAAATAACAAGGCGAAATCATTAGGTTTGAGATTCGGTATCGAAGCCAAATTGCATGAACCGCGTGAAGGTAACATGGTGACGCCCACCTCCCACATGACAATCCTGGTGGCGAAATTAGTCAACGAAGCCTGCGGCGGAAAAAACATGGGCATTGCCGTCGATTACGGACACGAACAGATGTATGCCGTCGAACCGGCTTCAATGCTTTATGCCGCGAAAAAAGCCGGCGTGGAAGTTGTCAATTTCCATCTGAACGATTCCAAAACCCATTCAAATGACGAAGACCGGATTGCCGCGACCGGTGATATCTGGCGATTCTGCGATTTCTGTTACGCCACCATCGATACCGGTTATCAGGGCTGGTTCGGTGAAGACCAGTTTACCTACCGCACCGACCCGGTGAAATCGATGGCACAATCACGGGAATTCTTTGCGAATATCATGAAAAGAGCCCTGCTGATTTATGCCCACAAGGCTGAACTGCAAAAAGCGCAGTCAACCGGAGATGCTATTGCCACGATCAATGTAGTGAAAAAATATATTCTCGGGCAATAGCAATGTGCTAGTTTTGTTATTTTCGCCAATATAATCTGAGGAGCAGAAATCCAAACTTCTCTCCCTTGAAAAGAGAGAAGTTTGAGTGCAATAAACTCGAACATATACAAGGCAACCATCGGGAGAACTAACGTGGGAAATTACCTCGCCTTTGATTTGGGAGCGGAAAGCGGCCGTGCGATGCTCGGCACGCTGGATGACAATCAAAAACTCCGAATTCAGCAGCTGCACCGCTTCCCCAACGGCATGATCAATGTCCGCGGCGTTCTACATTGGGATGTTCTCGGTATGTACCGCGAGGTGTTAGCCGGCATTACCGCGGCTGCCGCTCAAAACGCCGGAAAAATCGAAAGCATCGGTTTCGATACCTGGGGTGTGGATTTCGGCCTCTTCGACAGCCGGGGGATGTTAATCGGCAACCCCATTGCCTACCGGGACAGCCGCCGGCTCCCGGCCAGGGATAAATTCCTCACGAAGATGACGCAGGAAAAACTCTACGAACTGACTTCCATTCAATTACAATATTTCAATACCATCTTCGAACTCTATGCGATGTCCCTGGAGAAAAATCCGCAACTGGATATTGCCAGGGATTTACTTTTTATTCCCGATATTTTCAATTATTTCTTTACCGGCAAGAAAGCCACCGAATTTTCTTTCGCCACCACTACCCAGCTTTTTAACGTACGCACCGATATCTGGGAAAAGAAAATCTTTGCGCAAATCGGTGTACCCATCAATATTATGCAAAAGGTTGTCCGGCACGGAACCGTAATCGGCATGGTTGAACCTGAAATCCGTAAAATAACAGGCCTCAATGAAACTCCGGTACTTGCCGTTGGCAGTCATGATACCGCCTCCGCGGTCGCAGCCTGTCCCCTCACCGGAGATAATGCGGCGTACATCAGTTCCGGAACCTGGTCGCTGATGGGTATCGAATCTAAAAAACCGATTATCAGTGAGAAAGCATTCAAATATAATTTCACCAACGAAGGCGGTATTTGTGATACTTACCGCGTGCTCAAGAATATCTCCGGACTATGGCTGCTGCAGGAATACAGAAGAGAAGAAGCAAAGATACAGAAATACTCCTACGCTGAACTCAGTAACATGGGAATGAATACTGCTTCAACCGGGGCAGTAATCGACCCGGATGCGCCTGATTTCATCAAACCGGAATCGATGTCGCAGGCGATTGCCGACTATTGCCGGGCGAAAGGTCAACCGGTTCCTCAGAGCATTGGTGAATATGTGCGGTTAATTCTCGAAAGCCTGGCACTGGATTATCGTTATACCCAATCTCAGATAGAGGAAATCAGCGGACGGAAAATCACCCAAATCAATATTATCGGCGGCGGCTCTCAGAATCAGGTGCTTTGTCAGTTTGCGGCCGATGCGACGGGGCTACCTGTTTATGCCGGTCCGGTGGAAGCCACCGCTATCGGCAATATTCTGGTCCAGGCAATGGCCCTGGGCGCCGTGAAATCACACACCGAATTACGCGATATCGTCAAGCAATCATTTCCGCTGACAGCCTATGAGCCGCACCGTACCGGGAACTGGGACGAACGCTACGCCCGTTTTCTGCAGATTAAAGGTTAAACCAGGGATCTAAAGGTCAAGCGTCTCCAGTCAATTTTGAGATTGTCCGAAAATTGTCAATAGTATTATAGACAGTAAAGGGCAGTCTGGTTCGAAATCCGACCCTACACCAGGTCGAAATCAACTTTGAATTCCGTGGACAGCTCTTTCAGTGACTGCATCACAATCTCATCCAGCGGAATTCCGTTCTTCCGTCTATCCTGCATCAGCGCCCATTCAAGCTCTCCGGGGATAGTAATATTTTTCACACCCTTCGCTTTGGGCAGGTTATGATAAACTTCAATCATTCTATCCATGCCCTTTTTAAATTCTTCGGGCGGGATAAAGCCGGATATCTTCATTGCAGCACAGAAATGGGTGCAGGTACTGGCGGTCCCGGGCGACTGAAAAAGTTCCGGGAGACAAACAGAAGCCGCTAAAATGCTGCTCAGGGTGTCAATCATCAGGTTTAACCCGAAGCCCTTATAAACACCGAGTTCTTTAGTTCCGCCCAGCATGACCATGGCGCCTTTCTTTTTATCGTCTTCTTTAGGGTCGGTAATGGGATTCCCGTCCGGGTCAATTGTCCAACCGAGCGGGAGCATATCGCCGGTCCGTAAAGCAATCTCGACTTTTCCCCAGGCGGCCATGGTGGAAGACATATCCAGACAAAATGGAAATTCCTTATTCGAGGGCGCCGCAAAACTCATCGCGTTCATACCGGCCACACGGCCAGAACCTCCGGGAACAACCGCATTGAGGCCGCCGGTAGTACAAGAGAAACCAATCATATCTTCGTGAATCGCCAGCAACGAGTAGGCAGAACAGGCACCGTAGTGGGTTGTGTTCCGTACGGTAACCGCCCCGATGCCGGTCACTTTGGCGCGGGCGATTGCTTCCTGCATCGCCTTATGGCCGACGACGAATCCCAGTCCGCGGTCGCCGTCGATAACCGCGGTGGCCGGCGCCCCGCTGTACATTTTGATATCCGGTTTGGCTTTGACGAATCCGGTTTTTAGTCTTTTAACGTATAACCCGTTCAGGTGGGCGACGCCGTGAGATGCGATACCGCGCAGGTCGGTGTTCACCATCAAGCGCGATGCGATGAAAGCATCATCGTGCGGCATGCCTGATTTTTCCAGCACTTTGGTGGAAAATTCAAGTAATTTCATTTCATTGACTTTAGTGTATTTGACAGCCATGGTATCTCCTCTAACAAACTTAATGTTCTATTTTCGTCTTTTACTCATGATAAGAAATAATGAACATTTAAAGGTTATTCTACTCTACCGAAATGTCCCGTTACAAGTGAATTTCATAAACTAATTCGCCGATGGGCAGAACCTGTTATCAAAAACTGAGCTCGCGATCAGGTGTTAAGATCACGAGCCCGGTTATGTTGGTTATCTTAAATCAATGGAAAATACTTTATACTTCCAGGTTCAAACCCGGGAAAGTACTGACGAGTTCATCTACCGTCCATTTACCGTTTTTACGAACGAAAAGACGGGGTTTCATTGGTCGGTCCAATATGCAAAAATCTCCGCCTGCCGCATAAATCATCTGGCCGGTAACATCTTTTGCTTCGTCCGTACCCAGATAGACGAATAACGGCGCAATGTCCTCCGGGTTTAAGCTGGTTGTCGACGGCATGATACTTCCTCCCCGGGGTGTCGTTCCCGGAAAGAGCTGAGTGGTCGCCAGGGGTAATATCGCATTTACTCTGATGCCATATTGTTTAAATTCATAAGATAGCGCTAACGTAAAACCAACCACTCCTGCTTTGGCAGTACTGTAGGCTGCACCCCTCGGATCATATCGTGGAAAACCGGCGAAGGAAGAGATGTTTGTTATACTACCGCCGCTTTTTTGTTTTATCATTTCTTTGGCGGCTGCCCGGCTGCAAGCGAAATGCCCTCCCAGGTGAACGGCCATCAGCGCATCCCAGTTTTCCTGTGTCATTTCCACGGTTGGGACCGGCATGAAATTGCCGGCGCAATTCACTAAAATATCCACTCTGCCGAAATTACTGACGGCTGCACCAATTATTTTCTCCGCGCTGACAATGGTAGCTACACTATCATAACTCGCCACAGCTTGACCGTTTAATTTCTTTACCTCAGCAACTACCTTATCTGCCGCCTTGACCCCATCCTTGACGGCAGGGTCGTTCACAACAACGCTCGCCCCTTCGGCAGACATTGCTAAAGCTACACCCCTGCCGATACCACCGCCGCCACCCGTGATTACCGCGACTTTACCTTTTAATCTTTGTCCCATTCTGTTGTTAACCTCCATCTTTACTTTTTATATTTAATTTTGAAAAACCGGTTTATTTTTTCAGACCCACTGATAATCTTTAAAAACGTTGGAAACGAGAGGGGAAAATATACGAATACACTGTGAGATTAAGCGAATTAAACCGCTAAAGATAAAACAAATAGTAGCTGAATTATATTAAAAGGGAGTACAAATGTCAAGAATAAAAAGCATTCACGACATATCAGATTATTCCGGAGTGGCGAAAAGGACTCAGGTTTTTACTTCCGGCTTTTGAAGTTCAATATCGCCGAATCGTGCTCGAAAAACCTCTAAAATAACAGCTTCGGCTTTCTCCATCCCTAAAACGCCGGTGTCCAGAGACAAATGGTATTGCCGGGCGTCCAGCCAATCTTGTCCGGTAAGCGCCTTCAGATACCTGGCCCGTTCGCGGTCGACGGAATTCATTAGTTTCAACGCCTGTTCGGCCGATACATGATATATGTCTTCAACACGCTGCCGGCGAAATTTTATATCAGCATGTAAAAAGATATTTAGACATTTAGGATGCTCCCGCAGGACATAATGGCCGCCGCGCCCTACGATAATTACGGAACATTGATTGGCAACTTTTTTAATGACATCTGATTCAACGTAATAGAAATCTGCGTCGTTCAGAATATCCAGCGCAGGTGGAGCATACGACCATGAACTGCTGTAGGCGAAAGATTGTAATATCGATTGCCAGTTGGAAGTCACTTTCTCATCACGCGCCGCAAGGTGTTCGACCGGGATTTTTAATTGTTCCGCAGCCTGATGGACGATTTCATGGTCCAGATACAAAAACTTCAGAGATTGTGCCAACCGCTGACCTAAGTAGGCTCCACCGCTCCCCAATTGGCGACTAATAGTGATAACGCATGGCGAGGTCTTAGTCATTTGTTCTCCTCCTTTTTCTAGAAGAGTACCGGTAAATCTCAAGCCGTTTGTTTCGTCAGGCTGTTTACCAATTCTCCGTTATCTCTACCCTACTTTTTTCAATTGAATATAATCCCTTCCTTCAGGTACTGACTCTACTTTGATTATACATCATGAGCGTAAAAATCAAGTTTGTCAAGAGTTTTTTCTGTCCGGATAAAAATTCCACGTAGGGCACTTGTCACTTCTAGCACAAATTGACATTCTTCCCGTCATATGTTATCTTACGTTTTAAGAGCAAAGATATGAATACTACAGTGGTCGTCGTTACAATTTAAAGCCGGTAAGTGGGCTCGTCTCAAACCGAATCGAGGCCGTCCACCAGGACGGCTTTTTTGTTGATAACGAGCTTATAGCAGACAGCTGATAGCTCAAGGCTGACAGCGCTTATAGGAGATTAATATGACCGATACGCCTTTAATTGAACAGGAAATGCCCAAAGCCTACGACCCTAAAGCGGTCGAAGACAAATGGTACAAATTCTGGCTGGAAAAGGATTACTTTAAACCTGTTATCAACCCGAAAAAGAAACCTTTCACGATAATTATGCCCCCACCCAACGTGACCGGGGATTTACACATGGGGCATGCTCTGACCGCTGCGGTCGAAGATGCGATGATACGCTGGCACCGGATGAAAGGCGACCCCACTCTCTGGCTGCCGGGAGTCGACCATGCCAGCATCGCCGCGCAGGTGGTTGTGGAAAGATTACTGGCCAAAGAAGGCACCAACCGCTACCGGGTGGGGCGGGACAAGTTCCTGGAGCGCATGTGGCAGTGGACGGATGAATGCCGTTCCAAAATCGGACAGCAGCACCGCCGTCTGGGCACCTCCTGCGACTGGTCACGTGAAAAATTCACCCTGGACCCGGGGCCTTCATTGGCTGTCCGTACGACTTTCGTCAATCTCTACAAAAAAGGTCTGATCTACCGTGGCGAACGCATCATCAACTGGTGCCCGCGCTGCGCCACAGCTCTTTCCGACCTCGAAGTGGACCACAAGGACTTAAACGGACACCTGTGGTATTTGAAATATCCGCTGGCCGACGGTGACGGCTATTTAATTGTCGCTACAACCCGTCCGGAAACAATGCTCGGCGATACCGCCGTGGCGGTCAACCCCGAAGATGAGCGCTACACCAATCTGATGGGAAAATACGTGATGTTGCCCATCATGAACCGGCGTATTCCCATCGTGGCGGATGCCATTGTGGACAAAACATTCGGCACCGGCGCCGTTAAAGTTACTCCTTCCCACGACCCGGTGGACTTTGAAATCGCCCAGCGGCATGATTTGCAACGTGTCACCCTCCTGAATAAAGATGCGACGATGAATGAGAATGCCGGCCCATGCAAAGGCATGGATAGATTCGCCTGCCGTAAATGGGTAGTGGAAGAATTGGAGCGGCTGGGCTTGTTGATCAAAATCGAGGATTACAGCCATGCTGTCGGTCATTGTCAGCGCTGCTCGACCGTTATCGAACCGCTGGCCAGCTTGCAGTGGTTTGTAAAAATGGACACGCTGGGCAAACCGGCGATTGAAGTGGTGAATAACGGTAAGATTCAGATTATTCCGGAGCACTTCACCAAAGTTTACCTGAACTGGATGGAAAATATCCGCGACTGGTGTATCTCCCGCCAATTGTGGTGGGGGCACCGTATCCCGGCTTATTACTGTCAGGATTGCGGCGAGATGATTGTCGCCGTTGAGGCTCCGAAAATTTGTCCCAAATGCCATTCGGCCAAAATCGAACAGGACCCCGATGTGCTGGATACCTGGTTTTCCTCCGGTCTGTGGCCGCATTCCACACTGGGCTGGCCGGATAATACCGAAGACTTCCGCTATTTTTACCCGACCACAGTGATGGAGACTGCCTACGATATCCTGTTCTTCTGGGTCGCCCGCATGATTATGATGGGCATCGAAAATACCGGGAAAATCCCCTTCAAATATGTTTATCTACACGGCTTGATTCGTGATGAAAAAGGCGACAAGATGAGTAAAACCAAAGGGAATGTCACCGACCCGCTTGAGGTCATCGACAAAATCGGCGCGGATGCGCTGCGTTATGCCGTCGTGACCGGCAATGCGCCGGGCAATGACAGTAAAATGTCGCCCGTCAAACTGGAAGCCGGCCGGAACTTCGCCAATAAACTCTGGAACGCCACCCGCTTTGTCATCAAGAGCATCCCGGATCAGAAAATCGACCTGAAAATTCACCAGGAATCACTCACCGTGGAAGACCGCTGGATATTGAGCCGATTGAGCCGAACCGAAGCCAACGTCAACAAAATGATGACCGATTTCCAGTTCGGAGAGGCTTTGAGCACGATTTATGATTTCCTGTGGAATGAATACTGCGACTGGTACATCGAACTGGCCAAAGTCCGGCTTAATCCGGAAAATAAAGAGGCCGTATCGCCGCTGCCGGTGCTGATTAATGTGCTGGAAACCGCTTTACGCCTGCTCCATCCGTTTATGCCATTTGTCACCGAGGAACTCTGGCAAAACCTGAAAAATCATCTGCCGGCCAAATGGCAGCAGACAGAATCGATTATGATTGCGAAGTACCCTAAAGCGGACAAAGGCGCCATCGATACCGAGGCGGAAAATATTATTGAATCGGTAATCGACATCACGCGTGCCATCCGCAATATCCGCGCCGAAAACAAGGTGGAATCGGCCAAATGGATTGCCGCCGATATTTACAGCGGGAAATTGACCGCCGCCATTACCCCCTATTTATCCGCTATCCAATCGCTGGCAAAAGTGAACCCGCTGGAATTCAAAGCCGGTCGGTTAACCGGAGCCCAGGGCGAAAAGTTTGCCGTGGCGGTTTTAAAAGAAGCGGATGTCATCGTGCCGATGGCCAGTATGATTGACCTGGCGGTAGAAAGAGAAAAGATACTGAAAGAGATTGCCCAGATAGACGCCGATGTCGCCAGGCTGGAAGCCCGGCTAAAAGACGAGGCTTTCCTGAGTAAAGCTCCCGCCGCCGTGGTGGCCAAAGAGAAGGAACGTCTTACCGAAAGAAAAGAGCGCGCCGCTCGATTGCGCCAACAGATCGGCTAAAATAACCAGGTTTCAATATTCAATAGTAACGTAAAGGGGTGGAGTCGAAATAAAATCAAGACGAAAGCCACCCCGCCTTTATCCATCGGCATCCAGTAGCATAGTTGTGAATAACACTGCCCGCTTCGAGCGTGTCAAGTTAAATTTTGGTTAAATTTTCTACAGAGACGAGTGCGGCCCGTCAGCAGGATGATTGACGAAGCAAATTGTTTGAGCGTATCCCGAGTGTAAATATCGTAATATTGACAACATTTTTGCACAGTGCTAGTATCATGGTGAAGATAGGCACGAGCCATCTTACAAAGCAAAACTAACAATAGAATACATCTTGAATGGTCGCTTGGATCGGAAACGACTGAGACGGCAAACAAAAAAGGTATAAAATGCCCTCTCTGTCAATGTCTGAGAGGGCATTTACATTTTGGAAAGGTGTAGTGAGATGTTAAAGATTGGCATCATCGGCGCAGGAACTGTCGGTAGCGCACTCGCTATCAAACTCGCTGATAGCGGCTACCCGGTTGTAGCCGTCGCCAGTCGTACGCAAACTTCTGCTGAAAAATTAGCCAAAACCATCACCGGCTGCCGGGCAGTAGATAACCACCAGCAGGTGGCGGATACCGCCGATATTGTTTTCATCACCACCCCGGATGCCGTCATTCCGCAAATTGTCTCCGCCGTGCGATGGCATCAGGGACAGAGCGTGGTACACTGCAGCGGCGCCGATTCTACAGAAGTTCTGGAACCGGCCAGACAAATGGGCGCCAATACCGGCGCTTTTCACCCATTACAATCATTCGCCGGAATAAAACATGCCGTCGCGAATCTTCCCGGCTCAACCATTGCTATCGAAGCAGAAGAGCCGCTTTTAGCCACCCTCAAAACAATGGCGGAGAAGTTCAACTGCCGCTGGATTGAACTGAAAGCAAGTGACAAAGTCGTTTATCATGCCGCTGCCGTCATTGCCAGCAACTATCTGGTCACGCTGGTCAAACTGGCGGACGATTTATGGGAAACCTTCGGC
This sequence comes from Dehalococcoidales bacterium, assembly GCA_052326545.1. Classification (GTDB taxonomy): domain Bacteria; phylum Chloroflexota; class Dehalococcoidia; order Dehalococcoidales; family Fen-1064; genus Fen-1064. The sequence continues at coordinate 22,183 of JBKQML010000229.1, forward strand.
ATCCCCAGAGAACAGGCCACGCAGGCGCTCCTGCCGCTGTTAAAGGGCACGCTCAACAACATCGAACATACCGGCATTCCACAGGCGCTAACCGGACCGATTGCCCGCGGCGATATCGATACCGTGAAAAAACATCTGGCAGCGCTGCAAAAAGAAGCCCCGGATGCACTCTTCGCTTATTGCGAACTCGGTCTGCAGACCATCCCCATCGCCCAGGCCAAAGGCAAAATCGACGAGGAAAAAGCTGCTGAGTTACGCGTCGTCTTGAAAGCCGGTCTAAAACGTAAAATAAGTGAAAATCACCTCGAAAAAATAATCTGAAATTGGTTTCTGGAGGACTAACATGAGAGTAATGCTAAAAAGTAAAATCCATCGCGCGACGGTTACCGATGCCAATCTTAATTACGAAGGCAGCATTACCATCGACCGCAATTTAATGAAAGCGGCCGATATACTCCCTTACGAGCAGGTGCATGTCGTTGATGTGAACAACGGCAGCCGGCTCGTTACTTATGCCATCGAAGGCGAAAGCGGCGAGATCTGTCTCAACGGCGCCGCTGCCCGTCTCGTCAACAAGGGGGATATTGTTATCATCCTTGCTTATACCAATGTTGCAGATAACGAATTGAAGGACTTTCATCCGACCCTGGTTTATGTTGACTCCAAGAACCAGATTACCGCCAAGAAAAACGCCATCGATAGAATCCTTTCCTGAGGAGGCTCGATATGGCAACACCGGTTAAACGCATTACCATCAATGATATCCGCGAAATGAAGCAAAACGGCGAGAAACTGGCCATGCTCACCGCTTACGATTATCCCACCGCCAAAATCATCGACAGCTGCAATATTCCCATCATCCTGGTCGGCGATAGCCTCGGCAATGTGGTTCTGGGCTACGAAAACACTTTACCGGTTACTATGGATGTGATGATTCACCACTGCAAGGCCGTCGTCCGGGGCACTGAACACGCGATGGTCGTCGGTGACATGCCGTTTATGACCTACCATATTTCCGTTGAAGATGCGATGCGAAATGCCGCCCGCTTTATTCAGGAAGCCGGCGTTCAGGCCGTCAAACTGGAAGGTGGCGTCACCGTCGCCGACAAGGTCAAACGACTGGTTGATTGCGGCATTCCGGTGATGGGGCATATCGGTATGACTCCCCAATCGGTTAATCAATTCGGCGGAAATCTCGTCCAGGGGAAAAAACTCGAAGTTGCGCAGCGTTTAGTGGACGATGCCAAAGCGCTAGAACAGGCCGGGGCATTTTCCATCGTGCTGGAATGTATCCCGTTACGTCTGGCCGCTTTAATTACGCAAAATATCAGTATTCCCACCATCGGCATCGGCGCAGGTCCGGCATGCGACGGCCAGGTGCTGGTTATCAATAATTTACTCGGATTGACGGATTTCAACCCGAAGCTCGCCAAACAATATGTCAACCTGAAAGAGATTATGTCCCAGGCAATTTCGGCTTACCGGGACGAAGTAAAAGGCGGGCAATTCCCCACCAAGGAAAACAGCTTCATCATCGATACCGCCGTGCTGGAACAGGTCAAGGCTAAGTTATCTTAAGCTAAATTATTATGGAATGTCCCGTATTAGGCAAGGCTTGAGTTAAGAGGGGCGCAGCCCCTCTAAGCTTCCTCCTCCCTCGCCATTTATGGAGAGGGAGCCAGAGGGTGAGGCAATTATGCGGCGGTTTTAATATATTTTCCGGTTTTACCTTTTTTCATCTATAAATACTGAGGTGTTAAACATGATCGTCATTGAAACCATCCCCGATATGACCTACCTCAGAAACAATCTCAAAGAGCCGGTGGGTTTTTTACCCACCATGGGCTATCTCCATGCAGGACATATGTCCCTGGTTAAAAAAGCCCGGTCTGAAAACAAATCGGTCGTGGTCAGCATCTATGTTAATCCCACTCAGTTCGGACCGAAGGAAGACCTTTCCAAATACCCCCGCGACCTGCCACGTGACCTGGCGATGCTGGAAAAAGAAGGCACGGACGTTGTTTTCTTCCCTCCCGATAAAGAAATGTATCCGGCCGGTTATGATACTTGGGTCACTGTCGAAAACCTCACCAAACCGCTGGAAGGCGATTCTCGTCCCACCCATTTCCGCGGCGTCACCACTATCGTCACCAAGCTTTTCAATATTGTCCGTCCGACTCACGCCTATTTCGGTCAAAAAGACGCCCAGCAGGCTGTGGTGATAAAAAAAATGGCTGCCGACCTCAACATGAATTTGAAAGTTGTTGTCTGCCCGACCATCCGTGAACCCGATGGACTGGCCATGAGCAGCCGCAATGTCTACCTGACCCCGGAGCAGCGGAAAGACGCACCCGTGCTCTATAAATCGCTGCAACTGGCAGAAAAGCTCTTCACCGGCGGAGAAACAAATACTGCTGTTATTCTGGACAAAATGACGGCGCTCATCCAGAAAGAACCCCTTGCCAATATTGACTACATCAGCATCTCCGACCCGGAAACACTGACAGAACTGAAAGTAATTACCAAGTCCGCCCTCGTCTCGATGGCCATCAGATTCGGGAATACCAGATTAATAGACAACATTATTCTGGGACAATGATTCCGAAATACGAATATCGAAATCCTAAACAATATCAAAATTTCAAATCATAATTAAACCGCGACAATGAACAAAGTTATTTATAGTGAATTAAAGAAAATCCCCGGCGTCGGAAAAAGCATTGCCCGCGATTTATAGAACATCGGAATTCATTCCATCGACGACCTGAAAGGCAAGAACCCGGAACCTGCTAAATTAAAATGACGATATTGGAAAGACCCGAAATAACATTGTGGCCGTAAATTTTATTTAGCTGCATCATCTGCTAAGATTTAGATACCACTTACACTTGCTTGCAATATCCTGTTTTCTCTGGTAACATAAAACCACTCACATTCGCTTAATTTAATTTGGAGATTAAATAAGATGGAACAGACTCCTCAACCAGCACCGGAGCCGATAACCCCGACCGGCTGCTGCCCGCCTTTTGACCCGGCGCCGTGGGATGAAAAAGAGTTCGTCTGGAACAACAAACTATTTGTTCATGACCACATTTTGAGTTTTTTTCACATGCCGCTTACTTTGAAGAGTAAAGTGATGAAGAACGGAAAATTGATAATTAAAGCTCAAGCTGATCTCCCCGAGTACCTGACGTTAGTCGACGAGAACTCCAAATGGGGCGCCGATATTTACATTGAAGTGTCCAAAGCAGTGCCGCGGGCGAAAATGGTCGCCATGTCCGGCATATTCCAGACCAAAGTGTTCGAAGGACCTTATAAGAACATCGGCATCTGGGCTAACGAAATGAAACATTATGTCAATTCTCAGACTAAAATCATGAAGAACCTTTACTATTTTTACACCACCTGTCCTAATTGCGCCAAGGTTTACGGCAAGAACTATGTCGTGCTTTTCGCGGAGATAGAACGATAAAATTTAAATGTTTCCATTCAATCTAATAACATGCACTCAAAAAATCTGTTAGAATTGCAATGCTCTGAAAATGAATCATAAAGAACTAAAATACTGGATCGGATTCAGTTTCATTCCGGGCATCGGGCATGTACGGCTGGGACAGCTGGAGAATTACTTCGGCAGCCTCACAGCAGCCTGGCAAGCGCCAGCGTCCGAACTGAAAAAAGCGCACCTCGATGACGGGGTGGTGCGTGCGGTCATGGAATGGCGTCCCCGCCTGTCTCTCGATGATGAGATAGAGAAGATGAAAAAACATGATGTCCGGGCGCTCACCTGGCATGATGATAATTACCCGTCCCGTCTCAAAGAAATCTATGATTATCCGCCGATACTGTACATCAAAGGTGAAATTCTGCCCGAAGATGAATGGTGTCTGGCCGTTGTCGGCACGCGGGTATTAACCGCTTACGGCCGGCAGGTTACGGAAGAAATTGTCACCGACCTGGCCCATAATAAAATCACGATTGTCAGCGGACTGGCCCGCGGCATCGATACCATCGCACACCGTGCGGCACTGGAAGCCGGCGGGCGCACCATCGCCGTTGCGGCCTGCGGGCTGGATATTATTTATCCCGCGGAAAACACCAACCTGGCGAAGCAAATCATCGAACATGGCGCCCTCATCAGCGAATATCCTCTCGGCATCAAGCCAAAACCGGAATATTTTCCCCGCCGCAACCGCATTTTGAGCGGCATCAGCCTCGGTGTCCTGGTGACGGAAGCCGGCGAATCCAGCGGGGCGCTTATCACCGCCGACCAGGCCCTGGAACAGAATCGCGATGTTTTGGCGGTGCCCGGCAGCGTGCTTTCACCGGCCAGCAGCGGCACCAATCACCTTATTCGACAGGGCGCCAAACTGGTGCGGAACTGTCAGGACATCCTGGAAGAGTTAAATCTTCAAGCAGTGGCGCAGCAGCTGGAGTTTAAAGAAATTATTCCTACCTCGGATACCGAGTCTTTATTGCTGCACAAATTGTCTGCCGAACCCTCTCACATTGATGAGATTTGCGCCGGCAGCGGCTTGCCAGTATCGACAGTTAGCAGTACACTAGCTATGATGGAGTTGAAAGGGTTGGTCAAATCCACCGGCAGTATGAAGTATGTGCTGGCTCGTGAAGTCAGAGAAAATTATGGAGTGAAAGTTGAGTAACAGTACAAAGAATCTGGTCATCGTCGAATCTCCCGCCAAAGCCAAAACGCTGGGGCGGATATTAGGCAGTAAATATAATCTAAAAGCCTCGATGGGGCACATCCGGGATTTACCCAAGAGCCGTCTGGGCGTGGACATCGAGCATAATTTCGAACCAAAATACGTCGTGCCGCGGACCAAGGCGAAAACCGTGAAAGAATTGAAGGAAGCCGGTAAAAAAGTCGGCACGATCTATCTGGCAACAGATCCGGACCGCGAAGGGGAAGCGATTGCCTGGCATCTGGCAACTCAAATTCAACAGGACGGCGTGCCTTTCAAACGGGTGGTTTTCCACGAAATTACTGAGGAAGCCGTCCTGGATGCCTTCAAGCATCCCCGTTCGGTTGACATGCACCTTGTTGATGCACAGCAGGCGCGCCGTGTGCTCGACCGACTCGTCGGCTATAAACTCAGCCCGCTGCTCTGGCAAAAAGTCAGGCGCGGCCTGTCCGCCGGCAGAGTACAATCCGTGGCATTAAGAATTATTGTCGACCGCGAAAGAGAGATAGAAAAATTCGTTCCCGAAGAATACTGGACGATGGAAGCAGAATTAGCCGATACCAACCAGGCCAAAGCGACGCATTTCCGCGCGCAGCTCGTGAGTTTTGCCGACGGCACCAAACTGGCGGTCAACAATCAAACGAAATCAACCGATTTAAAAAATAAGCTGCAAGAAGCTAAATGGACGGTTGACAAGCTAAAAATCAAGAAAGTCTTGAAGCAGCCGGCACCGCCGTTCATCACCAGCACCTTACAGCAGGAAGCCTGGTACAAACTACATTTCTCTGCCGAACAGACCATGATGTTGGCCCAGCAGCTGTACGAAGGTTTACCCATTGGCAAGGAAGAAAGCGTCGGCCTCATCACCTATATGCGTACCGATTCCACGAATGTCGCCCACAGCGCCGTGGCCGAAACCAGAGAATTCATCGGGGAAAAATACGGAGACGATTATGTGCCGCCGCATGCCCGTGTGTTCACCCGTGCAGTGAGAGGCGCTCAGGAAGCCCACGAAGCGATCCGTCCGACTAAAATACACCGCACCCCGGAATCGGTAAAAGCATTCCTCGATGCCAGACAGTTTAAGCTTTATCAATTAATCTGGAACCGCATGGTCGCCAGCCAGATGTCCGCTGCCGTTTATGATAACACGACGGTTGATATCGAAGCCAAATGCCATACACCTGCCGACGATTATCTTTTCCGTACATCGAGTTCGGTGAACCGTTTCCTTGGTTTCACGGTTCTTTATACCCGGGAAGAGGGTAAAACCGACGAGGAAACCAATAAAAATCCGTTACCGCCGCTGGACAAAGGCGATTTGTTGAAACTGATCGAGCTCTTTTCGGAGCAGCGTTTCACGCAACCGCCGTCACGCTTCACTGAAGCCAGCCTCATCAGGATGCTGGAAGAGCGCGGCATCGGACGCCCCAGTACTTACGCATCCATCATGCTGGCCATCAAAGGACGGGAATATGTCACCAAGACCAACGGCATTTTCAAGCCGACCGAACTCGGCATAACCGTCACCGACCTCCTGACGCAAAACTTCGCCGATATCGTTGATATCGATTTCACGGCGCACATGGAAGACGACCTCGATGAAATCGCGCAGAACAAGAAGATTTGGGGCGATGTCGTTCAGGAATTCTACACGCCTTTCGAAGCCGACCTGAAGAAGGCCTCGGCCGATATCGTCAAAGTCGCAGCGCCGGTCGAATTGACCGATGAAAAGTGCGATAAGTGCGGCAAGCCGATGGCTATTAAAATAGGACGTTTCGGTAAATTCCTGGCCTGCACCGGTTATCCGGAATGTAAAACTACCCGCTCCTACCTGGTGAAAACCGGAGTCAAATGTCCGGATTGCGGCAGCGAATTGATCCAGCGTTTCAATAAAAAAAGACAGATCTTCTACGGATGCAGCGCTTATCCGAAGTGCACCTTTGCAATTAATACGAAGCCTCTTCCCCAACCCTGCCCCAACTGCGGCGGCCTGCTGGTGGAGTATAAGGAAGGCAAGGCAAAATGCACCAAATGCAGTTACCGCAGCGGTACACCGGATGATGTAAAAGAGGAAACTAAACCAGCCGCGGCAGCCGCCGGGGAATAGGGAAGATCCGGTATTACAAATTGGTTGTTTCAGGTGCAGCTGATGCAAGAGGTATTTGATCGATATATCGATTATCTAAAAGTGGGGAAAAACGCCTCACCTTATACAATACGTACTTATCAAAGTGCCCTGATCGGCAATAATACCCGCGGCTCGCAAAAAGGCTTTTTTCCCTTCCTGCTGATGAAAAAAATCGATACTCTGGACAGAGTCACCAAACATACTATCCGCGAATACATCATCTGGCTGACGGACCAAAAAGTCGCAAAAAGCAGCATCACCTGCAAACTATCCGCCGTCCGCTCGTTTTATGGTTACCTGCAAAAAGAAGAATTGATTCATGAGAATCCTCTGGACCAAATTTCCTCCCCCAAGCAGGATAAAAAGCTGCCGTCCTATCTTACCGGCGACGAAGTGAACAGATTTCTGGCAGCGCCGGATGTTGCCACCCCGGTAGGGCAGCGAGATAAAGCCATTCTGGAATTGCTTTATGCTTCAGGCTTAAGGGTCAGCGAACTGGCACACCTCACCCGCAGTCAGATTGATCTGGACGCACGGGAAATCAGGGTGATTGGCAAAGGTTCCAAAGAACGGTTGGTTTTAATGGGCAAACCCGCACAGGCGGCAATTGCCGTTTATCTGAAGGAAGGCCGACATAAATTACTGGGTAAAAAGAAAACCGAGGCTGTTTTTATCAACCGTTACGGCCAACAGCTGATCGAACGCCGCATTCAGAAAATCGTCAACCAATACGCCAAACAGAGCGGCATCAATAAAAAAGTGCACCCGCATACCATCCGCCATACCTTTGCCACGCATCTTCTCGACGGCGGGGCTGACCTGAGGGTCGTGCAGGAACTGCTGGGGCACGCCAGTTTGACTACAACCCAGATTTACACCCATGTCAGTAAAACTCAGGCGAAAAAAGTGTATCTCGCCGCCCACCCGCTGGCTCAAGGAAAAGGAAATGATTAAAGACAGACTGTCGAAATTACGCCCGGAACTCGTAAAGTTTGAAGTTGACGCGATATTAGTCTCCGAACCGAAAAATCGATTTTATCTTTCGGGATTTAGCGGCTCTGACGGTTATCTGCTGATCACCGCCAAAGACACCATTATTGCCACTGATTTCCGCTACGTCGAGCAGGTGAAAAAGCAATGCCCCGACTACACATTATTCCAGATTACCGGTAAAATGGCGGACTGGTTTCCCGAACTGATTCACGGGTTAAATATCAGACGATTGGGTTTTGAATCCGGCGCAACCACTGTCGCGCAATATGCCCAAATCTCCGAAATACTTAAAGAGAAAAAACTTGCACTGGAGATAATGCCTTTAGAAAATATGGTCGAGAAATTACGCACTTTTAAAGAACCGGAAGAACTGGCTTTAATTCAAAAAGCGGCAGAGATCGACGACCGCGCTTTCGAGTATGTGGCGGGCAGGCTGAAAACCGGTATGACCGAAAAAGAAATCGCCTGGGCGCTGGAAAAACACATGCGGGAAAACGGCAGCGGCAGTATGCCTTTCGAAGTGATTGTCGGCGCGGGGCCTAACGGCGCCCTGCCGCACGCTCAGCCGTCAGACCGCCCAATTGCGGCACATGAGCCGATAGTAATTGATATGGGCGCTGATTTTAACGGCTACAGCAGCGACCTGACCCGTACCGTCTGCCTCGGTAAGCCTAACTCTACCTTTGTTAAAATCTACCGCATCGTACAAAGAGCGCAGCAAGCCGCCATCGACGGAATTTGTGCCGGGATGTCCGGCATCCAGGCAGATGCCCTGGCCCGGGATATAATAAAAGAGGCCGGTTACGGCGTGATGTTCGGACACGGTCTGGGTCACGGTGTCGGACTGGCTACTCACGACCCGGCGCCGCGCCTGAGTTATCTGTCGAGCGATGTACTGGCTAACAGCATGGTCTTTAGCATCGAACCGGGGATTTACCTGCCGGAGTGGGGCGGCGTCCGTATTGAAGACCTGGCGATGTTGGAGAATGGCAAGGTAAAATTATTGTCTCACGCTAAAAAATTTTTACTCTGAACGAAATGAAGGGTAAGGTACTTGAACGAAGTCTAAAATATCTCCCTGCCTAATCAATAGTGAGGGAGATCCTTCGGGTACTGCGTAACCTCAGGACGAAAGAGGAAAAAGGAATCAATAAGTGTTAAAAGCCGATTTTCATATCCACACCAAATATTCGATGGATTGCAGCAATGAACTCGAAGATATCATCAAACGCTGTCAGAAGCTGGGCATCACCTGCATTGCTATCGCCGACCATGATGCAGTTGAGGGCGGCCTGGAACTGCAGAAAATTGCTCCTTTCAAAGTCATCGTCGCGGAAGAGGTCCAGACTTATCACGGCGAAGTGATGGGAATGTTCCTCAAAAAACTCGTCGCCAGCGGTATCCCCATCGAACAGGCCATTGCCGCGATCAAAGAGCAGGGCGGTTTGGTCAATATTCCTCATCCTTTTGACCCGATGCGGGGGCTCCGTTTAAATACGGATGAGTTTAATAAACTGGCACCGCAAATCGACCTGATCGAAGTGTTTAATGCCCGCGTTCCTACGGCGCAAACAAACGAAAAAGCGGTTAACTTTGCGCAAGAACACAATCTGCCCGGTACGGCCGGCAGTGATGCTCACTCTATCGCCGAAATTGGCAGTGTTGCCGTGGAATTAAACGACTTTAATAGTCCCCCGGAATTTCT
>JBKQML010000230.1:0-3434 GCA_052326545.1 Dehalococcoidales bacterium
AGTTAGGGGCAATTGTCTGCAAAGGCACAGCGCCGGAGCCGTGGGAAGGAAATTCCCAGCCCCGAATTGCCGAAACCACTGATGGAATGCTCAATTCCATCGGTTTGCAGAATATCGGGGTGGAAGCGCTGATAAAAGAAAAAGCGCCGGTCTGGGCGGGCTGGCAGGTGCCGGTGATTGTCAACATTGTCGGTAAAACAATTGAAAATTACACAGAAGTCGCCCGCAAGCTGGATAAAGTGCCCGGAGTAGCCGGACTGGAGTTAAATATCAGTTGCCCCAATGTGAAAGAAGGCGGGGCGGAATTCGGCGCCAATCCGGAAGCGGCGGCCAAAGTCACCGCGGCGGTAAAAAAAGCCACAACCCTGCCGGTGATTGTGAAACTGACGCCGAACACCGGTGAAATTGTGCGGATTGCACAAGCGGTTACGGCAGCAGGCGCCGATGCGCTATGTCTGATCAACACCGTCAGAGGCATGGCAATAGACATTAAAACACGTAAACCGCTGCTGGGGAACACTTACGGGGGACTTTCCGGGCCGGCGATCAAACCGGTAGCTTTGTATATGGTCTTTGAGGTGGCGAAAACGGTCAATATCCCGATCGTCGGCTGCGGCGGGATTATAAATGCCGGGGATGCGATTGAGTTCTTCATGGCCGGGGCGACCGCGATCGAAGTGGGGACGGCCAGTTTCATGAACCCGCGTGCGCCGATGGAGGTACTGGAAGGAATTGAAAAATACCTGCGGGAAAATAAGATTGAGGATTTACACGAGCTGATTGGCGCGGCGCAGCGGTAATGGCAACGGTTTAAAAAATGATATTATTACGCAGACGCCCCTCACTCCAGTCTCTCCCGCTTCGTGGGGAGAGAGGTGTACTTTTTTAAAACATAGATTACTTGTTTTCGTGGGGCAAAATCCCGGAATTTAAAAATGGACAATTGTTGGCTTAACTTTAATAGGATTGCAGAGATTCGGGCGGGTTCGTACATTTCAACTGCGGTTATACATCAACCTTCGGTTGAGTACCTTCGGAAAGTATTTCATTAAAATACTCAAAGTTCGAAACTCGACCCTTACAAATTTTATCTTTAATTGGAAAAAATTGAACACTTTAAAAATACACATTATTGATACACATGCCCATCTGGATGGGGAAGAATTTACCGAAGATTTTGAGGCGATGCTGGTGCGGGCTGTTGAAGCCGGAGTGAGCCGGATAATTACCGCGGGGACGAGCGTAGAATCGAGCGAAAAAGCAATTGCACTGGCCGAAAAATACCCGCAGATCTTCGCAGCCGTCGGGATTCATCCGCAAGAAATATACGGCGTGCAGAAAATGGATATCAGGCGGATTGCGGAACTGGCGAAAACTGCCAAAGTGGTGGCCATCGGGGAAATGGGGCTGGATTTCCACCGCAGTGCAGTGCACCGGGAAGAGCAGATACAGGGTTTGAAACAGCAGCTGGAACTGGCGAACGAACTGCACCGGCCGGTGATTATCCACAACCGGCAATCGACGAAAGAAATGATTGAAATTTTAGGCGAGTGGGTGCAGAAATCAGGGGTAAAATCGCCCGGCGTCATTCACTGTTTCCAGGAAAATGCAGATAATGCCCGGGTATTTCTGGAAATGGGGTTTTATCTGGCTTTCGGGGGATATATCGGTTATCCCAAGAGTACCATGGCGGAAGTAATCAAAATCGTACCGGAAAACAGGTTATTGGTGGAAACGGATGCGCCTTATCTGCCGCCGCAAAAATTCCGCGGCCATCGTAACGAACCGGCATACATTGTCTACACAGTGGAGAGAATGGCGGAGATACTGGGCCTTACGGCAGAGAGAGCGGCAGAAATAACGACGGAGAATGCATGCAGATTATTCGGTTTAAAATAATCAAGTTTCAAGAATCAATAATCAAGAAACGTGGGTATGGGATTGTTGGGTTGCCACCCATCCCTGAGCTTGCCGCGCTACGCCCGCAACGACGAATGTGAAAACACCAGGGGTATAAATTGACAGAAAAACCGGTAAGAATAGCAGTGCAGGGGCATCCCGGCGCGAAACGGACCAAAGTGGTGCGTTTCGAGGAAGGAGTGTGGCATATCAAAATCGCGGCGCCGGCGACGGAAGGGAAAGCCAACAAAGAACTGATTGAGTTCCTAAGTGAAATTCTGGATATCAGCAAAAGCCGCATCAGCATCAGTAAGGGCGCCACCAGTCACCGGAAACTGATTTCTGTACAAGGGATTACGAAAGAAGAGGTAGAGGAGAGGCTGAGAAAAATAATCACCAATTGAAGAGCCCGACGTTTATTAGTCAGTACTAACCAAGATTAAAAGCTAGATTCAAAGCCTCGTTTTGTTGAGGCATTTCATCCCATGTGCGTCCTTCAAGCGCTCTACCTGTTTTTTTCTTCTGAACGCCACCCCATTGTTTGAAAAAGAAAGGAACTCCATAGTTTTGGCATTGATCTCTTATAGAGATCACCCATTGAGATTCCATTTGCCTTGAGTAAGGTCCTGATTCTCCCCCTGCAATAACCCAATCGATATCATCCAGATTAATATTTATTATCAATCCAAGTAAAGGCTCGAAGGAAATAAACTTTATAATTGCTTCTGTTTGGCGTAATTGATTGATGCGGTACATGTGTTCTGAGTCCTCAACACTTACGCCCATCCAAATATTAGCTGCCCAATTTAGCCTCGGGCTCAACTCCAATAGCCTCTCCGAACGTTTAGTCAAAATCTGAAAACGATGCCATCTAGCTTGAGTCATTATATTAAATAAATTAATAATGAATTCATCTGGTACTTTGTCGTGAAATAAATCGCTCATTGAATTAACAAATATAGATTGAGGCTTCCTCCAAGTTAGTGGTAAAGACAAAGTTCTTTCGTGTAATGTAACCTGAAACCCAACCGCGTAGCTGGCATTATGAGCGGCTTGAAGTCTTAATGCCATCCTCTCAGCATAACAATTTTTACACCCAGGACTAATTTTTGTACAACCGGTTACAGGATTCCAAGTAGAATCAGTCCATTCTATTTTTGATTTAAGTGCCATTCTCATCTCTCATGTTTGTTAATATATAATCGGCAGCTTTTAATGATAATTTGCGAGCAGCGCCACTCGGATTACTACCAGCGAAGCATAATAAAAATTGAGGAGAATTCCGTTCATTTTTCAATAGTACCGCTTTTTCCGAGACAGTAGGAAATGTTTGCTTTAATCTGCTTAGTATGAAATTTTGAATGGTGTCCACATTTTCTTTTTGATAAATTTTCTCATTAAACAAATTAAATTGGGGAGAATCAGAATATATTATATTTTGCCAATCCATCGTTCCTAAAATGCGATTAAGTCTATCCCTGCCCGCTGGGAGGATTTTACCATTTTTGGGGAGATTCCGGTTTATAGCCATAAAG
>JBKQML010000231.1:0-4169 GCA_052326545.1 Dehalococcoidales bacterium
CTCATCCTGACCTTCTCTGGGTTTATCTCGAAAAACTCGATAAAGTACCTGCGGCTGCGGCCTACGGCCTTCAAGGGAGAACGAACTAACCAATAAAAAAGGGGTGGGAATGTATGCATTTCCACCCCTTTTAATTTACGTCAGATTGCAGTTCGATAAAACTATTTACAGTTAGCGAGAACGTTATTTATCATACCCTCTCTGTAAAACTCCACTCTCTTATCGATTTCGGTGTAATCGATATTGCCGGTTTTCAGGAAGTTCTGCACGGTTTTATAATCTGGAATTGCGGCCCGGCCACCCAATCTGGTGCATTTAATCGCGGAAACGGCGCTGGCAAACTCGGATGTCTTTTCGGCATCCCATCCCTGTAGCAAGCCGAAAATAAAAGCACCGTGAAACACATCCCCCGCACCGGTGGTATCAACTATTGAGAGATTTTTAAATGCCGGGATTTTAAAATATTTGTCGCCGTCGAGTCCGACGCAGCCCTTTGCCCCCAGCGTAAAGACCACGACTTTCGGGCCGCGCTGCTGCACAGTTTTACAGTTCTTTTCGTAATTTTCGTCTTTAAACAAACCGTTGTAATAATGCCGAGAGCCCACAAAATAATCGATTAAGCCGGTGTTCGCTTCCGTCGACGCCTCAAAATAGCCGGCATCGTCAACCACGGGAATACCCTTTTCCCGCGCCCACATCGCCGCCTGAACTGACGGCTCATTCATCGGCCCAAGATGGATGTACCTGGCAGTGGCGATATAATCCCGGTCGATTTCTTTTTTAGTGGGTTGTCTCCGCGTGCCGCCCTTAGCAATAAAACTGCGCTCCATGGTATCAATCTCGGCGATGCAAATACAGAGCGAATTCTTTGTTCCCGGGTCCTTCAATAGATGGGAAGTATCGATATTGTGGCGTTTAAAATCATCGATGCAGAATTGCCCGTACACATCGTCGCCGACAATCCCCACAATACCGCATCTGGCACCCAGCCGCGCTGCTGCGACCAGCCCGCTACCGACATTCCCGCCGCCCTGCCAGCTGTATTCCTTCAGCTGGGCAAAACCGCCTCTCTCCGGCATTTTGTTAATCAGGAGATTATAATCCATGACCGGGTTTTCAATGCCAATAATGTCTAATCCCATCGTTCAACCTCTCTATCTATTATCGATATTTAATGGGCGTATTAACATCCGGTTGTTTAAAAAACAGATATCAATACGCCCAATGTTAAACGGGAAGCGTTATTTTATTTAATTCGCGATTTTAATGTGATTATTTGGTTTCCGGCACGGTCAACAAGAATTTGTTGCGTAGATAATCCGTCACCATCTTCTTCTGATAATCCCAGAGTCCGAAAAGGCTATCCTTTTTCTCTTTAACCTGTTGAAAGTCCTTGGTCGTCGCATAGAACAGGGCAAAATACTCGGTGGCCAGGTTGAGCTTGTTGATACCCAGTTTAAACGACTGCTTTAACTGGTCTTCCGGGATACCGGTACCGCCGTGCAGGACCAGCGGAGTATCGATTGCTTTGTTAATTTCATGCAATCGTTTCATGTCCAAATGCGGGGTCTCGACATAGTAACCGTGAGCGCTGCCGATGGCAATTGCCAGCGCATCGGCCTTCGTTTTGTTAATGAAATCAACCGCCTGGTCGACGGTGGTATAGAGATCTTCGTTTTTAAAATCGCCCTTATTGGCGGCAATGCCGACGCGGCCAAGCTCAGCTTCAACATCGACATCAAAAGCATGCGCCACTTTGACGATTTCACCGGTACCGCGCACATTTTCTTCGTAGGGCAATTTGGAGCCGTCAAACATTACGGAGGTAAAACCGGCTTTGATGGCTCTCATGATGGTTTCATAAGACTGACAGTGGTCCTGATGCAGGGCGACCGGAATCTTAACCTTTTTCGCCTGCGCTTTGGTCGCGGCGGCAAAAGCTTCATGACACATGTACTTGCTCATTTCGGGATAAAGCATGATGATGACCGGCAGGTTCAGTTCTTCCCCGACCTCGATTACCCACTCGATGCTGTCATAATTAAAGCAGTCAAAGGCCAATGCGGCCGTGTTCTTCTTGTCCATTTCTTTTAAAATTGAAGTCAACTTAACTAAAGGCATGATTTATCTCCCTAAACATTAATCTATTATCGCTTAAACAAAATCCCGCTCTATTTTACCGATATATTTACAGGCTTCGTCCAGGACCGGGATAAATTTTCCGTGGATGCCGGCGACATGATGGACATACGGACCGCAAACCAGCTTTCTTTCCCATTTCGGCCAATCATCGGTTTCTATCCAGATATAGTTGCCTTCGGTGGTCGGGCCGTCGGTGCCGACCGCATGGCCGGCAAATAACGAATATTTACCGCCGATAGCATCAAATCTGGCGACGGTGACGTCGCCGCCCTTTAATTCCCACCGTCCCTGACATTCGATCATCTCGCGTTTCTTGTAATCCCTGGCCAGTGACTTGGCGAATGGGCCGCAATGCCAGAGCAGTTCGGCGTTGTCATTGGTGGGATGCCGGATGGTGATATCGGCTAAGAACATCGGGGTTTCGCCACGCGCGGCAGCGGCCAGAATCGCCGAGGTGATGGCGCCGTGCACATCCGTTTCGCAGGCTGCCGGCAGGCCTTTTTCACAAAGGTTCCCGAAAACGTAACAGGGTGGGACCCCAACAGTCGCACGGAAAACCGACCAGCATTCGCTGGCAAATGCCTTGATGCCGTATTGCCGGGCAAGTTCCGTGATCACCACTTCCAGCGCAGCGATCTTGTACAGGTCTTCGTTTTTCATCGCGGAGCAGTTAACCGCGCGGTTAGTTTCGGCAAAAATCTCTTCGATCTCGTCTTTTTTGTTCTTTTGTACGTTATTATATACGTTGATAATCTCGGCGGCATTAATCGGGACAATCTCAATGTTGAATTTTTCCAGGAGTTCATCCTCGTTAACAATGACACTGTGGAACTGGCGGGGTCGCAAGGATATTTGCCCGACGCGCAGGCCGTTGAAATCTTTCATGATGGTGACCACGCGGACAAACTTTTCAATCTCTTCTTTTAACAGCGGTGAATCCAGCCAGCAGTTTTCGATATAGGTGAACGGGACGCCGTAACGTAATAAAGCCTTACCGCTGGCAAATAAACCACACTGCACGTCAGTGGGACGCCAGGCAAAATCAGGCGGCGGCGCATCATCCCGCGGTCCCCACAGCAGGAAAGGTTTGCCCATTGCTTTCCCCAGCTTGCCAACCACTTCTTCCTGGCCGAAATTACAGTGCGGGACAAAGACGGCATCTACCTTTTCCTGCCGGAAATAGGCTTCAATTTTGGCGACATCTTCGGTCTGGAAGAACATGCCTTCTTTGTTCAGCCAGTCGATATCGACAATCTTGACGTCATGGATACTGCCAAAGATTTCTTTGAGTTTGGGCATAATCCGTAATTTGTTTTTCAGCGCCTCTTTGGGGTCCGGGAATTTATCCCGTCTAACCGGCGCAATGCCAATGGTAACCTTGTAATCTCGAAACATCTTCAAGTTTGTTCTCCTGATAATTCCGATTCTTCGATCTGTATTTCCTCTTCCCTGGTCATCTTGTAGAAAAACATATCGTTCGCGTATGTTCTTTCGGGTAAAACCACCATCACATTTACGGCATCGGCTTTATCCGCGAAAGGCGCGCAATGCCATACACCCGGGCGCATCACCACCAGTGTTCCTTTCGGGACACGGAACACCTCGATTTGATCCAGCGGCACGGATTGCGGGTAGCTGGCCGGAGCAACATGTATCAGGATATCCCCATCCAGCGGCATACAACCTTCACCGGTGTGCTGATGGCATTCCATGGCGTTGATAATTTTCTCTCTTTTTTCCACCCGCATGACAGAAAACGCAGCCTGGCTGGCCTGTCCGAGATTCAAAATTACGATATCGCGAAAAAATCCCTTACCAAGCTTCGGCCCGGTTGGTTTCACCATATTCGCGAAAGAACCGTAGGGTTGAAATGCCTCGCATGTCAGTTGTTTGACCTTCACTTTTTTACTCATGCTCGTAATTTTACCTCAAAATATTACTATTTTACCCCTGTTTTATTAAGGCCTTAGACGCTCACTGTTATTGGTAAGTATAGCATACCGCATTCCAGAAAATAAACTTTCAGA
>JBKQML010000232.1:0-7634 GCA_052326545.1 Dehalococcoidales bacterium
ATTGTTACCGCCGCTTCACTGGCAAATCAGGCGCTCTCCGAGGAATACCGCGTCGGTTTATACATCAACAAAAACAGCCCGGGTACGGCCGAAATGATACATATCCCGCCCAGCCGCCATCCGGAGCAGTTGAAGCATATTTTAGAGGCGCTAGCATTGGTTCATCCGGTAGAAGTGATGCCGATTGCCAGAATGCTGGTGACCGAAAGCAGAAACCTGCCGTGGGGCAGCACGATGACCGTAATCACGGCATCGCCCGGCGAAGAATTATTATCCACGCTCTATCAAATGAAACGAGTGGGGCGCAAAGTGGTGCTGATTACTATCGGCAGCCGGGATGCTATCAACGCGAACGGCCTGACCACCTATAACATCAGCGACGACATCGGCTGGGAAAAAATGGAAGCGATGAGTTTAAGCGCCAAACGATAAAGGCGATTTTAGGGGCACAAACAATGGCATTCATGGCCGGATTGAAAAAAGTAAATTGGATCGCGGATATCTTCGCTCCGTTAGCCGTAATTCTAATGGAGGTTTTCTGTTTATGCGCGTGGCTGATTTACATCGGCAGACTGCCGATGGTCACCAATCCCCGGCCGGTGCTGGGTTTTCTGTCGCTGCTGTTCCTGCTCGGAGGTTCTTTCGTCGTCACCCGGTTTTTCCTGAAACGGAAATGGCCGCTGGCCTGGATACAGGTAAGTATTGTCGTCTGCGGGCTGATTGCGATTTTCCTGGTACTGCGTATCGAATATGCGGCCGGCTTCAATCTCTTCAGCGGCCAATGGTTCGCTGCATACGGCCAGGAAGTTCTCAATTTTTTCACTAAATATCCCCCATTTGTCTTTGCGATTATTGCCGGTTTGTACTGCTGGTGGCGCGGTATCAGCCTGGCCCGCTCCCGCCTCTACTTCGAAGATATCTATCAGGCATTCCTGATTCAACTGACGACGCTGGTTTTTCTGATTATTTCCTGGAATTTTACTTACAAAACCGGCGCGATGAAAAACATTACTGCGAACATCGGGATTTATGTCGTCGGATTTTTCTTCTTCGGTCTGCTGGCGCTGGCTTTGTCTAACCTGCGCGTCCTCCAGGAAAAGTTCAAAAAACGGGGAGACCTCTCGCGGAATTTAGGGCGGCGCTGGCTGACCACCATCATCGTCGTGATTTGCGGCGTGGTGCTGCTGGGCATTGGTTTTGCCACGATTTTCTCCACTCAATTCATCTCTTTGCTGGGAAAAGGGATGAGTTCAATCTCCGGCGCTTATTCCGATATTGTTTACTTTATATTGCTTATCGTAGGTTTTCTAGTGACCTGGATTTATTATGTCGGTGAGTTTTTCCTCAATCTGCTTACAGGGAAGGCAACGCCGACGCCGCCGCAGCCGATACAGCAGATTATCCCTAAAAATAATCAATCAAACACCACCTCATTTTTGAGTCCTCATTTCATATTAATATTAAAAATTGTCATCGTAGTGCTGATCGCTGTCCTGGTGATTTACCTCATAACCAGGGCGATTCAACGCCAGCACCGGAAAGACCTGACGGAAGATGTCGAAGAAGAACAGGAGTCTCTCGGCAGCTGGGCCGGATTTAAAGCGGATATACTGGTATTTCTGAAATGGTTGACACAGCTTTTCATCAGAAAAAAGCAGCCTGCGCCGGTTAACACTGAGGGAGACCGGCAGGCGGCAGAAGACAATCCCGGGCGTAAGTTAAGCATCCGCGAGATATATCAGCATCTGCTCCGGCAGGGAGCCCGATTGCAAATACCACGGGAAAATTATGAAACACCTTCCGAATACGCCCGGCGTTTAGGGAAAGCTTTGCCGGACGGCAAAGAGCCGTTAAATGAAATCACCGGTTTATACATCGATGTCCGCTACGGGGAACATCCGGTAGCAGAAAAACAAACCGACAAGGCCAACAGCATTTGGGAAACACTGCGCAACCTTTTCACGGGACAAAAAATTCAATAGTCAGAAAAATGCTCCTGGAACCGGTGGGTATATTGCAAACGGAGAAAACTGATGTTGGCAAATAAAAGGGCCGTGAAAAAATACTTTTTATGCGCGGCGGTATTGATTTCATTGTTACCTTTGGGGTGCACAAATGCCCCGGTGAAAAATTCAGCAGCGGTGACAACGGCCGTGTCTTCCATCTATGACGGGACATATTCGGGCACGTTTACCTGCGCGTACCGGACGGATGCCAATTCTCCTTGGGTTACCGTCACGGCCTTCACACTGACTGTGACCTTTAAAACCGACGCAGTATCCAACGGCGTGGACTATATGTGGGTATCTCACGTTTCTTGCAGCGACCCGGTTTACGGCGCCGTGGCAGGGGTTGACATGACCGACGGATTCCTCAGCGTTGCGAGTCTGGTGAACATCGGGAATCTGGGAAACACGGTCTATAGTGTGCCCGATTACGGCTATGCCTGGCTGCCGTTAAAGACGCCGGCTTCGGTTTCCACCAGCGTTGCTTTTATGATAAATTTTCC
The DNA here is from genome assembly GCA_052326545.1 of Dehalococcoidales bacterium. GTDB lineage: Bacteria > Chloroflexota > Dehalococcoidia > Dehalococcoidales > Fen-1064 > Fen-1064. Next base: position 2,510 of record JBKQML010000232.1, read on the forward strand.
GAACGGCACGGGTATCGACCAGGCGGGAGGGCCCTTCATCGTAACTACCGGAGGAACATCGATATCGGGGGACAGTCCGCCGCCCGCGGCGGACAGCCTGAATTTTGCATCATGGATAAGCGTAAAGGCTTTGCTACCTTCTGCAATTCCACGCGGCGCCATTACCGGCCCTGATTTTAAATGGATGGGCCTCGCCTGGAGCCTGACACGTATTCCATCATAAGAGAATAAATTTAACTGACTGCCCGCAGACTAGCATCCCATTTAATTTTTCGGTATCACAAAACTGTTGATGACGCTGCCGTCCGGGGCGCGGAAAACCAAATCGGCGACATTACCGTTAATTGTCACATCGGCAAAACCGAAGTTAGTGCTGGAATACCAGATACTTTCCGGAGAGGTGTAGGTCCGTTGCGGGTCCAGGGCGCCGCCGAATGTTCCGGCAATCACATACGAAATGCCGTCTTTCTGCAGCAGTTCCATCTGGTGGTCGTGGCCGGAAAAAACCATGTCCACGCCGTATTTTTCAAAAATCGGGGTTAATTTGTTGATGGTTTCCGGGTCTTCATACCAGTTCCAACCGTCGACCACTGAACCGGAAGCATAATAGAAGCCGTGCCCGATGACAATTTTCCAATCATCCTGCGGAATGCTGGCTAATTGCTGCTGCAGCCAGGCGCTTTGGGCCGCATTAAAGTCTTCAGCGCTCCATTCCAGGTCGATTACCAGGAAATGCACGTTCCCGACGTCAAACCGCTGATAAAGCTGCGTGCCGTTTTGCAGCGGCATCCCGGCCGGGTCACAGTAGGTCTCCCATTTTTCCAGCCCGCCCAGCAAAGTGTCATGATTGCCCACGGCATATTTGGTCGGAATTGTCTCCGTGGCGGCGGACATCGCCTGCAGGGCTTGCTGCCACTGGGAATCTTTAAACCCGAATTCCACCAGGTCGCCCATGGAGAAAAGCAGATTATATTTATTGGCAGGGTCGGCAATTTGCTGCAGCATTTCCGCGGTGAGGTCATTCTGGCTGTCACTGGCGCCGAAATGGGCGTCGCTGGTGATGGCAAAATGCAGCGGTTCCCCTGCCGCCGGGGGCGCATTGAAATACTCTTTCTGTCCATTGTTGATCTGGTACCAGTATCGCGTATCGGGCTGCAAATCCGTCAGTGAAAAGATGTGTTCCCTCATCGGTTTTGCTTCGTTTAATGTAAAGCTGGAATTATCCGAACCCCATTCCAATGTATTGCTGGTTAGTGTCGGAGTTCTGAAAGTAACTGCCAGATTCGGCACGCCGTTAGTTCCGGAACCCGATTCGATTAATAGCTGCGGCGTTTGGCCGCCTTCCAGCAGTCCGGGAATAATCCCGACGTAGAAAAAGCCGAAAGCAAAGATGGCGATTTCCAATACCGTCAGGATTCTGACAACAGTGGAAAGGATATGGGTGCTGCGTTGTTGTTTTCTCGACTGCAGCCACCATTCCCATAAACCCAGTCCGAGCAGCGCCAGGCCCAATACCCCTAAAACAATAAACAACATCCGGTAGGTGCCGTTAACGTGATAAAGCCCGATGGTGCCGTGCTGCGCGAAGGCTCAGCCCAGGAAAAAGAATATCAAGGCGGCGGCAAATACCGCCAGTCCAAAGAAAATATTTTTCTTCATATTTATTTGCCCCTCAATCACGCTTATTCGCTGCTGCCGTTGTTATTAAACTACATGATGCCTTTTCTCCCGGTAAAATGTCAAGAAAAATTAATTGACAAATATAACTTATAGGTTATATAATCAGGCACGATGGCAAAAACGTGGGAAGTGGTCCTCTATTCCGGTAAAGACGGCCGGGATTCCGTCATTAATGAAATAGATGATTTTGGCGCAAATAACGCGGCCAAAGTTTTCCGGGTAATCGAGCTGTTGAAAACATACGGGCACGCGGTACTGGAAACCCACATCAAACACATCGACGGCAAAATCTGGGAAATTAAAATAGACAAATACCGCGTCCTCTATTTTCTATATGAGAATCAGCATTATATCCTGGTCAGAGCGTTTATGAAAAAGACACAAAAAAACCCGCAGCATGAAATTGAAATAGCCGAAAAAAGATACGCCGATTATGTTTCCGGGCGGAAGGAGCTTAACGTGAAAGAGTGTAAAATTCCCGCAGGTTGCCGGACATTTGACGAAGTAATCAAGGAAAAATTGAAAAACACCGGGTTTAAAAAAGCCTGGAATGAGCTGGACGCGGAATTCGCGACGGAGCGTGCACTCATCGAACTGCGGATGCGCGGCAATGAAACCCAGAAAAAGCTGGCGGATAAGCTCAATACCAAACAGGCATATATTTCGAAAGTGGAGAACGGGCGCGTTTCCCCGACTATCAGTTATATCGCCAAAATGGCGGACGCCCTGAACGCCGATGCCGAAATCGTTTTCCGGCCGCGCGGTTCAAAAGAAGTTATCAAAGCGGTGCTGGTAAAAGAGCAGAAGAGAAAATATACCACAAAACGAAATCCGAAATCCTAAGAACGAAACAATAAATAATATCGGATTTTACTTTTACGGCTGCCTCAGGCGTTCCACCAGTTCGTACGGTGCCGGATGGCTTCGGCAGTTAAATTCCAAGCTCCAAATTCCAATGAAAGAACAAAAATTAAAAATATAATTATAGATTGAACACCCTCACTTCCTTTGCGAGACCTTCCCAAAACTCTCTCGAAGGTCGCGGCAATCCGACATCGCAATGTCGTACTGAGTCCTTCAGTTGAAGGACGAATGTATCCTGGTCATCGTATAGGTCACGCCATTCGGGATTCATACTATTAATCAAATCTATTTTATCCTGCCGTGAACCGGCTTTAATTTGTTTTTCCCGCTCTAATGCGCTAAACACACTTTCAGTGGCTTCGTAATATACCAGCACATTAACATAATACCTTTTTGTAAAACCGTCTACCAATCTTTCCTTATGTGACCAGACTCGTACTTTCAAATCACTCGAAAATCCGGTATAGAGCACCGTATGTTTGGCGTTGGTCATAATATAAACAAAATAGAGTTTATCTGCCACCATACACTTAAGATTGCTTCGTCGCTTTGACTCCTCGCAAAAGAAGTAACAAGAGGATTTTTACATTAATAAGCTTCTCGGCCGGTATTGTATTGCTTCGGCCAGATGGGGCGCTTTGATGATATCAGCATCTTCATGGTCGGCGATCGTCCTGGCCAGTTTCAGAATACGGTGGAAAGCCCGCGCCGAAAGATTCAATTGTTTCATCGCTGCTTTCAGCAGGCTCTGTGCCGAATCTTCCACTTTACAGTATTCCCGGACGTCGGCCGCCGTCATATCGGCGTTGCTGTTCAATTTTGTGCCCTTGAACCGCTCCTGCTGCCTCTTTCTACTGGCGGTAACCCGCGCCTGTACTTTCTCCGATTTCTCTCCCAGTCTGTCATCCGCCAGTTTCTCATAATCGATACGCGGCACTTCGACAAAGATGTCCACACGGTCGAGGAAAGGCCCGCTAATCCTTTTCTGGTATCTGGAAACAACGCCGGGTGCACAGGTGCATTGTTTAAATGGGTCGCCGAAATAACCGCAGGGGCAAGGATTCATCGCCCCGACCAGCATGAAATTGGCCGGAAAAGTAACGCTGCCCTGTGCCCGGGAAATGGAGACAACTCTGTCTTCCAGCGGCTGTCGGAGTACTTCCAGTAATGTATGCCCGAATTCCGGTAATTCGTCTAAAAAGAGCACGCCGCGGTGGCTGAGGCTGATTTCACCGGGTTTGGGAAAATGCCCGCCGCCGACCAGACCGACATTAGAGGTGGTGTAATGCGGGGAACGGAAAGGCCGTTGTCTTATCATGGGCGTAGAAGGAGGTAAAAGCCCGCTGATACTGTAAATTTTGGTGACTTCGATGGCTTCGTCATTGGTCATCGGCGGTAAAATCGAACACAAAGACCGCGCCAGCAAAGTTTTTCCGCTCCCCGGCGGGCCCATCATTATAACGTTATGGCCGCCGGCGGCAGCAATCTCCAGCGCCCGTTTTACATGTTCCTGTCCTTTGATATAAGCAAAATCGATTCCAGACATTTCCGGGGGAATATATTCTTCATCTTCCGTCTGCTCCGGTACCGGTAGCGGCTGGAATTCTTTACGTAGATAAGCCGCCAGTTGCGACAGGTTCGCGAAAGGCAGAATTTCGGCACCATCCACCAATGCAGCTTCTTTCGCGCTGGCTTCCGGCACCACGATGCGTGAAAACCCCTTTTCATGACTGGCGGCAACCATCGGGAGAATGCCCGGAGTATGCCGTAATGTGCCGTCAAGACCGAGTTCTCCCAGCAGCACCAGACCGTCGGCCTCGGCGGGAGCCTGTCCGGTGGCAATAATTGTGGCTACGGCAATCGGCAGGTCATAAGCCGGGCCGGCCTTTTTCAGGTTAGCCGGCGCCAGAGCAGCTACTACCCGCGTCCCGGGGAATTTAAAACCGGAGTTACGCACTGCGGCCCGCACCCGTTCCCTGGCTTCCTGCACTGCTGCATCCGGTAAACCGACCACGCCGAAAAATGGAAGGCCGCCCGAGACGTCTACTTCTACCTCGACGATGACCCCTTCCATCCCCACCACGGCGCAGCTTCTAACTTTTGCTAACATATGATTAGGTAATATGTTACATGTTCACGAATCAGCCTGTCAAGAAGCGGCCTCAAACCCAGTCGGACAATTAAGAGAATATTCGGACGTTAAACTCCGGCGAGTTCCCGCCCGAATTGCAGCAATCTTTTCACGCGTTCGGTATCGCCGGTTTCGGCGTAAATGCGTAAAATCGGTTCGGTACCGGAGAAGCGGATGAGCAGCCAGGAGTTGTCCGCCAGGATAAAGCGGAAGCCGTCCTGCGTGTCCACTCTGGCGACTTTTACGTTTTCGATACTTTTCGGCTCGCCTTCACGCACCCGTTTGATGATCGCCTGCCTCTTTTCTTCCGGGAAATGCAGGTCGATACGGTCGTAGTAATGCTCCCCGACTTTGCTGTACAGATAACTCAATAATTGCGACGGGGTTTTGCCGGTTTTAACCATAAAATCCAGGAAATAAAGCCCGGCCGGAATTGCGTCCCGCTCCGGG
>JBKQML010000233.1:0-4987 GCA_052326545.1 Dehalococcoidales bacterium
TTTGGTGTCACCTCAATATTTACAATATTCTCAATTATTTTGTTTTCTGTTCAGAAAGACACGCCCGTTCAAATTTCCTTTACCATTCCTCATTTTTTGTTTTCGATAACGGGTTTCTTTTCAGCAATCTTTGGTTTAGTCTTTGTTATTCTGCTATTTTTACCTACTAGAGCAAAAACTCTGGCTAATTGGATCGAAAACTCTACCTCTCACCCGACACTACGAAGAATTTTTTGGTACTTTTTCTGGCCTATATTCTGGACCGGTTCAAGTTTGACCTTTTTAGTTGCCTTGGCAGATACATCTCAACATCTGTCTGGTAATTGGCACCCCATAACACTTATCGTCGGTTCAATCCTCTATATAGTCATAGCACTTAATTTGATTAGTCGTGGAATACGCATGGGAAGAGAAAATTCTATTGAAATAAATGGAGATGCCATAATGTTAGTACGATATTTCAATAATGAAGGTAAATTTCTCGAAGAGGCAATTGTTAAAAATGTCCTTAAGAAAGGTCAGCAGTTAGCGTTAGCAGATGGTAAAAAATATAAAATAAATATGATTGCATCTTTTACAGTTGATTGGCAGAAGAATGTTATATTTCAACCTATTTTAGTAAAACAATTATAGAAAGAAAAGAGTATTTGTGGTGTTTAAAGAAACAATAAAATAAGTTAATCAACTACTTTACAATAAATTGTGCACTTCCCACTGAACAAGCGCAGGGTACGTTTTTTTATTTACGGGTACAGGCAGGGGCGCCTGTACAACGATTTGGAAAAGATCTACTTTTGCCTAGCTTACCGCTTTGACCTTGCTTTCCATCGTAATGAGCTTGTCACGCCGGTCGTCGATACTGATGGTAGTTGACACACGATTCGCTCCCATCTTAAAAGGAACTTCGTGCATTTCCTGAGCTAACGCCAGTACCTGCGATAGAGGACCCTGCACAATGGTGCACATTGGCGTGATTTGATAGGTGATGCCTTTCGTCTGCCGGACGACATCGATGACGGCGGCGACATATTTACTGAGGCTGGCAGTTTGAGTTCCCAGCGGCACGACTTTGAGTTCGGCGATAACTGAGTCTTTCATTTTTTACTCCTTATTTACGATTCGTGTTAATGAATTTTATGTTTTGTAATAAAGATGCGATATTGTTAAAACGATGCATCAGGCGGTCGAGTTCTACATCAGTCAAAGACTGAGTACCTGCGGGAAACTCGACCCTTGTACAAATATCAGGTCCGGCTTCTGAAACTTTTACCCAGACATGCCCAAACAAACCTAAAGAATACACCTGTATTATAGAATGTAATGCGGGAGAGATGGTAGAATGTGTGTGTATAATCAGGACAAGAGATAAAAATTTTCGCTGCTATTGAATTCAAAGACCGATAATGGAGAAAATTTATGACACAACAGGTTAGAACCCGTTTTGCGCCCAGTCCCACCGGTTTTGTACATGTGGGCAGCATCCGCACTGCATTGTTTGCGTGGCTTTTCGCCCGGCACAATAACGGCGTTTTTGTGCTGCGTATCGAAGACACCGATGCCACCCGTGAAGTGAAAGGCGCCGTTGAGGCGATCATGGATGATTTGCGCTGGTTGAATCTTCTCTGGGATGAGGGACCGGATATCGGCGGGGAATTCGGGCCGTACATTCAATCGCAAAGGTTAGAGAAATACAGGGCAGCAGCGGAAAAGTTACTGGCTCAGGGTGCGGCTTATAAATGTTATTGCTCAAAGGAGCGGTTAGAGGCTTTACGCGTCCAACAGACCAGGAATAAATTGCCCCCCGGTTACGACCGCTGCTGCCGCAACCTGACACCCGAACAGCAGGCACAAAGAGAGAAAGAGGGAATTACGCCGGTAGTGCGCTTTAAGACGCCGCTGCAAGGGCAGACGGTGGTACACGATATCATCTGGGGCAATGTGGCGTTTCAAAACAGTACCGTCGACGATTTAGTGTTGATGAAATCAGACGGCTATCCGACTTACCACCTGGCAAACATTGTTGACGACCATGACATGCAGATTACCCATGTTCTGCGTGGAGAGGAATGGATGTCCAGCACGCCCTGTCACATCATGCTGCACGATGCAATGGGCTATGAAGTGCCGCAATTTGCGCACCTGCCGATGCTTTTAGGCGCTGACCATGCCAAGCTGGGTAAACGGCACGGTTCCACTGCGATACGGCAATTCAGAGAGCAGGGGTACCTGCCGGAAGCGATGATTAATTTTCTGGCTTTGTTGGGTTGGTCGCTGGATGATAAGACCGAAATTATTTCTCGTGAGGACCTGATTAACCATTTTTCACTGGAGCGTGTCAACAAGACCGCGGCCATTTTCAACTACGAAAAGCTACAGTGGATGAATGGTGTTTATATCCGCGGGCTTAGCGTTGATGATTTAACGGGCAGGGTATTCCCCTTCATGGAAAAGTACTTACCGCCCGAAGTCAAGCGGCCTTTAGATGTTGAATATGTACGGAAAATCGTGCCGCTGATACGGGAAAGGATTAACATTTTAAGAGACGCGGCGACTTATGCCGATTTCTTCTTTCTGGATGAGTTGAAATACGATGCTGCGATGTTCATCGATAAGAAGATGACGGCAGAAATGGCGTTAACGGCGTTAAAAGCCGCGGATCTAAAACTTTCCTCATTGGAAAGTTTTAGCCCGGATGTATTGGAAGATACGCTGCGGCATCTCGCCGGGAACCTGGGGATAAAAGCCGGACAGCTTTTTAATCCGCTGCGGGTCGCGACCACCGCGCGTGACGCTACGCCGCCGCTCTTTGAAACGATGGCAGTATTAGGCAAAGAAAGATGCTTGAAAAGAATCAAGGCCGCGCTGGCAAAACTTGCCGGCAATCAGTGTTAATTAGATAGAAACGGAAAATAGAGGGAGTACAATATGAACGAGCCTAACTCAACAGCATCCGGTGATTTTATAAGGGATATTGTTCGCCAGGATATCGCGAAGAACAAAAACGGCGGACGGGTGCAGGACTATTACGATAATGTCAGGCCAACTTTTCCCAAACGTGCCATAATTACGGCGGGAATGCCGTATGGGAATAAGGAGCTCCATCTCGGGCATATAGGTGGCGTCTTTATTCACGCCGATACTTATGCCCGCTTTCTACGCGACCGCATCGGAAAAGATAATGTCATTTTTGTGTCAGGGACTGACTGTTATGGTTCACCGATATTGGAATACTATCGTCAACAAATCAACCAGGGGCTTTTTAAAGGTACGATAGAAGAATTCGTTCAGTTTAATCATGAAAGACAGAAAGAAGTCCTGAAATCCTATGATATCAGTTTAAACCTTTTTGGAGCTTCGAGCTTAGGACGTACTGCTGAGATTCACCGGCAGGAATCAATCGATTTCATCACAAAACTGTATGAAAACGGGCATCTGGTAAAATTAACTACTTCACAGTTTTATGATGCCGAACTGGGTGTTTTTCTTAATGGCCGTCAGGTTGTTGGACAGTGTCCAATCGCCGGCTGTTCTTCGGAATGGGGTTGCGCGGATGAATGCTCGTTAGGACATCAATACATGCCGGTTGATTTGATAAATCCGAGGAGCACCCTCACCGGGAAAAAACCAGAAATGCGAGATGTGACGAATTGGTATTTTAAACTTGATAAATTCCACGCCCTGTTGAAACTCTGGGTTGAAGACCTCGAAAAAGATCCTGCTTCCAGACGCTTTGTAACAAAAAGTATCCGAGAGTTTCTGGAACCGCCGGTAGTATATGTTAAAAGAGAGCAGTTTAGTTTGTTAAGCATGATTAAAGAAAAGCTTCCAGAATACTCTTTAACCGATGAAGATAATAAACCGTCGATAACTCTTACCTTTAAGAGTGTAGAGGAAAGAGAAAAAGCATGTCTGGTACTAGCTGAAAATAACATCCGTTACCGAACGGGAAAGACACTGGTACCATTCAGGTTGACCGGTAATATCGAATGGGGAGTTCCGGCGCCAGCACTCGAAGGGCTGGATGACCTGACGGTCTGGGTTTGGCCTGAATCCCTCTGGGCTCCGATATCGTTTACAATGGCCTACCTTGAATCACAAAATAAGGGTATGGAAACATGGAAAGACTGGTGGTGTTCAAAAGCGGCGCAGGTATATCAATTCATCGGCGAAGATAACATTTATTTCTATGGGCCTGCAGAAATGGCAATGTTCATGGGCAGCCAGGGGAAAAATCCCTCATTTGACGTACCAGAGGGTGAACTGCAAATTCCCAAGCTGGTTTGCAATAGTCACGTTTTGTTTCTAAACAAGAAGGCCAGCAGCAGCGGTGAAATCAAACCGCCTATGGCTAGAGAGTTGCTGGACTACTATACATTTGAACAATTAAGGGCTCATTTCCTTAGCCTGGGCTTAGCTATGAAAAGCGTAAGCTTCCAACCTAAACTCGGGCAAAGAAGCCATCCGCTTCAACGCCCTCACCTCCGGCCTGCGCACCCGCGCCTCCATCCTCCCCGACGAAAACGCCGCGGACTACTCCCAGCTCTGGGACGAATTGGACGCCGACTGGCAGCCCCAAACCCGCACCGAACGGTGCTACCTCGAGACCATGGTCACCTCCCAATGGCTGCTCAAGCGGGTGGCCGAGAGCGAACAGAAGATCTACGTGTACGTCGCATTCGGCGAAGAGCAGTTCAAGAGGTTGGCGTACGTGGCCAAACAGCGCGCCCAACTGGAGCGCTCCTTCCGCACCGCCATCGCGGACATGCAGCAGTCGCAACGGGAGCGCAACGCCCAGCGCCCACAGCCGCTCGAACAGACCGAGAAAGCCGCGCAACCACCGGCTCACCAGCCAGCCGAGCCACAAACGCAGCCCCCAGGCTACGTGATGTCGGAGGGCACCCAGCCCCATCCGGTCTCCTGCTCCACTTCCGCCCCCGACAGCCGCTAGCAAATCACCCCCATGGTCTTTGACAACCGGACAGACGAC
>JBKQML010000234.1:0-17759 GCA_052326545.1 Dehalococcoidales bacterium
ATTAAGGCGGAACTCCGTCTTATCGTTGACGGCAGTCAGCGCGTGGCCGACATTGTTAAAAGACTGCTCACCTTCGCCCGCCAGACCAAACCGGTTAAGACCATGACCAATATTAATGAGTTGCTGGATAATAATCTCAAGTTGAGAGAATATGTTCTCAAGACGGCCAATATCAATGTGGTTACCAGATTTGACCCGGAATTACCCTGGTCTGTTGCTGACCCCGGCCAACTACAACAGGTATTTCTCAACCTGATCGTGAACGCCGAGCAAGCCATGAAAGGAGCCCATGATCGGGGGACATTGACTGTCACCACCGAAAAGAAGGGAAATAATATCATTATCTCATTTCAGGACGATGGTCCCGGGATCACACCGGAGAACCGGAAGCGCTTATTCGAGCCGTTCTTCACCACCAAAGCGCCCGGTGAGGGTACCGGTTTGGGACTGAGCCTGTCACGCTCCATAATCCTGGAACACAATGGCAAAATGTATGTTGAAAGCGAATTCGGCCATGGCGCCACTTTCATCATCGAATTACCGATTGTTGAATCCTTACCAGCGGAGACTGATGCTCAGTTAGCTCCGGTAAAAGCGCAACCGGCCGATTCTAAACACGGCAAAATACTGGTGGTGGATGACGAACCCGGGGTCAGGATTCTGCTTGAAAGAGTTTTTACGCAGATGGGACATACGGTTGATACTGTTGCCGATGCCGAAACCGCTATCGAAAAATTAAATGCGGGTACAACCTACGATGTGATGCTCACCGATGTCAGAATGCCCGGGGTCAGCGGTATCGAACTGCACTCCTATGTTTTAGCGAAAACACCGGCCATGAAAAATAGAATCGTTTTCATCACCGGGGATGTCATGGGTATTGATATCAAGGAATTCCTGATGAAAAATAACCTGCCCTCTTTTTCCAAGCCGTTCGATATCGAAGCTTTAAAAGAAAAAATCAACAATATGATAGTGGCGGGTCCCCCGGAAAATTGCAGTGCAGACGGGAGCGGCAGATGAATACACATGATGCAGTGATCCTGATTGTGGATGACGAAAAACTTGTCCGGAGACTGCTTGTTTCCACTCTGTCCGACGCCGGCTTTACCTGTCTTGAGGCCGGTAATGCCGAACAGGCGCTGTTACAGCTAAAAAATTATAAGGTGAGTGTTATCCTTTTAGACATCATGATGCCCGATAAATCCGGGATAGAATTATTGAATGAAGTGATGACGGCCTATCCTGATATTGCCCCGATTATGATTTCAGCCGTCTCGAATAGTGATATTGCTATCAACTGCATGAAACAGGGCGCTTACGATTATATCCTCAAGCCGTTTAATACTAAAGAAGTATTGCTCAGAATAGAACATGCCCTGATAAAAAGGAAACTGATACTGGATAATACCGACTACCGGAAACGCCTGGAACAGATCGTGGGACAACAGGCCGGGGAGATACAAGCCTCCGAGGAGAATTTCCGGAACTCTCTGGATAATTCCCCGCTGGGGATCCGGATCATCACCGTGGAAAGTAAAACCCTTTACGCTAACCGCGCGCTTCTGGAAATCTATGGCTATTCCAGTGTGGAAGAGATGGATGCGGTACCTTACCGGGACCGTCACACTCCTGAGACCTGGGTTGCCCATCAGGAACGGGTTCGCAAAATGACACTGGGAGAACCGGTAGCATCGCCGTATGAAATAGATATTATTCGTAAGGATGGCGAAGTCAGAAGGCTTTTAGTCAACCGGACAGAGGTACGGTGGAATGGCCGGAGACAATTCCAGACATTGGACCAGGACATTACGGAACGGGTACGAACCGATAAAGCGCTAAAAGAAAGCTATAATAAACTCGATAAGACGCTGGATGCTGTTATTCAGACGATAGCGCTGACAGTGGAATTAAGAGACCCGTATACTGCGGGGCATCAGCACCGTGTTGCCAGGCTTGCGTGTGCCATCGCTGCCGGGATGGGCCTTTCTCCGGAAAAGATCAAGGGCATCGGTGTCGTGGGCGCCATTCATGATATCGGTAAGATCTGCGTACCGGCGGAGATTCTCAGTAAACCGGGAAGGATTACCGATGCGGAATTCAGTATCATCAAAGAACATCCCCGAACCGGCTACGACATCCTGAAGGGGATCGATTTTCCCTGGCCTGTTGCCCAATCCGTGCTGCAGCATCATGAAAGGATGAATGGCACGGGATATCCCGGTCGTCTTTCCGGTGAGAACATCATTCTTGAAGCGAGAATTTTAGCTGTCGCTGATGTCGTGGAAGCCATGGCCTCTCACCGGCCTTATCGGGCTTCTTTGGGTATCGATAAAGCTTTAGAAGAAATTTCGCAGAAGAAAGGAATTCTTTATGATTCCCTTGTCGCGGATGCTTGTTTAAAACTTTTTCATGAAAAGGGGTTCAATATCGATGAGTAGATTCAGGCAGCAGTCGGACCTTCGTTTAATATTGCAGGACACTGTCGGGTTGCGGTGATGGGGAGTAATGGTATGCAAATAGATGAACTTCTTAAGTTGATGGTGGATCAAAAAGCTTCGGATTTACATTTAAAGGTTGCCTGTGTGCCTGTGTTTCGCATCGATGGCGCGCTGGTAAGACAGGAGCAACTACCGAAACTTGATTTTAAAGACATCGAATCGATCTTTCAACAGGTCACAACTTCCGAGCAAATGGCGACATTCATCGAAGAACATGAGCTTGATTTTGCCTATGGTGTTCCCGGTTTAGCCCGATTCCGTGTGAACATACTGCAGCAAAGAGGAACGATGGGTTTTGTCTTCCGGTTGGTGCCGTTTCGAATTTCATCTATCGATGAACTGGGTTTACCCCAGATCTTAAAGGAGCTCGTGCTGAAACCGAGAGGGTTAATACTGATCACCGGGCCTACCGGCAGCGGTAAGTCCACCACGCTGGCGGCCATGGTTGATTACCTGAATCACAATGCGGCGCGCAGTGTAATTACAATTGAAGACCCGATTGAATTTTTACACCATGATGAGAAATGCATCATCGTTCAGCGGGATCTGGGAGACGATACAAAAAGTTTTGCCACTGCGCTTACACACTCGCTTCGCCACGACCCGAACGTCATTGTCGTCGGAGAAATGCGGGATCTGGATACCATCGGTACTGCAATCAGGGCGGCTGAGACCGGGCACCTGGTATTGAGTACATTGCACACCCCTGATGCAGCCCAAACCGTAGACCGTATCATTGATGTATTTCCGCACGAACAGCAACAACAAATCAGGTTACAGGCATCCCAGGCGATCGAAGCCGTATTATCGCAGGCTCTCCTCCCTCTCGCCGGCGGTAAGGGTAGAGTTGCGGCGTTTGAGATTATGATTGCCAATGCGGCGGTGAGAAACCTCATTCGTGATGAAAGAACATTTGAATTACATAATGTGATGCAGCTTTGTGGGGCGGAAGGTATGCGTACGCTGGATGAGGCGTTGGCTAATTTGGTAAAAGAGCATAAGATCACACTGGAACAGGCTTTAATTAAAAGCAGCAACCAGCAGCGCGTCAGAGGATTTTTGGGTTTAGGTGGCGTGCATCCTTCCTTGTGAAAGGTGGGTTAACGGGGTCGGCTTTATTGGGTAACAGGTGGTACCGATATCGAAACGGAGAAAAGATAAAGGGTCTCGCACCGGCGGTTTGGCAATAACAGCAGGCATCCGATGTTCAAAAGGCGGCAATGTACTAAAGAATGGGTTAAATAGCCCTAAAGGGCTATATGCTCATCTGATGATAAATGATTTAATAGTCTCAAACCATCCCGATATGTGTCAATACAATTGTGTCATCAGGAAATATTACTCTGGTGGTGAAAATCAAAAGGTAAGGGTACTGGACGGACGGTTCTCCGCTGATCGCCTTAGATTGGTTTTCCGGAGAATGCTATGATGATGATAGAGTACCGGTCTTATTTGTGGGGTTGGACTTGAGAAAATCCGGCCAGGAGCGAATTGAAATAGAAATTGCAACCGCCGTTAATGGATGAGGAAATGTTAGAGAAAAATATCACTAAGGAAAAATCCTCCGGCGCACTTAAAACTTCAAGACGTCGTGCCGTTACCCTTAAAGCGCTTGAAAATAAGGGAAAATACGAAGCGGTTTTTGAATTTGCCGGCGACATTATTTTGCTTATCGACGGGATGGGCACAATAATGGACGTCAATAAAAAATTAACCGAAATCAGCGGCTATCGGAGACAGGAATTTGTCGGGAAAAACATTAGAATGTTAGCCCCAATGATGACGGCTAAAAGTAAGGCTAAAATAATCAGGAATTTTCAAAAACGGGTGGCCGGTGTCCCCATCTCACCTTATGAAGTTGAGTTATTCAAAAAGACCGGGGAGTTATTCACCTTTGAAGTTAACGCCCAGCCTTTAACAAAAATCGGTAAGATAATCGGAGATTTAGTAATTCTTCGGGATGTTACCGAGCGTAAAAGGATGGAAGAATCACTCAAAGAAGCTGAAGCGAACTACCGTGACTTTTTAGACAATTCATCCATGGGCATTCGTGTCCGCGAAGGGGCTAACCATATTTTGTATATTAATCAGGCCTACCTCGATATCTTCGGGTTCGAAAGTGTCGAAGAAGCTAAATTAACCTCTCCGGTAGAACATTACACGCCTGAATCTTTTGCAGAATATCTTCTGCGTAATGAAAAATTATCGCGTGGTGAACCCGTCCCCGATAAAATAGAAGTTGATATCGTCCGCAAAGATGGCGCAATCCGTCATGTACAGGTTTTGGGCAAGAGTGTTATCAGAAACGGTAAAGGACAGGGACAGACTTTTTATAACGACATCACGGCGATTAAGCAGGCAGAAGCAATCGTAAAAAATTCAGAACAAAACCTTCATAACGCGCTGGATAAATTGCCGATGGGCTTCCGTATCACGGATATCGACGACAATACACTGTATTTGAATCAGGCATTTCTGGATATTTTTGGTTATGAAAATGCCGATGAAGTCAGCAGAAAACCTCCGTTAAAAGATTTTTATACCCCTGAATCTTATGCCGGGTATCTCCGGCGTAAGCAGAAACTCCTGCACGGTGAGCCGCGCCAGCAAGGTGTAGAGGTCGAAATTATCCGCAAAGATGGTATGCTACGGCATTTACAGCTTTTCACCGGCGAATTGTTCTGGAACGGTAAAAAACAATTCCAGACTCTCTATGCCGACATTACCGCGCAAAGAAACACTGAAATGGCGCTGATAAAAAGCGAACAAAATTTCCGCAATTCATTGGATAGTTCGTTCATGGGCATTTATATCGTCGATACGGACTGGCATATCCTGTATGTGAATCAAGCGTTTCTGGATCTATTTGGTTACAAAAATATCGCAGAAGTTAGAACGAATCCGCCGCATGAAAATTACACAAAGGAATCGTATGCGGATTATCTTCAGCGCAATGAGAGACTGGCGCGTGGCGAACCAAACCCGGATAAGTTTGGACTTGATATCGTCCGCAAAGATGGCGCCATTCGGCACTTACAGGTATTCCGCAAAGAAGTGTTCTGGGACGGGCAACAACAGTCTCAGCTTCTCTATAACGATATCACAGAGCAGCGGCAGGCTGAAGAAGCGCTGAAAGCAAGTGAAGAACACTTCCGCCGCCTGACCGAGAATTCCCCGGATATGATCACTCGCTTCAGCTTTGTCCCGGCAGGCCACTTCGAATACGTTAGTCCGGTATCCAGGGTCATCACGGGCTACACGCCGGAAGAATATTATGCTAACCCGGAGCTTAATGCTATCATAGTTCATCCTGCAGATAAGGGACTCCGGCAATCAATGATGGACAAACCTGAGCTTTACGAAGGTATCCCGGTTCAGATGCGTTATGTCCGGAAAGACGGCAAGACCATCTGGGTGGAAAGAAGGCAAGTGTCCAACCGTGATGAAGGCGGTAAGTTAGTATCGCTGGAAACCATTATCCGTGATATTACCGAGGATGTACGGTTAAAAGAAGCCCTGCACATGTCTGAAATAAATTTCCGCAATACAATGGATAGTTCTCCGCTGGGGGTTTGTATCGTGACCGCAGACGGGGAAGCCATTTATGCCAATCAGAGATTTCTGGATATGTACGGCTACGAAAATCTGGAAGAGTTCCGGTCTAAACCGCCCGAGCAACGCTATACTCCTGAAAGTTATCAGGATTATCTGGTGCGGCGAGAAAAGTTACAGCAAGGGCAGGAGACACTTTACAGCTACTATCGCGTAAGTATCGTCCGTAAAGACGGCGCCATACGGCATCTGGAAGTCTTCCGTAAAGAAGTGCTCTGGAATGACAGGCAGCAATACCAGCTTCTCCATAACGACATCACCGAACGGGTCCGGGCAGAAGAAGCCCTGAAGCTGTCGGAACGAAATTTCCGTAATTCAATGGATAGTTCGTTAATGGGCATACGTATCATGGGTGATGCCGATTATACCTTGTATGCGAATCAAGCCTTATTGGACATGTTTGGTTATCAAAATATCGATGAATTAAGAGCCCGCCCGCCGCAGGAATATTACACGCCCGAATCCCGCGCCGATTTTCTAAGTAGGAAAGAGCGATTTGCACGCGGCGAATTACTTCCCGACCAGTTGGAATTTGATATCATCCGCAAAGATGGCGCCATCAGACATTTGCAGCTTTCCAGTAAGAACGTGCTCTGGGATGGCAAGCAGCAGCGGCAGCTTTTATATAATGACATCACCGAAAGGAAACAGGTAGAGGAAAGGCTGGAGCAGGCCGCTCAGGAATGGAGAACAACCTTTGATTCTATTACCGATATAATTTCTATTCATGACAGGGATAACCGGATTGTCCGCGTGAATAAAGCGATGGCTGACTTATTGAAAACGACGCCGCAGGAGCTTCTCGGTAAATTCTGCCACGAAGTGATGCACGGCACTCAAGAACCGCCCGCTAACTGTCCGCACTTGCAGACATTAAAGAGCGGCAAGCCTGCTACCGCCGAAATCTATAATCCGAATTTTGAAGCCTATTTCCATGAATCAACCTCACCCTTGATTAATGAAAATGGGGAAGTAACGGGTTTGGTTATCGTCGCCAGAGATGTGACTCAGCAGAAGCGGATGGAAGAACAACTTATTTTAACCGACCGTTTGGCATCGATCGGAGAGTTATCTTCAGGCATTGCTCACGAGTTGAATAATCCGTTAACCAGTGTTATTGGTTTTTCTCAGTTGCTGGTGCAGGGTGATGTCCCCGACAATATCAAAGAAGATTTAGGTATTATTTACAGTGAAGCGCAACGGGCTGCGGTAATTGTTAAAAACCTCCTGACATTTGCCAGAAAGCATGCACCGGTTACACAGTTAAGTCAGGTCAATATTGTAATTGAAGATGTATTAAAATTGCGTGCTTATGAACAGAAGGTAAACAATATTGAGATTGAAACAAATTTGGCGGCCGATCTCCCGGAAATAATGATGGATCCTTTTCAAATACAGCAGGTCTTTCTTAATATCATTGTTAATGCTGAATTTGCGATGCTGGAAGCACACCAGCGAGGGAAGTTGGTCATCACTTCCGGGAAGGCCGATGGTATGGTCAAAATTACTTTTACCGATGACGGTCCGGGAATTACCGAGGCAAACCAAAAACGGATATTTAACCCGTTCTTCACTACCAAAGAGGTCGGCAAAGGAACTGGTCTTGGCTTGAGTATCTGTCACGGAATAGTCATCGAACATGGTGGTAAAATCTCTGTCAGAAGCGCCATCGGACAGGGATCGACTTTTGTCGTGGAGTTACCGCTTAACAGTTAGTAACAAATATTCCCGATCTAAGGCTGGTCTACGGAGAAGAAAACTTGGACACAGAGAAGGGAACTAATAGAAAGAAACCTGAGCAAAAGATTTTGATAGTTGACGATGAAGTAACGATTAGACTGCTTCTCCATCAAAAACTGACACAACAAGGCTATCATTGTGAAGAGGTTAGCTGCTCAGATGAAGCGGCGGATAAGATGAAAACCTATCCCGCTGACCTGATAATGCTCGATATGAAAATGCCGGGGAAATCAGGCATGGATTTGCTGCCGGAATTAAAATCCCGCTTCCCTGATACTGCGGTCGTTATGGCGACTGCAGTTGCCGAAGCGAATCTTGCGATCCAGTGCATGAGGCTGGGAGCCGATGACTATATCACTAAACCGTTTAATTTGGACGAAGTTGTCATGAATGTGGAAAAAGTGCTTGAGAAACGGGTGCTGGAATTCCAGATCAGGGAATATCAGGAACAACTTCAACAAAAAGTGGAAGAGCAGACAAAAGAAATTCGGTCGCTTTTTCTTGGTTCTATCGAGGCGCTGGTCTTTGCCCTTGAAGCCAAGGATCAGTACACCGCGGGACATTCGCGGCGGGTCACGGAGATTGCATTAGCCATCGGGCAGGAGCTTGATTTATCGCAAGATGATATGGAGAACCTGCGGTGGGGCAGCTTGCTGCACGATGTTGGCAAAATTGCCGTTGACCAGATTGTCCAGAATAAACCCGGGAAACTTACGCCGGCAGAATATGAACATATTATGATTCATGCTCATGTCGGTGCCGGTATCGTAAAACCGGTGGTTAATGAAAAAGTCGTGGAAATCGTTGAACATCACCATGACCATTATGACGGCACCGGGCTGCATCAGGTCGCGGTTGGAGAAAAGATACCATTAGGTTCCAGGATTCTGGCCGTTGCTGATGCTTATGATGCAATGACATCTGATCGTCCCTATCGTACGTCGATGTCTGTGGAAGAAGCCCGAAGAGAAATTACGAAATGTTCCGGCACCCAGTTTGACCCGATTTCAGCCGCTGCATTCCTGAAAACAGCTATCTCTAACTCTACGTTTGAGAAAGACAATGCCAGGTTATAGACATGTCAATCAGCCCTGAATAAGAAAAGGAGAATTGAGAAATGATGGAACAGATGGATATTAAAAAGAAGGTACTGATAGTTGACGATGAACCTAATGTGCGGCGTCTGTTACATACTATCTTAAGTAAGACCTTTGAAGTTTTTGAAGCTGAAGACGGGAGACAGGCCATCGAAATGGCAACCACTCAAAAACCGGATGTCGTTTTGATGGATATGATGATGCCCAAGATGGATGGACTGACCGCCTGCCATATGATTAAGAATGACCCGGCCACAAAAATGATTCCTGTCATCATGGTCACCGCCATCGGTTTTGAGCTTAATGTCAAGCTGAGTCAACAGATGGGCGCCAGCGGGTACGTTACCAAACCTTTTTCATCGGAAGATTTACTTGATAAAATCGCACAGGTCTTAACACTTGCATAATATCTGTGGGTTTATCTGGAATCATGTGCTGGTTTCGATGAACTAATTACGCAGTAATCATACGAAATGGTACGCTTGGAGGGGTTCGAACCCTCGACCTCAGCCTTCGCAGGGCCGCGCTCTATCCAAACTGAGCTACAAGCGCAAAAAAATAAGTGGTGCCGAAGGAGAGATTTGAACTCTCATGCCCGTAAGGACACTACGCCCTGAACGTAGCGCGTCTGCCATTCCGCCACTTCGGCACTTGGCACCACTCTACCGGAGACTTTCCCCGGCCACTTATTAAATTTAACGTAACGGGCAGAATTAGTCAACTATTTTCGTTCGGTTTGTCATTGGTTGTTGTTTTAATTATTTGAAAGTGAATTGGATCGGACTTAAGCAGAAAATCCAGAAAAAACAATCGCCTCAATATAATCCACTCAATTAGAGTATCAGTAATTTTTTACTTTCCTGATAATCGTCGGTATCTCACGAAACTATCATCGCGAAGTACGGGCTGCAAATTTAAAAACTCGAGAACTAAAGGTATCAAAATATGTCTGGATTTATGTTTTCTGTACGCATCCGGGCTCTCTGACAATTAATATCCGAAATTGACAGTCAATAACAATGGCTTTAAGATGATTACAGCAATATCTTACAAGGAAAACGAATGAATATTCTCGTGACCAATGATGACGGCATCGATTCTCAGGGATTGTGGGTGTTAGCGAAAGCAATGAACCGGATAGGGCAAGTTTCAGTGATTGCGCCCGATAAGGAAAAAAGCGGTGTCGGTTCCTGCCTGTCTTTCCGCAGCGACATCAATATTAAAGAGCTCACCTCACCCATTCCGGGCGTCACCGCTTATGCCGTCGACGGAACCCCCGGCGACTGTGTGATGTTAGGCATGAACCGGTTGTCAGCAGGGAAAGTGGATTTAGTCGTGTCCGGTATCAATCCCGGACCGAATATCGGCCGTGATATTCATTATTCGGGGACGGTCATGGCGACCTTGCAGGGATATTACGGGGGAATTCCCTCCATCGCCGTTTCTTTGTTTCCGGAAAAATATGATGAAAAATTGGACTTTGATTTGGCAGCGGAGGTTGCGGAGAAGCTGGCATTTAACATCAAAAACAACCGGTTGCAGATAAATTCTATTTTAAATGTTAACGTCCCCAATATTCCGAGAGACCGGATAAAAGGTATTTTAATTACCAGGACGGCAGATACCGGTTACGTCACACCGTCCCGGATACAGGGTGAAAAAGTAATGCGCTACACTCTGGAGCCGTACTATACGCGTATGAACAGCAGTGCTCAAGATACGGATATCTGGGCAATAAATGCTGGCTATATCTCCATCTCTCCGTTACGCTTTGAGGTAAATCACCACGAGGTGTTACCATCGGTCACCGCCTGTATACAAGAAATTGAGAACGAATTCTTCGTGGAGGCACATGGTAGAAAAAAGTAGCTTCCGATAATACTTTTCACATCAGGTGTATGCAGAAATGGTCTTGGTACCATGTTGTGGAAATCAGCGTCATATTTCCTCGCCCCTTGGGGGAGAGGATTTAAGGTGAGGGGTAGCTCATTTTTACAAAATTATTATAGCGTGAACTTGTGCAACCAAGTACTGGTTTTTTATGATTCTAAAGCCGGCATAAAAACTTTTCCTTTCTTAAAAGGCTTTTAGTCACTCAAAGAGAGATATAGAGGGATTTATTTTTATGTTACAACCAAAGAGTAACTTTTTAGGCAACGTGATCAGGAGGTATGAAAATGAAAATTATTGACCTGCGCAGTGATACCGTAACCCATCCAACCGATGCCATGCGGCAGGCGATGTTTACGGCGGAAGTGGGCGATGATGTCTTCGGGGATGACCCCACGGTCAACCGTCTGGAAGGTATGGCAGCGCGAAAAATTGGCAAAGAAGCTGCTCTCTTTACCGCCAGCGGCACGATGAGTAATCTCATCGCGGTCCTGACGCATACGCAGCACGGCAATGAAATTATCCTGGGTAGTGAATCACATATTTTCTGGTATGAAGTCGGCGGGGCGGCAGCTTTAGGTGGCGTCGTGATGCGCACCGTTCCAAATGATAATAATGGGCAGTTGGCTCTCGATGATATTGAAAAAGCAATCCGTGATAAAACTAATATCCATTACCCGGAAACAACCCTGCTCTGTCTGGAAAATACCCATAATCGCTGCGGTGGCGCGGTCCTCACGCCGGAATATACTGAGAGTGCGGTGCAGTTGGCGCATCGTCACGGCTTGAAAGTCCACCTGGACGGTGCGCGTATTTTCAATGCGGCTGTTGCATTAGGCGTACCTGTTACTGAGCTTACCGGAGGGGTGGATTCTGTCGGTTTTTGTCTATCCAAGGGTTTGAGCGCTCCCATCGGTTCATTACTTTGCGGCAATAAAGACTTTATCGAACGGGCGCGGAAAAGGCGGAAAATGTTGGGAGGGGGTATGCGGCAGGTGGGAATCATTGCCGCTGCCGGTATTGTGGCGCTGGAAACAATGATCGACCGTCTGGCAGAGGACCATGCCAATGCTCGCAAATTAGCCGAAGGATTGCGGCAAATCAATGGTATTACCGTCACGCAGGAGAAAGTACCCACCAATATTGTGATGTTTGATTTGTCACGGTCTCTTCCTGCAAACCGCTTTGTTGCCAAACTGGCTTCTTTCGGTGTTAAATTCACCGGCCGGGGTGGAAATAGTTTTCGTGCCGTCACCAACCGCATGGTGAATACGGCTGATATCGAATACGCCTTAAACCGTATTGAACTGGTATGCCGGGAATTGAGACAATAGTAGAGCGCTGACCGGAAAATCTTATCAGCATAACTGTTGATATCCGATCATCAGACAGCCGATGACAATTACAACAATGCGGGAAGGAATCATTGACCGACTTAGTTCAGGAAATTACCCCCGATCTGAAACTGCTTAATTTTTGCCCGCCGTCCAGCGGGTTTGAAAATTTCATCACTTCCTACCTTCTCTGCGGCCGGAAAAAGGCGCTGGTTGATGTCGGACCGCAAATCACAATTCCCGGTTTGCTGGCAGCTTTGGGAGCCGCCGGAGTCAATCCTGACCAAATCGACTTTATTATTCTGACCCATATTCATATGGACCATGCCGGCGGTATCGGACTGGCGGTAAAGGAAATGAAAAATGCTTGTGTCATCGCCCATCGCCGGGCGTATCAACATCTGGTTGACCCGTCGGTACTCTGGGAAGCCAGTCAGGCTGCACTCGGCAGTTTAGCGCTGAAATACGGCAAAATAGAACCGGTACCGGCGGACCGGATTATTATTGCTGAAGATGGGATGAAACTTGACCTTGGAAAAGGACTAATCCTCGAAATCTATCACACACCCGGTCATGCCCCGCATCACATTGCGGTCTTCGATAGAAAGGATAGTGTTTTATTAGCCGGTGATATGGCGGGCATTGATATGAATGGTTTCTTGCGTCCCGGCACAGCGCCGCCCTTCCGGTTGCAGGATTACCTGGATTCTCTGGACAGGATGATTGCGCTGCAGCCGCTTAAAATCGGTTACGCCCATTTTGGTTGTTATGAAAATGCGGTGGCGAGGTTGCAAGCTGTCCGTGCCCAGACGCTTCGCTGGTATAAAATTGCCCAAGCCGGGGCTAAAGACAATAGTGCTCCCGATGAAATCCTCCGGTTAATTTTAAATGAAGAAAATCATTCCGAAAAGCTGATAGCAATGTCGCCGGATGTATATCAGCGCGAATATCCGCTGATTCTTAATACTGTCCGCGGCTTGATGACTGCCAGATAGCGTCATTACCCGATGATCAGGTCTTCCAGTGTACGCTTGGGAATATGCCGCACACCCTGTTCATCCCACCAGCCGCGCACATTTTCCGTATTTGGGTCTACAGGCTCAAAAACAAAGGATTCTTTCGGCTTGCCGATGGTCAATACCAGCAGGATTTCGTAACGTTCGGGTATGTTTAATACCTTTCGTAATTCTTTTCGATTGACCATCCCGACCATACAACCTCCCAATCCTTTCTCGACTGCGCCGAGGAGAATGCTTTGAGCAGCGATGCCGTGGTCCACTTCCGTGGCGCCGTAGGTCCCGAGTTGGGTGTCATTAATGATAATGATGTAAGCAGCTGGTCTTTCACCTTCGGGCGGGTTGCCCCCGAGGCTGATTTGATTGTAGATAATATCATTTATTTTAGGGTCGGAGGAAAGAAAATACTTTAAAAGTTGGCGGTTACCTCCGGATGGAGAGAATCTTGCCAGTTCAATCAATTCCATCAGTGTCTCACGACTTACCGGTACGTCCTGATAGTAGCGGCGGGTGCTCCTGTTTTTAATAATTAAATCTTTTAACATTCCTCTCCCCCCATGGCACCTTTTTAAGGACTAATTTTGTTCTTTGTTTTCTCCATCAAACCCTCGGTTGTTCAGTCTTCGATGCCTTTCCGGGAAATTATCCCTTTCCGGTAATAATGTTTGACTTCTATCATTTCCGTCACCAGGTCGGCTGCGTCTATCAATTCTTGCGGTGCGTACCTGCCGGTGAATATCAACTCTACACCATCCGGTTTCTCCGTCACCAATTCCAGCATCTCATTGACCGTAATTAGTTGGAAGAAATGAGCGGTATTAATTTCATCAAGCACAATAATATCATATTTTCCGGATAACATCGCTTTTCTGGCTTTTAGCAGCCCTGCTTTCGCCAGTCGTAAATCTTCAGCATCAGGATGTTCTCTAACCAGTGTGAACTCCGTTTTGCCGTATTGTTCGATGGTAATATACCTGGACACCGTCTTTACGGCGTCCAGGTCACTGTACTTTTGACCCTTCATAAACTGCCCGATGTATGTCTTCAGTCCGCATCCCAGGGCACGAAATGCCAGACCGAGCGCCGCGGTCGTTTTACCTTTGCCATTGCCGGTATAGACCTGGATGTAGCCTTTTCCGATAGAGCTCTGTTTTCTGGTAGACATAACTATACTTTATCGTTTCTTTCGTGCATCGATTCTTGTATATTTGATGTTTTCGTCATTGAGTCTCTGGAGTAGTGCCGGTAATTCACTACCGATACAGACGATAAAAAGGGGAAGGCCGGAACGTGCAGCTTCGACCGCGACTTGCGATACACCATACACATAATTCGGTTCAATGCCAATTCGTCTGAGAGCGACAATGGCTTCTATGCCAATGGCTGCGGTTAGTTTACCTTGAACCAGTCCTTTTTTTAGTTTTTTAAAGTCGACGTTTTTGGAGCCGCCATTTTGAATCGTTGGAACTTCCAGTATCGTTATTTGTCCGACATTCAGTGACACAATGCCTTGAATATCCATAATGCCGATATCTTCGCCTTCCTTCGCTTTATCGGCCGTAATACCACTGGCGCCGTCCCCCCCACGATTGGAAGCATATAGCAGCCCGTTTTTCATCATCAAACTGACGGTTTGACTTTTTCCCAGGTCTACTGCCGCGATTGCTGCCCAGGTAGTGATATTAGTCAGAACTCTTTCAGCAGAAATAGAGTATTGCTGAACCTGCCTTAATGACTTTAGCATCCAGTTGATACCTTCTTTCGTGATGCGGTATCGCGAGCGTCCTTCCGATGTTATCCAACCGTCTTTTTCCAGTTTACTGATGTAATCGGAGACTGCCTGGGAAGTTACGCCGATATTCTGAGCAATATCTTTTTGCTGAATATTGGGTTGATTGGCGGCTATTTCTACCATTATTTGAAATCTGGTGGCCAGATTCTTATTGTGTAATACCTGTGTCATACGAATCTCCTGTATCGGGATAAACTCGAAATTGTTACCGGTTTACCGCATCCGGTAAATTGTTGCTGCGTAATATCCTATCATATAATTGCTTAAGAAACCACTTTCGTAGTAAAAAACAAGTAAACTTGTGTTATTATTATATTTCAATCAAATGTTATCGTTCTTCAATCTTGAATCTGGAATGTTCATATTTCACTATAAAAATTTGACCGTTTTTAATATCCCGTCGCAGGTATTCTTCATCATGCAGGCCTTTGATGATTCCCCGTATCATTCTCATCGGGCCGCCGTGGGTGACCACCAGAATCACGTCTGATTTGGCATGATTTTTGACTAAATCGTTTAAAAACCCGGTGCACCGTTTCATCAAGTTTCTGGTGGTCTCACCCTGGTGCGGATTGGCATCCAGATTCTCTTCACTCCAGAACTTGGTCGATTCCTCTTGTTGTAAAATATCCCCAAGATTTTTGTTTTCCCATATTCCCCAATTCCTTTCATTAAGCCTGTCATCGATCATGATCGGCAGAGACAATGAACGGTTTATTATTTCGGCTGTTTCTCTTGCCCGCACCAAACCGGAACAGTAAATATGTGTAATTTTGTATTGTTGAAGGTACTCTGCAACTTGCTGTGCCTGCGTTTTACCTTGTTCGTTCAACGGTATTTGTTGTGTTCCCTGGACTCTTTTTATTTTGTTATAATCGGTTTCCCCATGCCTGACGAAGATAATTATCATTTCTGGTCCTCTGATGATTAAATAGGAGGTGGTTTTAGATTAATCTGGAATGTGGGGTTGTTCTATATTGATCAGGTTATTTGACTTAAATAACCCAATTTTCGGCGAATGCTTTGTAACGGCAGATAAATCCAGGAGTCATTAATTAATCGCGTGTCCCAATCGGCTTCACTTCGTAAATCGAACCACTTGGCTTCAACAATACTGTAATGCCCGGCATGTTCCGGTTCAAAACCGGGACTGGCCTCGCCGCCCAGCAGTTCGCAAAGATAAGTCTTCAGGCGCTGATAGATGCTGCCGGGATACCGCTGGGGTTCGTCCGTCAACAGAGATACAACCCGGACATCGAAGCTGGTTTCCTCTTTCATTTCCCGCCGGACGCATTCTTCCTCTGTTTCGCCGTCTTCGCGGCCACCGCCGGGTATTATCCAGTACTCATGTCCGGTTTTATGTTCATGGTGCTTTATCAGCAAAATCTGGTGATTTTGAATAATAGCGCCCTGATAACGCGTATCACGATTCAACGGAGCACATCCCTGTTGTAGATTTGATTATTACTCGAAATGAGCTAAATGCAGGTACCAGTGAATGATTTGAGTACCCCAGAACAGCGCTATAATTGTCCCCGCCGATAAGAAATCGCCAAATGGGATGATGTCCTTTCTCGTTTTCTTTTTGAAGAGTAAAAGAAAAATTGCCGCCAGTCCGCCCAGAATTATTCCCCCGAAAAGAGCCACAATTACATTCGGAAATCCCACCATTAACCCAATCATCGTGGCCATTTTCACATCACCCCAGCCCATGCCCTCTTTTTTGAATATCACCAGGGATAAAATCACGGCGAATAAGAAGAGTAATAGTCCGAATGCTGCGCCGATAAGACCGAAAAAGAAGTTGTGCAGGCTGAATAAATTTGGAACAAAAAAATTGACGATCAGCGCGATAACCATAAAAGGATAAACTATTTTATTCAGAATCAGCTGATGGTTCAGGTCGATTACCGCAATTGCAATTAACACACTGCTGTAACAAATATTGACCGGTAAAATCGGTTTCCAGCCGAATCGCCAGAAAAGGCATGCGGTCAGCAGGCCCGTGCCGAGTTCCACCCAGAATATTCTTTGTGGAATTTTAGCCTTGCAATAGCGGCAGCGCCCGCGCAGAAAGAGATAGCTGAAAACCGGGAAAAGGTCCAGCCAGGAAAGTCGGTGCTGACAGGCATCGCAACTGGATGGCGGATAGGCTATTGATTTACCTGCCGGTAAACGGTCGATAACCACATTCAGGAAGCTGCCGATCGCAGTACCCAATATTCCAAAAATAACGATATCTATTATTTCCATGGTATTTATACATTGTGCCGGATTTCAGGCTTTACGTCAATGGTTCGTTTTACCTGTCGACGCTTGGTGACAAAGATAATATTGCCTTGATATTTCACGTGAGCACGCGTGGGTTTTTTACGCTAATTTTAAAACGCTTTTCACTGATTATCAACTTTACATAAAGTTAAGTTTGCTCGGATTCAGATTCATTATGTGTCTGTTCCAGTATTTGTTTGGCTTCCTCCGCGTATTCTGCCGGTACTTTTATCTTGATTTTTCCGATGCCGTCGGTCACAATACCGGCCACCCTTCCTAAAGATTCATACTGCAGATATACCGGTATTCCTTCGGATTCAAGATGTGCTTTAAGCACACTGGCTTTTATTTCGCCGTAGACGATTTCAACCGTTACAAAATCCTTATTCTTCATCTTGCTGCCCCCTGATTGGTTGGATTATATCACCTTTTCACTACCAGTTTTTTCGCCCCCGGTCCAGCCCTTCTAGTGTCAAACGGAACATCGGGTATTTTTTACTGATAGT
>JBKQML010000235.1:0-6961 GCA_052326545.1 Dehalococcoidales bacterium
AAAGTCTGATAACAAGAATGCTTATATTCACCTGATAATACATGCATCAAACTGAATGTACTCATGTCCATCATGGTCATTAAACTTGACCTATCTCCTTTTTGTCATTATCGGGCTTGACCCGATAATCCAGGAAACGATGAGGGAGTATGATGGATGGATTCCTGTACATTCACTTCGTTCAGTACTTTCGGAGAGTGCTGAAAAAGTACTGGTAATAATTGGAATAATTAGTTTTACAGGAAACTCTCCCTTTCGGGAAAGGCCGTAGGTCCCGGAGGTACGAACGGGAGAGATATAGAGGGATTTATCTTTCCTAATCTTCACTTAGACATTACTTTCTCGTAGGAAAGTAGACTATTTCAACAGTTTGTTTTGGGCAAGGGAGTGAATCTAAAACTATATGGCAGAAAAACGCGATTACTATGAGGTTCTGGGTGTCGACCGGGACGCTAACGGTGAAGATATTAAAAAAGCCTTCCGCAAATTAGCTTTCCAGTATCATCCCGACCATAATCATGATGACGGGGCTTCCGAAAAATTCAAGGAACTGAATGAGGCCTATGAAGTCCTTTGCGACCCCACCAAGCGGGCGGCCTATGACCGTTTCGGCCAAAATGGCGGTGTGAATCTCTTCGGCCAGGAATCGGATGGATTCGACCTCGGTTTCGGCGATATTTTCGAAGCTTTCTTCGGCGGCAGCGCCACCGGCGCGCGTCAGGCTCCGGAAAAAGGCGCTACGCTGCAGGTTAATGTCAGCCTGACACTGGAAGAGGCTGCTTTTGGTTGTGAAAAAGAAGTCACGATTGTCCGTAATGAGTATTGCACCGAGTGCCAGGGTACCCGCAGCAAGACCGGCACTTCGCCGGAGCGCTGCTCCAACTGTAATGGCAGCGGACAAATTAAACAGGTAAAATCCAGCGTCTTCGGACGTTTTACCAATATCACCGTCTGCCCGAAATGCCGCGGCGAAGGCCGCATTATTACTGAGCCGTGTCCCAAATGCCGGGGCACCGGTCGTGAAAGACACCAGCGCACCGTGCCGGTGAAAGTTCCCGCCGGAGTAAACGATGGTAATCAAATCGGCATCCGCGGTCAGGGTGATGCCGGTGCCCGCGGCGGATCCAATGGCGACCTGATTGTGAATATTACTGTCCGGAAACACGAATTCTTCACGCGTGAAGGTGACGATATTTACTATGAATTGCCGATAAACTTCGCTCAGGCAGCTTTGGGTACGGAAGTTACGGTGCCTACCTTGGAAGGCGATATTAAACTCAAAATCCCGGCCGGCTGTCAGAACGGCGCCAATTTCAGGTTCCGGAACAAGGGCATTACTCGTCTTCAGGACCGGGGCCGCGGCGACCAGATTATCACCGTGTCTATCGTAACACCGGAAGCGCTGACTAAAGAACAGCGACAGCTGTTCGAGCAGCTGGCACAGAGCCTGGGACAACCTAAAAAGAAATAGAGAATCTATTCCACAGGCTGTCCGAAATATTTTTCAATGGCTGCTTTGATTACAAAATTAGCTAGCAGATTCAAGTAAACTTGCATCTGCTAGCTTCGGTTTGTCATTCCCGCGAAAGCCGAAGAGCCATTTTCGGTACTTGACGCAGTCAATGTATACTGAACGAAGTGAATGTACGGGCATCCATATTTACCATTGTAAAGAACCATTTTCGGACAATCTATCCATCATCTCTACAACAGGTGCTTATGCACTGCTTGTGCAAACCCGTTGTGTGTGAAGTCGTAGGTAATGCAGTCTGCCACCGCTCGAAGTTCCGGCGGCGCATTTTGCATCGCAATTGCCAGCCCGGCTGTCGATAGTAAGGAAATATCATTGGCGCCATCACCAATCGCCGCAACTTCTTCCAGCGCCACATCCAGGCTGGCGCACAATGCTTCCAATGCCTTGCCTTTAGAAACATCGTCCATGATAATGTTGACCAAACGGATGTCCGGTCGCGTCGGATTTTGTGTCCAACTGAATATTAAATGATGTTTTTCCCCGAAATCAGCCAGTATCGGCTTGAATTTATTCTCGTCTGCTGCGGGAATAACCACACAGCCCATGATAATCTGTTCCCGTTGACACTCTGTGCTGAAATCAGCCGCGGTAGTTTCAAATTTCAATAAATCCGAATGTATTTGGGCCAACGGATGTTCATGTTCTACGAAAAAATGGGTACTGGAAAATAATTCGAGCGTCAATCCGTACTCATGGGCTAAAGCGCAGATTATATTGAGTAATTCTTTTTTAATCGGCCGGCTGTAAATGACTTCGGTCTGGTCGGAATTGCAAACCAGTGCCCCGTCAAAAAAAACATGAAAACCATCCGCGGGCATTTCCTGAAGGATTGCCCGACATCCCTTCGCGGGGCGGCCGGTGCACAAAGACACTTTTATTCCTGCTTTGTCTAAATCCAGCAAGGCTTTTTTATTGTCAGCCGAAATAATCCCTCTTCCATCAGCGAGCGTACCGTCGATATCGGATACCAGTAGTTTATACTTGGTTTGCATTGATAAATTCCGAAACCATGCGAGATCATTTGTTTAGTTGCACAGGCGTCCCTGCCTGTGCGTTTTCCAGCCTGAAACTAATTCTTCTTTTGCTGGCTGGAGTGCCGTATCTTCTCCGCCCGTTGCCCCAGTTT
Source organism: Dehalococcoidales bacterium (assembly GCA_052326545.1). Lineage (GTDB taxonomy): Bacteria > Chloroflexota > Dehalococcoidia > Dehalococcoidales > Fen-1064 > Fen-1064. The sequence continues at coordinate 2,661 of JBKQML010000235.1, forward strand.
ACGCTCGATGCCCTTAAACAGGCTCACAATGTTAGTCCGGTGCGAGTAAATGATCATCGCCCCGCCGCCGAAAGCGTACAGCAGGTAATCGATCGGCCAGTGGTTGATGATGGTCAGCGGTATCAGTATCGCATAGACGCCGACGACACCTGCCAGCGAACCCAGGGACACAAATAAGGTCGAAGTTGCGCCCAGGAATAATATTTCTCCGCCGAATAACGCCACCGACCATACCAGCACGATCAACCCGCCGAAAAAGGTAGATACACCTTTGCCGCCTTTAAATCCGAGGAAAACAGACCAGGTATGTCCCGCAACGGCGGCTAAGCCGGCCAGTACTTCACCGAGTATCGGCCCGAAACCGAATTGTCCCGCCATGATGTAGTTTTTCCCGACGATTAATCCGGCAAACAGTACTGCCGCGGCGCCCTTGGCCATATCCAGCACCAGGGAAGGCAGCGCTATTTTCCAGCCGGCGGTGCGCAGCACATTCGTCGCCCCGATGGCGCCGCTGCCGTATTCCCGGACATCGACTTTCGCCATCCGTTTGGTGATAATTACACCCCACGGAATCGACCCCAGCAGATAACCGATAATTATTCCGGCCAGGTAGCGGGCAATCATCATTCCGGCAATCATGATTCACTCCCGGCTTTAAATTCTAAACGTAACGGTGTGCCCGTAAAACCGAATGCTTCCCGGAGCTTATTTTCCAGGAAACGTTTATAGGAAAAATGCACCAGTTTGGTATTGTTCACCTTAAAAACAAAAGTCGGGGGATTTACTGCCGTCTGGGTCACGCCTTTCACCGCCAGCATCATTTTCCCTTTGCGCGGCAGGTTATGCGCGGCGACTGCGTCCCGGATTGCGCCGCGGAGTTCGGCCACCGGGATTTGTTTGATTCTCTCCTGGTAGACCTGATAAGCCTGCGGCATCACCTCGCTCACTCCCTTCCCGAATTTCGCCGATAAAAACATCACCGGCGCATAAGCCATGAACTTGAACTGTTTCCGGGTATTTTCCGCCCACAATGCCTGATTTTCATTGGTCACCAGGTCCCATTTGTTCACGATAATCACAATTCCCTTGACGGCCTGCTGGATATAGCCGGCAATATGCGTATCCTGCGCGGAGAACATTTCGGTCGCGTCCAGCACCAGCAGCGCCACATCGCACCGGTCGATGGCGCGCATGGAGCGGATAACACTGTACTGTTCGATCCCGGTCTCGATCTGCCCCCGCTTTCTGATGCCCGCGGTATCGATGAGCAATACCCGCTTCCCCATAAAATCCAGTTCGGTATCGATGGCGTCACGGGTTGTCCCCGGCACATCGGAAACGATGGTCCTTTCTTTGCCCAGGATGGCATTCAGCAGCATCGATTTGCCCACATTGGGCTTGCCGACGATGGCCACTTTCATCATTTCCGGTTCTTCCGGTGACGGCGCTGACTCCGGCAGCATCGCGATGATTTTCTCAATCAACTCCGCCGTGCTGCGCCCGTGATAGGCGCTGATCACGAACGGTTCGCCCAGACCCAGTTGATAGAATTCCACGGCCTGCGCTTCCAGTTTGTCGTTGTCGCCCTTATTCGCTACCAGCAGCGTCGGCTTTCTCAGCCGCCGGATGAGGTCGGCGATTTCCGTATCGGCCGGCATGATGCCGTCCTTGACGTCAACCATAAAAATAATGGCATCCGCTTCGGACATGGCCTGGGAAATCTGGTCTTTGACGCCCCGGTCAATCTCCGTCTCCATCCCCAGTTCCAGTCCGCCGGTATCCACCAGCGTGAAGTCTTTATCGTTCCATGTGACGTCGGTAAAAAGCCGGTCGCGGGTCGTTCCCGGCAGGTCTTCGACAATCGAAATCCGCTTGCCGGCCAGACGGTTCAGTAATGTCGATTTACCGACATTCTGCCGCCCGATGATCGCTACAATTGGTTTACTCAATTATTATCTCCGGATTCAGGTGGTTAGGAATTGGCTCTGTGATTGTCCGAAATCTGCTTGCTTGCTAATTTAATCCCATCCCCCCCTTTCGCGAAAGGCTATAGTCCTGGAGGTACGAACAGGAGGGATCAAGGGGGATTTACTTTTCAAAGTTATATTTTTCGCCTCAATTTTCGTTTCCAAGGCTATGATCGGACAACCGCAGTGAGCGTTGAAGGACCGGTTATTTTTTCGCGAATATCCATGCCAGTAGCGCCTTCTCAACGTGCAGCCTGTTTTCCGCCTGGTCGAAAACTACCGAGCGGGGACTGTCCAGCAGACCCACTGCCACCTCTTCGCCGTGATGGGCCGGCAAACAATGCATGATGATGGAATTATTCCGGGTTAAAGCCAGTAATTTCTCATTAACCTGGTAATCGGCAAATACCTTCCGGCGCACCGCGGCTTCGGCTTCCTGTCCCATGCTTGTCCAGGTATCGGTGTAGATCACGTCTACATCTTTAGCGGCCGCCTGCGGGTCTGTGGTGCAGAAGATTTTCGACCCGCTGGTTTTCGCGTAAGTCCGGGCTTGCTTTAACACCGACGAATCGATTTCGTAACCTTTGGGAGAAGCGATGTTGAAGTTCACCCCGGTCATGGCGCAGGCCAGCATCAGGCTGTTCGCCACATTATTGCCGTCGCCGATATAGGCCAGCGTCAGCCACTTCAGTTTACCTTTTTGCTCGTATATCGTCAGCAAATCCGCCAGCGCCTGGCAGGGATGCTCAAAATCCGATAATGCATTGATCACCGGCACGGCAGAATATTCCGCCAGCACTTCTAGGTTATGCTGTGCAAAGGTGCGCAGGATGATGACATCGACAAAGCGGCTCAATATTCTGGCCACATCGGGGATTGATTCCCTTTTCCCCAAACCGACCTCTTCCGGCGACAGATAGAGTGTCTGTCCGCCCAATTGCCGCATCGCCACCTCAAAACTGACCCTGGTCCTCAGGGAAGGCTTCTCAAAAAGCAGCGCCGCTGTCTTATTCTTCAGCAGGGAAATCCAGCCGCGGGTTTTCAGTTCCACCGCCGCATCGAGGATGGCCTGCACTTCATTCGGTGTCAGGTCGTTCATCGAAAGCAGATGTCTTGTTTTTATTCCCGCCCTAACCATAAATTAGAGTATACTCCACGAGGGCGTTTTATTCAAGAAATTGAGCGTGCGGTCAGAGAACTCTTACTCAGTCCTCTCGCCCTTGAGTCCTTCAGCTAAAGGACGAAATACTTTTGCTTTTAAAGCAAAATGTACAGGGAGAGAGCTAGACTATAGTACTGAGCTCAGCGAATGTAGAGAGGGGCAAGGTATTGGAGCGTAGTCGAAGGGGAGTCTCCCTGCCTGCTCAATAGTGAGGGATATTTCATATCCTCAGAACGAAGTCGTGTAGGGTGGGTAAAGCCCACCACCTTCATTGTCTTTCTTGAGTCCTTTAAGGACGAAATACTTTCGACCACAGTCGAAATGCTGAAGCTAGGCGTAAGTACTTCACGAAGTGAATGTATACCGACCTGATCGTGAAGCCCCGAAGTTGACAAGGGAGAGAGCTCACCTTCAGTTCCCTCTCCCTCGATGGGAGAGGGCAAAGGGAGAGGGTGATTCATATGCGCCCCCTCTATCTGCCTTTCTCCCACAAGGGGAGAAAGGACTGACGGGTGTAATGCCGCTGCATCACCCCCAAAAAGAAGGGAGCCCTTCAGTTGAAGGGCTCCCTTGGATTCAAGTTACCGTTTTTCCTTTATCTCAGAACATTACGGGATGCGGCGGGTTCTGACAATCAGGACAATTACGGCGATGACCAGTACTGCACCGACTGCGATCACCGCCCACAGCAGGTAGGACGGAATTGTCGGACTACTGGTTTGCGTTGCGGTCGGGAAGGTGAAGGTGGTCACCGGGGACGTTACATTTGTGGTGATAATCGTCGTTACCGGTGTCACTGGCGCTACAGTCGTCATGGTGGTGGCGGGTGGCGGCTGCGGCATCGTGGTGAACATTGACATCGTCCACGGGCCAGTAAGAGTAATGGCGCCGGTGGAACTCATTACGACTGCTCTGACTTCCCACCAATACACGGTACTGTATTGCAGGACTTCCTGGTTCGGCTCTGCGTTGGTGATGGTGTTGTCGGAGTAATCAAGAATAGCGAATTCATTCGCTGAGGTATTGGCAGAAGCCTGGGCCAGCGCGAATTGATAGGTAACAGTGCTGCCGGCTGGAGGAGTTACGATAGGCCAGGTGAAAGTGACGCCGGAAACAGCTACACCGGTTGCGCCGTTGGCGGGGAAGATTACGCCGGCAGCCGGTGTGGGAGC
>JBKQML010000236.1:0-2888 GCA_052326545.1 Dehalococcoidales bacterium
CATGACCTGGCCTGGCGGTGTACCGTTGCGAATCAATACGGCACCAATGAATTCGTCAATCTTTGCCGTGCGCTGCATGTCGAGCCTTACCTGTGTGTGAATTGTGGTGATGGCGATATGAGAGAGGCTGCCGATTGGGTCGAATATTGTAACGGCACCGGCGATACCGCCCTGGCCAATCTCCGCCGACAACACGGTTATGAAAAACCGCACAAGGTCAAATACTGGGGTATTGGTAACGAAGTCGATAGTGCCGGTCAAATCGGTTATAAAACTCCCCAGGAATATGCCCGAGCTTTTACCGAATACAGCAAGGTAATGAAACGGACCGATGCGGATATCAAACTGATTGCTTCGGCGGTCTGCAGTTGGGAGGACTTCCCGCTTGGTCCGAAATCCGAGTGGGTGGAACGCACGCAAAGGATACTGGAGCAAGCAGGAAATCAAATCGACTATCTGGCAATTCACCGTTATGCGCATCCTATGGCAGATGATCCATATGAAACTTTGCTGGCTTTTGCCGAGGACTTTAATGAACGTCTCAGCGCCTATGAAGGGCTGATTCAGGCCGTCAGTCTGGAAAGAGGCATCAGGCATCGAATCCCCATCGCTGTAGATGAATGGGGGATGATGCGTCTTCCTCCGGGTCTGCGAAGAAATGAACCGGTTAGCCTTACCAGAGACAAATTCGGTGTGATGCGTCTGCCGTTTGAGCATCAAGATGTCCGCCATCGGGAAGGCAAAATGATCATCAATCTGGAAGATGCGCTGGTTACCGCGCTATATTTAAACGCCTTTATCCGTCATGCTTATTCGGTCAGAATGGCGAACTTCACCCCGATGCCGTCTTTCATGGGAATGATAAATCCGGCGCGGCCTGATGACCCCGTGCTGCTGCCGGCTATTTTCTACCCGTTTGAACTATACCGGCGCACCTGCGGGCAACTTGCCCTGGATGTGTACTGGAACAGCGATACTTTTTCCGGAACCTATAAGAACCGTACGTATGCCGGCATCCGGACCCTCGATGTCGCTGCTACTCTGGATGAGGGACGTAAGCAGCTGGTCGTCTACGTGGTCAACCAGAGTAAAAACGAAGCCCTGGAAACCACTATCGATTTGAATGGTGGAGAGTTTGCAGGCAATGTGCAGAAATCCATAGTTAATGGATCGGACCTTAAAGCTGAAAATACCGTTGAAAACCCGTATTTAACTGGTTGCGAGGAGATTGCCATTAAAACTTCGGGAAAATCCCTGACGGACACATTTCAGCCGCATTCTGTTACCGTTCTGGCTTGCGATATCCGATAATTTACTGAGATACCGTTTGAACATAATAGGGACAGTGCCCGGCTACATTCAGGGTGTTACCAACTGCCCTGCATGTAGCAGCTGTGCAGCATATGCATAAAAATAGCGCAGTATTGATTTCCAAGCTTAACCGTTGTACTATTTATTACATTATGAACAGCAGTATTCCCCAACATGTCGCGATTATACCGGATGGTAATCGCCGTTGGGCTAAACAACACGGGCTACCCCGGCTCCGCGGACATGAGGTCGGGGCCGACCGCATGTTTCACACTATCGAGCACCTGATGAAGTCGGGCGTCCGGTTCGTCACCGTTTGGGGTTTTTCCACCGATAACTGGAAAAGACAGGAAGATGAAATCTCCAGTCTGTTTAGACTTGTGGACATCTGGATCAGGAAAAATGCAGACTGGGCACAGGACCATAAAATCAAGCTGAGATATATCGGACGATTGCAGGAACTGCCGGTTAACCTCCAGGAAGTAATTCAAAAGGCTGTTACCCTCACAGAAAATAATCAAGGCCTGACTCTCAATCTGGCGTTTAATTATACCGGCAGGATAGAAATTATCGATGCCGTGAATAAACTGATCGCGGAACATCCTACAAATCCAATTGATGAAAATATTTTTACTCGCCATTTGTATACCGATGGGACACCGGATGTCGATCTGGTCATCAGGACGGCAGGGGAATACCGTATCTCTAATTTCATGTTGTGGCAGATTGCTTATAGCGAATTCTACTTCTCCCCTGTTTATTGGCCGGATTTCGACATTAAGGAACTGGATAAAGCGCTTTTAGCCTACAGCGAGCGGGAAAGAAGACTGGGAGGAGATGGGTAAATATCCGAAAATTACTTCCTGCGGTTCCCCTCCCGCCAAAATTCCTAAATACTTTTTCTTGTGTTCCCCAATACTCTTGTACCGAGGTCTTTAGTATTGCCAATTATAATTAATGTCCCTCTCTTCAATCCTCATTTGTGCTTTATTGATTTTCATTGACAACAGAATCGAGTGATGATAACATCTGTTTCAAGTTCGGTAGCAACCGGCACTCAAAAAAGGAGAATGTCGTGATAAAATCCGTATTCATGTTAAATTCAACAGATTTACCCAACGAATTGCCCGCGTTTGAAAGATGGTTATTGCGCTATCATGCCCCCGAGGTCATGGCTAAAGACATCGGGCAACAAATCCGGTTTATCAGCTACCGCCCGATTCCCGTCATTCCGGAAGTACTGGCGTACGGCTATTATAATTTGCGGCTCTGGGAAGTCTGGTTCCCCAGCGCCCAGGTCCTGGAATCAATCGAACCGCTGCATCCGGCGCCGGGCACAATCGACCGGGTGATGAAGTTCACCTGGCAAGCCCCCTGGGCAAAGAAACCGATACAATGGAAAGATACTAAAGCAGGCACGATCTTCCGTGTGGGACTCAGCTGCTACACACCGGCCCCCGATATCTTCAAGGGCGGCGATTATACCGCCGATGAGAAATCAATAATCCGTTGGTACCAGATTACCAAATACCCCAAAGGAGTGTCTCTGGAAGAAGGCGAGGACTGGTTCCTGAATG
>JBKQML010000237.1:0-8920 GCA_052326545.1 Dehalococcoidales bacterium
GCCGCCGGACCGGATTGAAATAATCACATAATCGGCGCCGTCTACGGCTTCCCGCCGGTCCATCGTAGACTCGATTTTCAGATCAGCTTTTTGCTGCTGCACCAGTTTTTTAGCGTAAGCAGTAAACAGGTCCAGTCTTTCTTTGTCAATGTCCATCAAACTGAGTGTGCTGCCTTTAAGTGCGGGATAGAGCATGATATCCGAAATTATGTCCCTCCCGAAGACATAACTTCCCACTCCGATGAGTACGATTTTTGGCATGAGTAAACCTCCTGTGTATTTTGTAATCATGATAGTACTGTTATCATAGCTTGTCAATACACAAACATACTTGCGTTTTGTGAAAGATAACTTGGTTAAAAAGGATGAAATTTAAGTTGAGAAGAGATATTTTAATTATAAAATTAGCATCGCGTCACCGAAACTGTAAAAACGATATTTTTCGGCAATAGCAATTTGATATGCCTCATCGACGAGTTCTTTACCTGCAAAAGCAGATACCAGCATCAATAAGGTTGATTTCGGCAGGTGAAAATTAGTAATCATCGCGTTTACAATACGGAATTGGTATCCCGGCAAAATGAAAAGATCGACCCATCCTTCGAAAGGTTGTATCGTGTCGCTGTTTTTTTGCGCAACGGCTTCCACTAATCGCACACTGGTTGTGCCGACACATATAACACGTCTGCCTTCTTTCTTTGCCTGATTTAGGCATTGCGCAACTTCTGCGTTCATGAATCCATATTCCCGGTGAATGCGATGTTCTCGCGGGTTATCCTCCTGCACGGGACGGAAAGTATCCAGACCGACATGCAATGTTATAAACAGACATTGGACGCCTTGCTGTACTATTTTGTTAAGTAATTCCTGCGTAAAATGCAGCCCTGCAGTCGGCGCTGCGACACTACCTTTTTGGTCGGCGTAAACCGTTTGATAACGATTTTGATTCTGCAATGATTCATGGATATAGGGCGGCAGCGCCACTTCTCCCAACTCGGAAAGTAAAGATTCATCGGAAAATTTGATTGTACGGATACCGCTTTCCCCTTCTTCCATTACTTCGGCAGTAACAACGAAATTCCTGTTTCCGTCTGTCAGTTCCAGTTCTGTTCCCGTTTTCACTCTTCGGCCCGGTTTAACTAAAATTTCCCAAACATTTACACTGAGCCGGCGCAGTAAAAGAATTTCAACATTACCCCCCGTCTTCATTTTTGTCCCAGATAAACGGGCCGGTATTACCCGACTATCATTAAAAACCATTACATCTCCGGCATGTAAGAAATCGAGTAAATCCGAGAAATGGCGGTGCTCAATTGACCCGTTTTGACGATTTACCACCAGGAGTCGTGACGTATCCCGCGGTTCGATCGGTTTCTGTGCAATTAACTCTGAAGGCAGGTTATAATCAAAATCATCGGTTCGCAAATATGTTTCCTTTCCTTGATTATTCTTTAAATATTATAGTCTGTAGAGCTGTTGATAATAAAGGTGTGTTCTTTTTCAATTATTTAATAATTTATGCGAACTAAAAGGCGTTGTGTCTGAGTAGAAGTTCTAGAAACTGCAAAGCCCCGAATTTGTTGATGGATAGGAGAAATCTCCTCCGGTTCATTAATTTTGTTGTTGGTCATTCGTTAACTACTTGATAGTTTTAACAGATCAAAGCTGTTTTGAATTTTAGATAAACAAGAACTCAACCTGATAAAGAAACAAAGTGCAAGTTATCAGGAAAAAAGCTAAAATAAGCGAAGGAACAATATTAAATACTAAAAGGTGATTAGTAATGTCAAAAATCATTAAGGCAGAAATTATATCAATCGGCACTGAACTGCTGCGAGGTGAAATCACGGATACCAATGCCGTTTATATCGCTTCTCAGTTGCCGCTAATCGGCATCGAACTCCAAAGAATCACAACCTCAGGGGATGATATTAAGAAACTTGCCGGTATATTGCGTCAGTCTCTCAAACGTGCTTCGCTAATGATTACAACCGGTGGTTTAGGTCCAACCCAGGATGACCTCACCCGGGAAGCCATTGCTTTAGTACTTGATGAGAAATTATTTACCGATGCTGATCTTGTAACTGAACTTAAAGCACACTTTGTCAGAATGGCAAGAGAAATGCCGCCATCCAATCTGCAGCAGGCAATGCGCATTCCATCCGCCGCATCTTTGCCTAACCCTAAAGGCACTGCTCCTGGGTGGTGGGTAGAAAAGAACAATAAAGTAATTGCTGTTATGCCGGGCCCTCCGCGTGAAATGCTGCCGATGTGGCAGAATGAGGTTTTTCCAAGACTTAAAACGCGATTTTCCGGTGAAACAATTCAAGCTCGGACTATTAAAACGTTTTCCATTCAGGAAGCCAAAGTCGGTGAACTGGTGCAGCCTTTCTTTGAAGCTGTGAATCCCGCACTGGGAATTTACGCTAAACCGGACGGTATTCAGGTGAGATTAATTGCCAAAGGTCACAACGCAACTCAATTGCTGGATGTTGCCGAAAAGGGAATTAAAGAAAAATTAGTACCTTATGTTTGGGGTACCGATAAAGATACTTTGGAAGGGATAATCGGTCAGGTGTTAAGCAGCCGCGGAATGAGCCTGGCAACAATGGAACAATTTACCGGCGGATTACTGGGTCATATCATCACAGATTCTACGCTTAGTGCTCAATTCTATCGTGGCGGCATCATCGTAAATCCGGATTTATCGCAAATTGGATTGGGTTTACTGCCAGATGCAATACGAACCAATGGCGCGGTAACCGGTGAAGTTGCGGCGGCAATGGCAAAATCGGTAAAAGAACAATTCTCCGCCGACTTCGGTCTCAGTGTCACCGGTGTTGCTCATAACCGCGGGCCGTCGGATCAGTCTGATATTGTATATATCGGTATTGCGGATGCCAATGGTACAAAGACCTGGCAGCAGCATTTTATGATTAATCGCGCCGATTCCTGTGAACGGGCCGCAGTTGCTGCTCTTTTCCATCTAAGAGAAAGACTTATTGAAATCAAAATAATGGATTATGTAAACTACTAATATTATTTAAAGTATTTGCTGATATTACTAAAATCACTGGGGAGTAACTTCAAAACTACGGGAAATTTATTCAGGAAAAATCCGGCTATCTTAGAATTTGTAATAGCATTAGCGGTATTATATTTCACAATGATTGCCAGAAAAGCGCTTATTGACAGGACTCCAATAATTAACCCGATAACTGCGCCGCCCAATCGGTCAACCCAACCCAACATGATGGCCTTAATTATCGACCGTAATATTGCCGCTATCACCGCTGCAACTATCATCACCACTAATAAAATAATGATAAAGGCAACCACGTTCGCCACATTTTTATTAGAGATGAATGTGAGGATATTGCCCAGTTGCTTATAAAAATGCGAGGCCAGGATAATACCGATAATCAATCCAATAATTGAAAGCACCGTACGAATAAATCCCTGCATAAATCCGACTATTACTGAAAGACAAAGATAGACGATGATTACGATATCAACCCAGTTCATAATTCAATCTCCTCTATTTTTTTGAATTATATGAGATCTATTATTGAATTTGCCAAACCGGTAGTTTTGATTGTATCATACTTCTACCGATTGTCAAATTATTATTAGCGGTTATTAACAGGAATAAGATTATGAGTAAGTATACAATTACCTTCTTACCTGACAACAAAATAGTTGATGTTGATCGTAATGTCACCCTGTTAGCAGCCGCGGTAAAAGCCGGGGTAATAATCAATAGCCTCTGTGGCGGAGATGGACTTTGCGGCGAATGCCGTTTGCAGGTAATCAAGGGAAAAGCCATGGCAGATAAGAATGCCATTGCCTTCTTTTCCAAAGACGAAATTGAGCATGGTTATGTGCTTGCCTGTCGGACAAAGGTAGAAGACAACCTGGTAGTATTAATACCACCAAAATCAAGAATCGAGCAGGAAAAGATTCTGATGGAAGGCAATGCCATTGCTTACAGTGAGCCTGAAAAACTTGTTCTGCATCGTGGTGGTCATGAGCCGATTTTCTCCCTTGACCCGTTAGTTAAAAAAGTTTACCTTGAACTGCCGCTCCCAACTCTTGAGGACAATGTTTCGGACATTGATCGTATCACTCGCGAACTTCAAAAAGTATCAAGTTACGATAAATATGAAATTTCTTTACCCTGTCTCCAAAACCTGACAGAAAAATTACGCACACATAATTGGAAAGTCACTGTCACTTTTGCCCGCCACAATGTCATCGGACGTATTTTGCAGATCGAAAGTGGTGACACATCCGATAAACATTACGGCCTGGCAGTAGATGTCGGCACAACAACAGTGGTTGTTCAGCTTGTAAATCTTAAAACCGGCAAAATTATTGGAGTCAAAGGCAGTCATAATTTGCAAGCCCGTTACGGCGAAGACGTCATCTCGCGAATGATTTTCGCCTGTGTTCGCGGCTCACTGGAGCCGGTGCATAAAGCTGTTATCACCAATATCAACAACCTGGCCCGGGCTTTGGCAGAGGAAAATCACATCGGTTTACAGGATATTACTGCAATTGTAGCAGCTGGCAATACCATCATGAGTCATTTCCTGTTAAATATGACGCCCTGCTCCATCCGGCTCGAACCGTATGTTCCGACAACAACTGTTTACCCGCAAATTTTTGCACGTGAAGTCGGCATTGAGATTAATCCTGAAGCAATACTGGAAGTTTCCCCCAGTATCGCGAGTTATGTCGGCGGTGATATTGTCTCCGGAGTTTTGGCCTGCGGTATGGCTGATAAACCGGAAATAAGATGCTTGATTGATGTCGGCACTAATGGGGAAATCGTTATTGGTAATAATGAGTGGCTGGTCTGCTGTTCCGCTTCTGCCGGACCTGCTTTTGAAGGTGGCGGCGCGCGTAACGGCATGCGGGCAATAAAAGGGGCGATCGAAAAAATAGCGATAAATAATGGAGATGTTTCGTACGAAACCATTGGCAAATCCAGGCCGCGAGGGATTTGTGGGTCAGGACTGATTGATGCTATTTATGAATTGGTCAGAAATAATATTATTGAACAACATGGTAAATTCAATGAATCAGTGAAAACCAGGCGTCTGGTAAAAGCAGATAATGAACTGCGTTACATTCTTGCCTATCCGGACGAAACTGAGACAGGCCAGGCAATCTCGATATCTGAATCTGAGATTGCTAACCTCATCAAATCAAAGGGCGCTGTGTTCGCCGCGATAAAATCACTGGTAGACTATGTTGGACTTAGCTTTGATCAACTGGAAACAGTATATGTCGCGGGCGGTTTTGGCAGTTCACTGAATATTCCAAAAGCAATTGCTATTGGATTGATACCCGATATTGATATAAAAAGGATTCAATTTATCGGGAATAGCTCACTCACTGGGGCGCGGATGTCTCTATTCTCCATTGCGGCATTTGAAAATTCTCTAAAAATTGCGCGCCGTATGACTAATATTGAGCTTTCTAACTATGCACCGTTTATGAATGAGTTCATCGCTGCTCTGTTTTTGCCGCATACCGATGTAAAACTCTTCCCGTCAGTCAAATACTCTCAGTAAAGTGAGAGCTTCTTGTTTGTTATTTTACTTTATCTTCCGTTGAAGCTTTCACCAGCAATATAGGAACACTGCTGCCGTGAAATACTTTTTCCGCCACACTTCCCATCGCCCAACGGCTGAAACCTGAACGCCCATGACTGGCCATGATGATAAGTTCGGCCTTTTCACTGCCGGCGAAATCGACAATTTGTTCTGCCGCCTCTCCCATCAACACCACAATGCCTGATTTTATCCCTTTTTTTAATAATTCTTCGGCAACTTTGGCAAGATACCGTTGGCCCTGTTTGAACATTTTACCGGTGATTAACGGCATTTTTAAAGATGAATCAAATTCAAAATGACGTCCGGTGTATGGCCGGTCGCTAAAAACGACCGTCGGTTGTGACGCTTCCGAATTTTCAGGTATCCTTTCGGGAACATTTTTCGGTATTAAGTTTATGACACGTTCCATCACCGTTACCAAGATTACTTCTTCTGTGCCCGAACTCCTGGCAATGCTTTCTAAATGGGGTAAAACGCACTCCGCTAACTCTGAACCATCTAAGGGCACGACAATTATTTTATACATCATTATCCCCGATAGGCATTATTTTTTTGACATTTTTTCGTATTTATCTATTACAATATATACGGCATAATCAAACAAAAGTAAAATCCGATTAGTACTTTGTAATACCATATACATGTCGGAAGTGGTGTTAAAAAGGTCCGATGTTTCGGCATACAGCCAGACATATCTTCTCATCATGATCAGCGCATAGACTGCCTCGGCCAGGGGAACACGTCTGCTGTACTGTTCTTCCGCATAACCTGTTGCATCCATGATACTCAGTACTTCTTTATATGGATTCCCCGCGAAATACATTCTCCTGAGGTTTTTATAAATGAAGATAGCGTGACGCAAACAACTTTCTTTTGGATTACAAATAAATGAAGATGTGTGAGAGTTTTTGATGATGGATTGATGCCAGCGTTCAGCGATTTCTTCCGCATGCTGACTGCACAAGTCCATGAGTCTATCAGAAAGAGCCTTCTGTGTCATATTACACCTCCTGATTATTTATATTAATCTGAGGTAAACTGTTACATAGCACTGTTCTGACCCGCTAAACTGAACGATACATCACTGTTATTCGTTGTTATCGTATCCATATCATAGTTAAACAATGAGGAAAAAGCAATAGCGAATCTATTCGTGAAGGAATAATGACAAGGTATTTCTTGATAAGTCCCCGCACCTTATTCACTATATTCCATAGCCTTGCGAAAGAAAACAAACATCTTAATCGGTGATGGCCTTGAAATTACCTTTTTTAGCATTTTTTATTGATAATGAATCCTGGGGTCCAGCCAACCGTAAGTCAGGTCAATAAACAGGTTATTGGCGATGACTATGCTGGCCATGATCAGATTTACAGCGGAAATTATCGGGTAGTCACGTAGTTGCAGTGCATCCATCATTAAACGTCCCATCCCGGGAAGATTAAATATTTGCTCGATAATTACTGAACCACCAACCAGCCCTGGTATGCCCCCACCGACCATCGTAACTACCGGTATCAGCGCATTCTTCATCGCATGTCGGACGACCACAATCCGTTCACTGAGTCCCTTTGACCAGGCCGTTCGGATATAATCCTGGCGTAAAGTTTCCAGCATCATTGTTCGGGTCATTCTCATGGTACTTCCGGTTTGCTGGCTTCCTAATATCGCGGCCGGAATTATCATCATTCCCAGATTCCCCATTGGGTTTTTTGTAAAAGGAATATATACCATTGACGGCGTCCAATGAAACCATATGGACGAATACAATATTAGCATAGTCCCTATCCAGAAACTGGGGACGGAAATCAGCAAGATAGAGATACTGCGTAATATGTAGTCTGAAGTCGTGTCCTGCCGTATAGCCGAATATACGCCAATAGGAAGACTGATTATCAAACCTATAATTAGCGCCATCAGTCCCAGTTCAAAAGTTAACGGTACACGCTGTGTTATCATTGGCGTGATCGGGTTTTGGCTGGTCAAAGAGTTGCCGAAACTGCCGTGGATAAAGATGTTAGCCACCCAACGCCCATACTGAACATAAACTGGGGCATCCAGTCCCATTATATGCATCAAAGCCGCACGGTCAATCGTCTGGCCTTGAGCCCCCATCTCAGATGCAATCAAGTCAATAATATTTCCGGGAATAAACCTTACCAGCAGGAAGACTATCATAGTTGTCAGGATAACCGTAACAGGAATCCATAATAATCTTCTTATGGTATATGCGCCCATGTCTACCTCACATTATTTGATTAGATTCTATAGCATCTTGCGCAAACGCAACAATCTGTTTTCAGCGTGATTAAATAGATTTTTACATCTTATATTCTTTCATTATTTTCTGATTGTAAGCTCGAAAATAATGATATTAAACGTATTGTAATATTCCTAAATAATATTCCTTGATTAATTTATTGTCAATGGTTTTACGTTTTCGGTTTGATTCTCTTATGGCTGATTCGCGGTTGCTGAGAAGCAATTGAAATTGAGTGTGCAAAGGGTAAAATAGCGGTCATCGGAAAACATGATTGTTAATCATAACCATGGTATTCTGACCAAATAAAAACCGGACATCGCGATCTGAATAGTAGTCTAAAAAACAATCGCCGACAGGTTGGTTATGCTATCCAAAATGATAACGACCGCAATCCACCGTCGGTAATGCATGGGTTCAAGTCCTGTTATTTTTTTAGAAATTCCATCATTGCCTGTGCTAATTCCTCAGGCTTTTCCCAGGCATTGGCATTTTCCAGAATTTTTACCTGGCAATTTGGAATTAACGCTTTGATGGCTTCAAGTCTTGCAAAAAGCGGACTTCGCCGACCGCTGTATAATAGCAATGTCGGGCATTTTATCTTCGGTAGCTCGGGCTCGATATCAAATGCAAACAGTGCGCGGTGTGAGACGCCGGTACCTTCACCTAAACCTGACTTTAAATACTCAATGGCTGACCGGTTAACCATTGGGAGATTAGCTCCGGGTTTCCCGCCGCGGGATTTCCACACTTCGATAAGGTGTGAGCCGTCACCTTTCAATATCATGTGCTCATCACGAAATTCATCCTGTGTTTTTCTCCGTTCTTCCGGGTCCAGGAAAATACCATCCCACATAATCAGTTTATTTACCCGTTCGGGATGAGTTGCGGCTATTTCCGCAGCGAATGACGATCCTAACAGATGACCAACAATATTGGTTTTCTTGATCTTCATGGCATCTAGAAAATGCACGATGTTTCGCACGTAATCATCAAACTTAGGTTCTTGCTTAGGCAGGTCGGTATTTCCGTATCCCAG